>CAZIBP010000019.1:0-20342 GCA_964537665.1 uncultured Pseudomonadales bacterium
TAGGGTATAAAGCCTCAAATTCTAACTTAGACAAAAAAGTGGTATTACCAAAGAGAATTAGAAATTTGGGCATAACAAAAAGACCAGAAACAATTCTTAAGCAATTTTAAGAACTTTGATGGTGCTTTGGTACTGACGATGACCACGCACTTTTCTATATCTGGATTTAGATTTATATTTGGCAACGCGAATTTTCTCACCTTTTTGGTTAGAAACCAATTCGCAAGAAACTTTGGCTCCTTCAACTAAAGGCTGACCAATCTGACGATCTTTGTCTGTAACCAATAGCAAAACGTCGGTCACATCAAACTTCTTTGAGGCTTCCTCATTTAGTTGGTCGACCAAAAATTCGTCGCCTTCCTGAACTTGATATTGCTTGCCTTGTAATTGAATGATTGCGTACTTTGACATAACGGAAGGGATTATATCAGACTTATTGCTCTAGTAAAAGCTCCTAATTGCTTTCTTCTTGAAACTGCCAATAATAGACTGCGCCACTCCTAAAGCAAAAAATAAAGAAATTACACTACTACCTCCGTAAGACAAAAATGGCAAAGTAATACCAGTAATAGGTAAAATTGCCAAATTCATGCCAACATTAATGAAAATTTGTATCAATAACATGCCGAATAAAATTAGCAAGTAAAGTCTTGAGCTAAAATCATCAATTTTGTAAGCTACATACAACAAAAAGGCTAACAAAGCAAAATAAAGTCCAAGTAAAAAAAAGACTCCCAAGAAACCCCATTCTTCACTAAAAGAAGCAAAAATAAAATCAGTTTGCCTTTCTGGTAAAAATCTCAAATGTGATTGGACTCCTTGACCAATTCCACGACCAAACAATTGTCCACTACCAACGGCAATCAAAGCTTGACGGGCATTATAAGCACTACTACTTTCTTTTTTCTCTGTTTGGCTTGATTGAACAGGTTGATACAAGTGCAAAAAACTTAGCAGTCTACTTTTTTGATAATCTTTAAAAACCAATGTCCATAAAATCAGGGCACCTAAAAAAGCAAGTAAAAATAAACCTAAAATTTGTTTAAAAATAAGTTGATTAAAAAATAAGAAAATTGACATTGCTACAATAAAAACTAATACTGTCCCAAAGTCTGGTTCTAGCAAAATCAAAATTGCTGGCAAGGCAATAATTAATAAACTTTTAAATAAAGTAAACCAAGTAAATTTCATTTCTTTAGGGAAACAGGCAATTAAGTATAAGGCAGTAATTGGCACAGCTAATTGAGAAGGTTGAAACTTAAAACCAAGAGGCAAAACAATCCATGCTGAAATTCCTCGAGTAATTGATCCGTATATCAATAAAAAGAGCAGTAACAAATTAAGTAATAAATATAGCCACTTCGCTAGGTGCAAATGAAAAATAAAGGGTAGTTTACTAGCAAGTAAAAAAACAAGGAAAGCTAAAAAAAAAGAAATTGCCTGCTTATAAAGCAATTCTGGCACAATGCTGCGTAAAGTTGTCAGCGATAAAATCGCAAAAAGAAAAATGAGACTCAACAAAAAATACTTGCGCATAAAAAATACTTGTTACTACAAATTAATTTTAAGCTTCATTAGGGTCGCTTGTTGCAAACGAGTGTTGGTTTTTTCTTCAATTTCTGTCTTATAGGTAGCCGGCCAACTAGGTAATTCTAAGTCAACAATTTGGTTAATATCCAGCTTTGCTTCCTTACGTAAATCTTGGATTTGACGAATCAAATCTCGAGCTTCACCTTCTTCTTTGAGCTCTTGAGTTAACTTGAAATCATAATCAACCGACAATTCGCCAGCTGCTGATAACCATTCAATATTTTTGACATTAATTTCAGCCTCAAGCAATTTTGCTAGTTCTTTTAGGTAAGCTAATTGACCATAACCACTTACCTTGAGACTGGCTAGCGGTTGACGGGCTTTAACTTGTCTGAGTTTGCGCAAAGCATGAGCTGCTTCGACAATTTTGCGAAGGGTAGCCATCGATTCTTCTAATTGTTGATCAAAAAATGCTTCCCTATAACTTGGAAATTCTTGTAAATGAATTGAGTTTTCTTGACCAATCATATTGTGATGAATTATTTCTGTAAAGAATGGCACAATTGGAGCAAAAGACTTGGCTAATTCATAAATAACCGTAGCAAAAACCTGACTAACTTCCTTGTTATCTGCCGCTTTGATTCTTTCGCGAGAAGAGCGTAAATACCAGGTTGATAATTCGTCAATGAAAGGAGCTAACAAACGGCTAGCTTTCATCACATCATAAGAATCAAGCTGCAGAGTTAACTCTTTAATTACACTCTGCAAACGGCTCAAAATCCAGCGATCAAGAATATTACTTGGTCGGTTGTTGCTACTTAGATCAAAGAAACCAGCTTGATGGTTGGCAAAAGTTTTATAAAAAGCCAAAATATTCCACCAAATAATGAATACTTTACGACGTAAATTGGCCACATCTTTTTCATCAAAATTTAGCGTTTCTGCTTTAACTGCCGGCGAAGACATCAAGTAAAGACGTAGTGCGTCAGCTCCATATTGATCCAAAATTGTTCCAGGCTCAGGATAATTTTTGAGGCGTTTACTCATTTTTTTACCATCTGCCGCCATAATGAGACCAGTGCACATCACATTTTTGAAAGAGCTAGTTTGGTGCTCACTTCCCAAAGTTAAAGCAGTAGCCAAAACATGTAAGGTGTAGAACCAACCTCTAGTCTGGTCTTGACCTTCGGAAATGAAATCGGCAGGAAAAGCTTTTTTGAAAAAGTCTTGATTCTTGAATGGATAATGCAACTCACCATAGGGCATCGAGCCAGATTCAAACCAACAATCTAACACTTCTGGAATATGGCGATAAGTTTTGCCATCTTTCTGGATCACAATTGGGTCAACCATGTGTTTGTGCAAATCAGTTACCTTTTGGCCAGAAAGTTCTTCTAGTTCTTGAACTGAACCAACGCAAATAAAATCACCAGTTTCACTTTCCCAAATAGGCAATGGGGTTCCCCAATAACGATTGCGTGAAATAGCCCAATCGCGAGCACCTTCTAGCCATTTGCCAAAACGTCCATGCTTAATGTGATCTGGTTGCCAATTGATTTTTTCGTTATTAGCTAGCAACTGATCTTTGAAAGCACTAACTTTGACATACCAGCTATCGGTCGCATAATTAAGCAGGGGTGTATCACAACGCCAACAGTGAGGATAACTATGTTCAATTTTCTTTTTAGCAAACAATGTGCCGTGAGCTGCTAAATATTTGACAATTTCAATGTCAGCGGCTTGTGGGTTATCTTTTGGCTTAACTTCCATCGAAGCAAAATCAGTCACTTCACTCTTGAAACGACCATCCATGCCTACATGCTGTAATAGTTCAATACCTTCTGCTTGGCCAAGATTATAGTCATCTTCACCAAAAGCCGGTGCAATGTGGACAATACCTGTTCCTTCCTCTGTGCTTACAAAATCAGCAGCAACTACACGAAAAGCCTTAGACCAAGTGGCAAAGTAGGGAAAAACTGGTGTATAAGTTAATCCAAGTAAATTGGTGCCTGAAAAAGGCTCACCAATTAGCTCAAAATCTTTGTCCGCAATGACTTCAGCTAAACGAGTTTTGGCCACTACAATTAAACCAGTTGTTTCAGCAATTTTGACCAAAACATATTCTAGTTTCTGGCCAACTGCCAAAAGCACATTGCCTGGTAAAGTCCAAGGAGTGGTGGTCCAGGCTACAGCATAAATTTTTTCCTCATGATCAACTCCTAATTTTTCTGCCGCACCTTGTAATTCAAATTTAGCAAATACTGAAAGATCTTTAAGATCTTTATAGCCTTGCGTCACTTCAAAATTGGATAAGGGAGTACCACAACGCGGACAAATATGCATCGATTTATGACTTTTATAAATTAAACCCTTATCCCAAAGCTGGCGAAACACCCACCACACTGTTTCCATGAAATCTTTATCCATGGTTTTGTAAGCATGATCCATGTCAATGAAACGGCCAATGCGACGAATGGTTTTCTTCCATTCCTCTGCATAGGTTAAAACAGTTTGACGGCAAGCTTCATTAAATTTGCCCACACCGTAGTTCTCAATGTCTTTTTTGCTATCAAGCTTCAAATCTTTTTCAATAATGTTTTCCACTGGCAAACCATGGCAATCCCAACCCCAAACGCGACGAACTTTTTTACCCTTCATAGTCTGATAACGAGGAATCAAATCCTTGATTATGGACTGCATCAAATGACCATAATGGGGTAGACCAGTAGCAAAAGGTGGTCCATCATAAAAAGAGAAATAATTATCATCACTTCTCTGATCAAGTGTTTTTTGAAAAGTTTGGTCATTGTCCCAAAATTCTAGAACTTTTTGCTCTAATTCTGGAAAATTTGGTACTTGTCTAAAATCTTTGATTTTCATCTTTTCCTCTTATTTAAGGTTACGAATTTTTAATACAAAAAAGCCTGCTTAAAAACGAAAAAACTTATCGTTTCTAAGCAGGCTTATCTCGCACAAGATAAAGGTACCAGCCGCTTGGTAGATTTGCTAAAAGGCAAATCTTTACTTAATTTTAAGCAATCACGGGCTCACCCGGCTTGTTCTAATCAATTCTTGCCTGATAACAAGAAAATTTCTTCAAGCACCTTGCCATTGATAGTGGCTAGAACGGTTTTAAAACTAAAGATGATTATAGCACTAATTTATCGATCTCTCAAAAACGCAGGGACATCAAACTCAGCAAATTCATCATCACTTTCAATATCCTCTTTTTTGTCACTTTGATCATCTCTTTTCTTTTCATCTTTTTTACGCAAATTGAAAAGAGCTGAGCGGACAAAGGGATTATGAGTTTCCTGAGTTTCTTCTTGTTTGGGCTTGGCTGGCACAATCTGGGGCTGAGTAAAACCGCTCGGAGCATGATCAATCTTTTCTTCTTCTTCTTCCTCTTCATCCTGTTTTCTATATACTGCAGTTGGACCAGTCATTTTGCGACGCGATTCCCGACCATAAGCTCCAAACATCGCTCTTGGACCAGAGCCCGGATAGTTGTCACCAAAACCTGTGGCAATCACACTAATCTTAATCTTGGAACCCATATTCTCATCAATCGTTGCACCAAAGATAACGTTGGCATCTGGATCGGCACTATCAGCAATCACTGAAGAAGCATCAGAAACTTCACTCATGGTCATATCTGGACCACCAGTGATGTTGTAAAGAATCCCCTTCGCACCATCAATAGAAACTTCGAGTAACGGTGATGACACCGCCATTCTGGCAGCCACCACCGCGCGATCCTCACCAGAAGCTTCACCAATACCCATCAGAGCTGAACCAGAATCAACCATAATCGTTTTGACGTCAGCAAAGTCAACATTAATCATGCCAGGCACTGTAATTAAATCTGAAATACCTTTGACACCTTGACCAAGCACATTGTCGGCTAAGCGGAAAGCATCAATGAAAGTCATTTTTTTGTCCACGACTTCCAACAAACGTTGGTTGGGAATCACAATTAAAGTGTCAACCGTATCATTGAGAGCCTCAATTCCTTCCTCAGCAGTTTGCATACGACGAATACCTTCAAAAGCAAAAGGCTTGGTCACCACAGCCACTGTCAACGCTCCAGCTTCTTTGGCAATTTCAGCAATAATTGGTGCCGCACCAGTGCCGGTTCCACCGCCCATACCTGCAGTGATAAACACCATGTCGGTGTCAAATAACAAGTCCTTGAGTTTTTCACGACTTTCTTCAGCAGCAGTACGACCCACTTCAGGATCAGCTCCAGCACCCAAACCACGAGTGAAATTACTGCCAATCTGCATCTTGGTTTCTGCTTTAGAGGTCAATAAAGCTTGAGCATCGGTATTAACAGTGATAAATTCAACCCCAGCAATCTGTCTAGACAAGACCATCGAATTAACTGCGTTGCTACCACCACCACCTACGCCAATCACTTTAATTTTGGCAAAAGTTGTATTTGAAGGTTTAACAAGTCCCATATGTCTTCCTAATCTACACTTTTTATATCAAACTGCAACAGAGAAATCAAGGTAAAATTGATTTACTTGCCTTTTTGATTTTGTCAAAAATATTTTTAAATAAATCTTTTGGTAAAAAGTTTTGCCAATTAAATTCTTCAGTCGCCACAGTTAAATTGCCTTGTTTCAAGGCATAACTTAATAAACCAACTGCCACAGCAAAATTTGGCCTCTTGATATCTTCAGTCAAACCTTCAATTTCTTCTGGCATAGCCAAACGAACCGGCAAATTACTTATCTTCTTAGCTACCTCAACAACAGAAGCCGTCATTGCTCCACCACCAGTTAAAACCAACCCTGCTGGCACTTTATTTGAAGAGAGTAGATCTGCTTTATCCAACTCTTGCATAATCAATTTAAAAATTTCACGGATACGAGGCTCCATAATGCCAGCCACCAAAGTTTTTTTGGATAGCAAATCATTATGAGCAATACCTACCTTTTCTGGATCAATTGCATCTAGTTTTCTTTTTCTTTTGGTAAAGTCTATTTTTGATTCACCAGGATGAGGCCTTAAATCTTCTACCGCATTGTCAGTTAAATATAGTTTTAGTTTTTCGGCATCATCCATCGGAATGCGGCAACCTAAAGCAATGTCTTGGGTAATATGTTTAGCTCCAATCGGCAAAACAGCAGAAAATTCTAATGCCCCTTCAACATAAGCAATTACACTTGTGGTACCTGCACCGATATCCACCAAAACTGCTCCAAGTTCCTTTTCTGTCTCAGTCAAAGCAATTTGAGAAGCGGCGAGAGCGGAAAATACGAAAGCATCAACCTTCAAACCTAAGTCGCTGATACATTTTTCTAAATTGCGCATCGCAGTGGTAAGACCAGTAATAATGTGTGCTTCTGCTTCCAAACGCACTCCAGTCATACCAACCGGATCTTTAACTCCGTCTTGCGAATCTACTTTAAAATCTTTGGGAACAACATGAATAATCTCACGATCGGCTGGCATAGAAACAGCTCGAGCAGCTTCAATGACTCGATCCACATCACTTTGTACAATTTCTTGATCAGCTGAAGCGACTGCTACTACACCTCTGGAATTTTTATACCTGATGTGAACCCCAGAAATAGAAACTACAACACTCTTGACGCTAAATCCCGCCATTCGTTCTGCTGCATTTAGACCTTGAGTCACGGTATTTAAAACCTGCTCCAAATCAATAATCATGCTTCTTTTCATCCCTCTAGAGGGCACAACAGAAAAACCAAGCACCTGCAACTTAGCAGTTTCAGTAACTCTAGAAATTAGAGTGGTACATTTATCACTTCCCAAATCAATAGCGGCAATTATTTGTTCTTTACTCATATCTTTTACTTAAGGCTTAAAGCTAACATAGACTATACAAAATTTTCTAAGTATTGTCCATTATTTTAGTAATTTTTTAAGACTGGCAAATTAAAACGCATGTCAAGAATTTTTTTGTCGGATAAAATCGCTTGAACCTCTTGTTGTTTCAAAATCAATGATAAACGTTCTATTTGATAATCAAATTCTTTTAGATCATCAAGAATAACCTCAATTTCCTGAAGAATTAGGTGAATCTCTTGATCACTTTGCCAAATAATTCTAGTGCTTGTGATCTGATATTTGCGTAAAGCAGTGCTGAGAGCGAGAAACTTTTGATGATAGTCTTCATTTAAGTAGCCATGAGCAATCAAAACTGAATCAGCTTTAAATTCAATGCTTGGCAAAACCAAATGTTCTTGGTTATTTTTGAGCTTATGGCTCTGATTAAGTAAATAGCTTTCAGAACCAATAATTAAACGATAATCGGGTAACTTAGACAGAAGTGATAAATTGGCTTGTCCGGACAAAGATTTGCTGATTTTTTGATATTGATAAACTTGACCATACTCTTGACTGGTCATTAACTCATCCCAAATAGCATCATTTTCCAAATCAGTAAAGAATAAAGACTTACCTCTAAAACGATCATTGATTTTCTCACAAACACCATTCTCTATAACAGCCTGCTCTAGCAAGCAATTAATTTTCCTGAAAACAAAAATAAATCTAAAAAAGACAAAAACAATGCTAAAAAAAATAAGAAAACGTAGAATTTTCACAAAAGCAATTTTCCCTTGCTGCGGTTAGCGATCAATAAAAGTTGATAAAGTTTGGCACTAGCTGCCTGATAAGATTGATTATTAGCCAAACTTAAACGCATTGTCTTGTAATTTTTTTCCAAATGATTAACACTGTCCATCAAAGTAATTGAATTTAAGTGTTCTTGCTGCAAAATAAGCGCCCCATCAATTTTTTGCATGGCTAAAGCGTTAGCCATCTGTTCATCCTGATAAGTATTTGGTAAAGGAATAAGAATCGCTGGTAAAGGTGCCAGCGACAACTCCAAAACTGCATTGGCTCCAGCTCTAGAAATAGCAAATTTAGCATGTTGGTAGATCCAAAATAAATCTTCTTCTGCAATCCACTCTTTGATGAAATATTTTGTTTTTAAGTTTATTGCTAAAGTGTCTCTAACTCGATTTAACTCCGCAAAAGAATCTTTAATTTTGTTAGCTCGTCCACACTGATGAATCAAGGTATATTTAGTTAATAATTCTGGCAAATTATTCTTAATCAAATCATTAATCACGAAAGATCCTTGATTGCCACCCATAATCAATAAAATATTTTTACTTTCCTGAGGCAACCAAGTGGGTCTTTGTAAATCCTTAGCGAAAATTCTTGACCTAACTGGATTGCCGGTCAAAACGAAATCTTTTCTTTTCAGAAATTTGCTAGTTTCAAAGTAAGAAATGGCCACTTGATCAGCTAAAGTAGCAATAAACTGATTAGCTCTACCCATCACCACTGTTTGTTCATGAGTCACTATGGCAATTCCCAAACTTTTTGCTGCTAAAGCAAAAGGTACTGCTAAATAAGAACCAAAGGATAAAAAAAGATCAATTTTTTCCTTGATCAAAATTTTTCTCGCTGCTGTCACTGTTTTGGGGAATGTCAAAAAAGTAGTAACTTTTCCCAAAAGGGAATAATTGACAAATTTAGAAGCGGTAAAAGGAATGAATTTAACTCGTCTTTTTTCCACTTCTTCTTTTTCGACAGCCTTTTGGGTAAGTTTCTCTTGACTATAGACTCGACCAACAAATAAAACCTCATCTTCAGGATGATTAGACTTAATAAAGTCGATCATGGCTAAGGCAGGGGTTAAATGAGCTCCGCTCATTAAAATTCTCATTTTGATTTAAAACAACTATTTTCTAATCTTAGCATGAGAAGCAATTGAGAGTAAAACCCCACTCGCCACAAAAGACATTAGAAGAGCAGACCCACCCTGAGAAAAAAATGGTAGGGGCATGCCACTAAGAGGTAGTATTACCACCACAGCCGACAAATTAAATAATAATTGCATGGCTAGCCAAGCAAGAATTCCGTAGTAAAGCAAGTATTCATAGTTACTTAATATTTTATTTTTAATCATCAGGTCGGCTGCAATAAAATAAAAAATAAATAGCACAATAATAAGTGATGAGCCTACAAATCCAACTTCCTCTGCCACAATGGCAAAAATAGAGTCACTACTAGCCTCAGGAACATAAGAATATTTCTGTAAAGAATTACCAATTCCTCGTCCAAACCAAGACCCGCCTCCCAGTGCCAAAGTGATTTGGTGAACATGATAGGATTCTTCTAAAGTATTGTCTTGTGGATTGAGAAATGTAACTAGCCTTTCTCTCCGGTAAGGACTAAGTAGAACTATCAAAAGTGCCAGAAAAAAGCCAGCTCCAAATAAAATTGATAATAGCTTAATCGGTCCTCCAGCCAAAAAATACATAATAAAACTACTAGCAACCAAAATCATCAATGATCCAAAGTCTGGTTGCAAAAGAATTAGAATAATTGGCCAAAAAAGAAAAAATAAAAAACTCATTAGATTTAATTTTTTAGACAAAAGATAAGCATAGAAATTAATCAAAATGAGTTTGAAAATTTCCACAGTTTGCAACGTGCCAAAAGGTAAGGCTAGCCAACGTCTGGCACCATTTAATTTCAAGCCAATCCCTGGTATTAATGTTAAAACTAGCAAAAAAATTGCCAAAATATAAAATTGCAAAGCAAATTTTTCAAAAAATTTGGCATTAATTTTACTAATTACAAATAGAGCTATAAAAGACAAACAGAGCCAAAGCGCCTGTTGCCTAAAAAAATAATACTGATGGCCGAAAAGCTTGAAACTCTCTACAGTTGACGCTTCAAAAACAAAAAATAACCCAGTGAGAGAAAGAATGATTAGAATTCCTAGAAAAAATTTTGTAGATGATAACATTGGACTTTATTTTGATTAGATAACTGCCAACCAAACTCCAAAAATTGTTAACATAATTTGTAAAAGCCAAGCTCTCTGAACAATTTTTGGCTCAGCCCAACCTCTTTCTTGAAAGGTTAAATGCAAGGGAGCAGCAGGCAAGATTTTCCTTTTTAAATATTTCTTAGCTGAAAGTTGAACCAATGAGCTAGCAATTTCTATAACAAAAATAAAACCAATGATTAAAAGTGCCAAGATTTTGCCAAGTAATAAACCAATCACCGCCAGGGTTGCTCCAAAAGCCAAAGAGCCAACATCACCCATAAAAATTCTGGCAGGAAAAACATTAAAGTAAAGAAAAGAAACTAAAGCCCCAAGCCAAAGAGCAATAAAAACTGACAGAGGCACATCCAAAATGGTTGAAGATAAAATCCACAAACCAAACAAAGAGAACAATAATAAACCAGCTGCTAAACCATCCAAACCATCAGTAATATTTACAGCATTGGCAAAGGCCACAATCACAAAAGCAGCAAAGGGAATATAAAAATAACCCAATTGGAAAGTGCCCACAAAAGGGATGTGGAGAATTGAAATTTCTAATTGAAAGTAAATCATGCACGCAATAATTAGTGCCAAAATTATCTGTAAAAACAACTTTTGCCTCATTCTTAAACCAAAAAACTTTTTGTCATCAAAATGAAAAAATTTTTTAATATCATCATAAAGTCCTAAGATAGCAAAAGATAAAAAAGTAAAAAATAAAACATTAACTTCTGCCTGACTGTCATTATGAATACTGGTGACTTCAATGCCAAAGTAATTTAAGGCAGGGATCATCAAGGCAAAAAATAGAGAAACAATCATCACTACCAACAAACCTCCTCCAACAGGCACCCCAGCTTTATTGGCGTGAAATTTATCAAAAATTGGAGTTCTCTGACCAAAAGCATCTAAAGTCTCTTGGTGTTGACGACGAAAACGTAATTGGTAGAGTAAATTAATGAAAGGGACCACGGCACTACTGGTCAAAGTAAAAGAAAAAATCAAGATACCCAAAAAGAGTGCTAATGAACCCATATTTCACCTTTGCTTAAATAATTCTTCTTTCTATCTTAGCACCCACCGCAATCAATTTCTCATCTATTTTCTGGTAACCACGCTCAATTTGCTCAATATTATGCAACACCGTTGTGCCTTTGGCTCCAATCGCAGCCAAAAGAATTGTTGCTCCAGCACGAAGATCATGGATGGTAAACTCTCCACCCTTAAAGTCAGTTGGCCCAAAAATCTTGATGGCATGACGGTCATTTTCAGTGCGATCCTGCCAGTTGAAGTTATAAAAATCCTCTGGGTTTTTGACAACTGGATTGAAATATTCAATCTTGGCCCCCATGTTTTTCAAATCCTCCACATACTGAAAACGATTCTGCATCACGGTCTCATGAATGATGCTCTCACCACGACATTGACAAAGTAGAGTGGCAAAAAGTGGTTGCCAATCAGTCATAAAGCCAGGATGAATCTCTGTTTCAAGGTCAGTCGCTCTTAACTCTCCTTTGTAATAAAAACGAATTCCATAATCACCCAATTCGTAACCAGCACCAATCGCATCTAATTTATCTAGAAAAGCCTTAAGATCTTTTTGTCTGGCATTTTCAACAACAATGTCACCACGACTGGCAATTGCTGCACAAGCATAACTGACAGCTTCATTCCTATCTGGCATAATTTTGTGAATTGCTCCATTCAGTTTAGTTACTCCTTCGATTTCAATTTTTCTGAATGGACGGCGACGAATTTTAGCTCCCATCTGATTAAGAAAAGCAATCAAATCATCAATTTCCGGTTCTTCTGCGGCGTTTTCTAGAACGGTTTCGCCTTTGGCTAGAACAGCTGCCATAATCAATGTTTCTGTACCAGTATGTGTATTTTTTTCAAAACGATAATGACAACCTTGAAGTTGTTTACAGCTTGCCTTGAGCAAACCATTTTCCTGTGAAAATTTTGCTCCCATCATTTCAAGTCCCATCATGTGTCGCTCCAAAGGTCGTTTGCCGATCTTGTCACCACCAGGTAACGGCACTTCTGCATGACCAAATTTGGCCAAAAGTACAGGAATAAAAAGAGTAGAAGCACGAGATTGCTCCCCATGTTTTTCTTGAATTTTGGCAAAACGTAAGTTGCGAGTATCAATGAAAAAAGTACGTTCACCAACTCGACGAGCCTTTGCTCCCAGCTCGTTAATAATCCCCGCAACTAAATCAACGTCTGAAATGTCTGGTAAATTTAAAAGCCGGCTTTCTTTGCTGCCAAGAAGAGCAGCAATCATCAATTTATAGGAAGCATTTTTAGCTCCACCCACTCGAACTGAACCATAAAGTGGAGTTCCTCCCGTCACAACAAAACTTGCTTTGCTCATAAATTTAACCCTTCTAGATGTTATTTAAAATTCCTATTCTTTAAAACGGACTATTGAAGAAAACGTGTCTGTTTTAAAGAATTTAAAGAACAAGAACTTTTAAGATAAGTAAAATACTTCTTCTTCTAGAATAACACCGAATTTTTCTAAAACCACTGCTTGAACTCTTTTGATTAATTTTTTAACATCACTAGCTTGACCTTGCCCTAAATTAACAAAAAAGGCAGCATGTTTCTCACTAACCTGAATATCACCTTCCCTAGCTCCTTTCATTCCTGCCTGGTCAATAAGAAAACCTGCAGGAACAAATTCCTGTTGAGCAAATTGAGGAAAAAGTTTTTTCAGGGTAGTACTGTTGGGTGGATTGCGAAAAACACAACCACAACTAGGTAAATCTAAAGGTTGGGTCGTTTCCCTCTTTGCAATCGATAAACGAACTTTTTGTTTAATTTCAGCTGGAGAGGCTTTTTTTAACGCAAAAACAGCGGAAAATATATAAAGATCTTTATTTTTTTGAAAAATGGATTTTTCGTAAGCAAATTCACATTTTTCACGTGGAAATATAACTATCTTACCTTTTTTCACGTCAAAAACCTCAAGCTCTTTGATGTAATCACCAATTAAATCACCCAAATAATGAGCGTTATTGTAAATTGCTCCACCAAGCACACCCGGAACTCCTATAAAGCCTTCCAAACCAGCACCACCTTTGGCAGCTGCTTTCGCCACTAAACTAGAAGTTTTGACGCCTGAATCAGCCTGAATCAACAGTTCGTTATCAGTTTCAGATAAAACTTTTAATTCAGTAAAATTCAAACTCAAGACTAGACCCTTTAAACCTTCGTCAGCAATAATTACGTTGCTAGCTCCACCCAGTATGGTGGTTTTGATTTGGTGCTTTTTGCAAAAAAGTAATAAATCAATAGCGTCTTGGCGATTATTAGCAGAGAAGAAAACTTCTGCGTTACCACCAATTCTAAAATAGCTTTTACGATCAAGAGGATAATTAAAATGAAAAGCTAAAGTAGGAAAATTTTGTGGCAAAAGAAGCTCTAAACTCATGATTTTCTCAATTCTATCATGTCAAGAAATCATCTCAAAATGGACTGGGATAATCAGCTTTGACAACCGTACTAATTGCAGAAGGTGGCCAATATCTAAAGAAAACCCTACCAATAATTTCATCTTTGGTAATTGCTCCCCAAGCTCTAGAGTCACTTGAATAGGGCCTATTATCTCCAGAAACGAAGAATTCATTTGGGCCCAAGTAAACACTTTTACCCTTAGTGGCATTGCCTGGTAAAATCGGAAAATCACTAGGAATGTATGGTTCGGGAAGCTTCTCGCCATTGACCCAAACAGCATTTTCTTTCACTTCCAAAGTGTCTCCAGGCACTCCCAAAATACGCTTGATGAAATCACAGCCAGTTCCTTCTGGACAATTTGCATCTGGTGGAGCATGAAAAACCACAATTTCGCCACGTTGTGGATCACGCATTTTGTAAGTAACCTTGTCGGTTAAGACATGTTCGCCACTCTGGAAATTAGGCACCATTGATTGGCCATTGACCTGATGAGGCTGCAAGAAAAAAAGATAGACAACCAAAAAAATAGAAAAAGAAATAGCCATAGTTTCAACTAAGTCAAGAAAAGTGGCGCCAATTTTTTCAAAAACACTACTCATAACAGAGGACATATTACTACTTTGTGAAGCTAGCTTGCAAGCGGTATTACTTATACCTACAATATGAATCTGTGACTTATCAAAAACATGCTATTGCTGGATTCAGTTGGCAGACATTGCAAAAAATTTTTACAACTGGCCTTAGTTTTGCCAAAATTTTTATTCTGGCTAGATTACTGAGTCCTGAGCAATTTGGTCTTTTTTCTTTAGTAATGATTGCGCTTGGCACTACCGAGAGTATTACTCAAACTGGAGTCAACATCACCATGCTGCAATCTAAACAACCAATTAGATATTTTCTGGACACTGCCTTTGTCATCGCCATCATTAGGGGTTTTGTGATTGGCTCATTGATGATTGTTTTAGGCTACTTGATGGGTAACTATTACAATCAACCTAGTTTGTTCCCCATGATTAGTTTAGTTGCTTTAGTTCCCATCATCAAAGGTTTTATTAATCCTGCCATTGTCAGTTGGCAAAAAAATTTCAATTTTGCCAAAGACAGCCTCTACAACTCACTTCGTCTGACAGTTGAAGCCTTAGCTCAAATTGGCCTAGCTTTTGTCCTACATTCTGTCTGGGCAATGTGCTTGGGAGTGATTGTGGGAGCTATTTTTGAAGTAATGTTGTCATTTTTGATGCTCAAAGAAAAACCAATAATTCACTACATTAAGAGTAGAGGACAAAGCATTTTTCAAAATGCGAGGTGGCTTAGTTTAAGCAGCTTGCTTAATTATTTAAATGACAATATTGATGATTTTTTACTTGGTAAAATTACCGGTACTTATCAGTTAGGTATCTATCATAACGCCTACGCTTTGAGTCATAAAGCTAATTATGAACTGTCAAAATCAGCTTATCACGGCATCATGCCCATTTTTAGCAAGATGACTAAAGACCGAGAGAAGGAAAGACTCAAGAGAGCTTTTTATAAATCAATCTTATCAACCATTTTGATCGTCACTGCTATTTCTTTGCCGCTGATTTTCTTTCCACAATTCTTCGTTGAGTTATTACTTGGCAAAGAATGGTTGGCGGCAACTAACATTCTCAGAGTTTTAACCTTTGCAGGCTTAATTCATACCGTGGCCAATTTAATCTACGCATTGATTATTGCAAAAAAGCAATATTTCTACCTTAATTTGCACATGACGATTTCCCTATTCTTTATGGTTAGTGGAATTATTTATTTTGGAAATACTTTTGGTCTAATTGGAGCGGTTTATGGCATTTTGCTTGCCAGGATTATTGCTCTACCAATTGCTCTTGTTGGAGCCAAAAAAAGTCTTGAGTAAATTACTATGAAATTCTTTTTAATTGCTTTGGTTTTTCTACTTTCACTTGGTCAACTACAAAGAGTGCAGCTGACCAATCAAATCGCTTTTTATTTGCATGATTTATTAATTGTTGGGTTTTTACTTAAAGAATTTTTTACTGCAATTGTGCAAAGAAAAAAAATTCATGAAATTACAAAAAAAATTACAAAAAAGCCAAAAAAAATACTTTACTTGTTTTTCCTCAGTTGCTCCATATCTTGGGTCATTGCTTTAATAGAAGGTCGATTTGATCTGAGAGCAATTTTGTATTTACTAAGATTAATCAGCTATGTTTGTTTTGTTTTGCTACTGCAACAACAGATAAAAAATAAAAGTTGGTTGTGGAGGTTAATTTCTTTTAATCTTCTTTTGCTAGGATTCCTACAATATTTATTTCTTCCTGATTTAAGATTTTTAGTTTATGAAGGTTATGATGATCATTTTTATAGACTAACTAGTACTATTTTGGACCCAGCTTTTACTGGTTTAATTTTTGTCTTTAATCTCAATTATTATTTATGGCAAAAAAACAAAAACTGGCCCTTAATTTCTCTTTTTGCGGTGGGTCTTTTATTAACTTATTCGAGATCATCATATTTAGCTTTCTTACTTAGTAGTTTGGTGATTTTTTTTATCAACAAAGAATCATCAAAAAAAGCAATTTTCTCGATTATAGCGATCTTTTTATTTTACTTGCCTTTTCTACCGAAACAAAGTGGGGGTGATGGGGTTAATCTGCTCAGAACTACTTCCGCTGCTGCCAGAATCAGCAATGACCAAGAAATACTACAAGATATGCGAGGTTTGGATTGGTGGTTTGGCAAAGGTCTACTAATTCCTGCGCAAAATAGAACCACTGCAGCAACAATTCCTAGTCACTCTCATTTTGCAGACAACTTAGTTTTATTTTTGATCAGTAATCTTGGAATAATTGGCACCAGTCTTTTGTTGATCACAATTTGGCAATCAACAATAGTTAAGAAAAAAGAAAATCTACCCCTCCTCACTAGTTTGATGAGTCATGCCATGTTTAACAACAGCTTTACTCAAAGTTTTGTTGTCTTGATTTTTTTGGGTTTGTATTTTGCCAAAGATTAAAGTCTAAATTCAACCTCAATTTTACGTTCTGTTTTATTGGTGGCTTTGTCAGTCGCTGTAAATTTTAGTTCATTCTTGCCTTCAGCCAGATAATAATTGGTTGAAAAGTTACCTTCTTTATCAGCCAAAACCAAACGATCATTGATCGTAACTTTGGCTTCTGGCTCAGTTTTACCTTTGATCGTTAAGGTACGGTTTTTCTTTAATTCAATCACACTGCCATCTTTTGGTTCAATAATGTCCAAAATTGGAGCTTCAGAGTCTCTAACAATTAGGTAAGAACGAGTTTTGAGAGACTCATTAAGGGCTTCATCCACTCCAAAAATTGACAACTCATTTGTTCCTTCAGTCAGTGCCAACTCGTGTGCAAATTGACCATCTTCTGCCACCTGCACTTCCGCACTTTTGACCGAATTAAGCAAGAAAATTACTTTACTTTTTGGTTCGGCAAAACCTCGTAAATCTAAACTAGCAGAGAAAGTGGCTTCAACTGGATTACTGGCCAAGATTGGAACCTGAGGAGGAACACTGTCTTTTTCCACAAAAGGCGACTCACGATCGATTACAGCAAAGAAAAGTCTAATTAGATTAGGTACAAGTAAGAAAATAAAAAACAAAAGAATCAACACCCCAAAAAATAGATAATAAAATGTTTGTTTTTGGAGCTTGTTTTTTTCTTTTCTGACTAAGCGAGAAGAAGCAAAAGTTTTTCTATTGTGAACTGAAGAATAACGACGAGAATTAAACATCCTAAGATTATCTTACTACAATTTTTTTAATTGATGAAGTAAGATACGAATTAGCAATCAGTCAATTCCTGACTATTCGTTTATCTGTTAATGTGAACCAGATATTTTTGCCGCATCATCAGCATATGCATCAGCAATATCTTGATTGGTACTACTTCCACTGTGTGTCTCAATCTCTGATTCAATTCTTGCAACTGCCTCGTCTGTTTCTCCGCTAGGATTACTAATAAAAGCTTGAGTTGCGTCACTGTGTTGCTGAAGTAAATCTTCCAAAGTTTCTTTACCCATAAAACCTTTACCTAATTATTAATAGGCAATAATTTTACACTGATTTGCCAGACAAATCAATTTTATCTTGAAAATTGTTCGTTCACTACTTACAAAATAAATGGGGGGGGAGTGAGCCAAAGGTGGGGATCGAACCCACGACCTACGGTTTACGATACCGTTGCTCTACCAGCTGAGCTACTTTGGCATTAAAACAATGACCAATAAATTTAATCACGCCTAAACAAAAAAGGTTATTGCTAATTCTACTACAACTCTGTCTGTGTTTGAAAAAAAGAGAAGCACATACAAAGTATGCAATATGATACAATAAATATCATTATGAGTCATGCTGAATACATAAAAAATGTTAAAGCAGAATTGGAAAAAATAGGAGTTGCAGAACCGGCTCAATTTATTCCAGATGGTGATTGGTTAGCTGCGGTAGTGGTTGAAACATTAATTCATCGAAAAGAAATTACCGTTCCCACCAAAGAAGAAATTTTTTTAATATTCTTTTATGCTTTAAACATTGGTGTTGAGGATGATGTTATTGAAAAATTTATCGCTCTCTACAAACAACTTTATTATGACGATGACTTTAGGAATTTAGTGCTAAGAACAATCTTTACTGAAACGAACAAACAAATAAAAGATGACGATGAACAATGGAAGAAAGATACTAAAAAAGCCCTCAAAAAGGAAATTGCTGAAATAGATTTGGGTGATTTGTTAAAAATGAAAAAACCTGAAAGTGGCTCAAGAAATTTAGCTGAAATAAGAGAGCTTGTAGAAACCAATTTTCCACATATCTTGCCAATGATTTTAGGTATTGTTCTTCACACTGTTGATTACATTATAAATAATAGCGAACAAAAAATTGATTTGGATTTCTGTCAAAATCTAATTGGAATAATTGAGAAAAGTTTCAACATATTTCTTCATGCTAATGCCGAAACCATGTGGGGATTTGCCGGCAAGTTAATTGGCCAAAGATATTTGGTGGGAAAATAATAAACGGAGCGACCGAAGGGAGTCGAACCCTCACCTCAAACTTGGGAAGTTCGTATTCTACCGCTGAACTACGGTCGCTAATCTATAAATATTATAGCTGCAATAGCAAAAAAAATAACAAGATGTTATATTTTTAACTATTATGATGAAGTTTTTTGACTCGTTAAGTGAAGGAGCTATCTACGAAACTGACCCATTTTTTCAAGGTTTTGCTGAATTTCTAAAAAATAATTTTTCTAGAGGTGCATTAATTACTCTTGCTGAAGCATTTTCCAACGCCAATCGCTTCCAAAAAGGTCATGAAAGTATACGTAGCTTACTCAACAACAGGGGAGACGAGGGAAAAATGATTTTAAGAGTTATTGAACTTTACATATCACAAACTGGAAAAAATTTTAATATTGATGCTAAAGGCAGTGCAGGTCACCTTCAATCTTTTTCTGAAACTGCAGCTTCAACGCTGCACTAGTAAACACCTACTTTAAATTAAACCACTCCTTCCCATAAAGAAAACGTCTCAAGAAACTTTTGCGACCTCGATCGGATTCGAACCGACGATCTTCTCCGTGACAGGGAGACATGTTAACCACTACACCACGAGGCCATATTTTTAAATAGAGTGCAATTATAAACAAAAAACAAGCCTTTGTCAGTAGTTACTTTATGAGAGTAAATGCTATAATGAAAAGTTCAAATTAACATCTTTGAAAGGAAAAATATGATGATTCCATTTATCGTTATCTTAGCCCTTGTCTTCTTCTATGCAATTGGTGTTTACAACTCATTACAAACCCTTAAAACCCAAATCAAAGCCAGCATCCAAGAAATTGGCAACCAACTCAAGCGTCAGGCTGGTTTAATTCCTAATCTTGAAGTCGCAGTCAAAGGTCAACTCAAACACGAGCAAGGCATTTATAAGATGCTAACTGAAGCTCGCCAATCTGTCGCTAAGGCTGATAACTCTGGTTCTGCTCAGGATATTGACCAAGCAATTAATAAAATTCAAAACTTACTCCCACAAATTCAGGTTGTGGTTGAAAGCAATCCAGAATTAAAAGCTAATGAAACTATCACTAAGTTTATGGATGAATTGACTGATACAGCTGATAAATTAACTTATGCTCGTCGCAGCGTAATTGATTTGTCTCAAAATTTCAATCAAAAATTGGTAGTCTTTCCTTCCAATTTAATTGCTAATCTTTTTGGCTTCAAAGAAGAAAAAGGGATTGTAACTGCTGAAACTGGCGCTCACATGACAGTCAGCAGTGAGGAAGAAAAGAGTCCCAAAGTTAATCTCTAAATTTAAAAGATGAATCTATGACTCATTATCAGATAGTTGCCAAAAATAAGCAGCGATCTTTTTTGATCGTCACTATTTTTATTGCCTTTATTACTCTTGCTGCCTATGTTATGGCAAGAGGTTTTGGCTACTCATTAAACATGGTCGCTTGGGCCCTAATTTTTTCTGGTGGAGCTTCTT
>CAZIBP010000020.1:0-19071 GCA_964537665.1 uncultured Pseudomonadales bacterium
AGTGGTCAATTGCACACGCTTGGAAAGCGTGAGCCGTAAGGCTTCGCAGGTTCGATCCCTGTCACCTCCGCAACAGTTTATTCGATCCCTGTCACCTCCGCCATTAAATCCCCATCGCTCGTCTAATTTCTTTTTTCACTTGTGCTGAGAATGGCTGAGCTTCTAAAACTTTGAGATCAGCGCGGGCTTCTCTTCTAATATTAAGTAAAGCCTTTTCGTAAGCAAGCTTATATTTTTCAAACCATTCTATACGTAAACCCTTAGGATCGGCTTGTAAATTCTTGAAATCAGCATATTCTCTCCTATTTTCTGCTAAAGCATCTTTAAACGTTCCCACCTCCAAAATTGCTTGGTCATGAGCTTTTCTTTCCCAACCCACTCTACGAAAGTAACCCTCTGGATCAAAACCACTAATAATTGCACGAGCAGCGTCAAAAATTTCTAAAATCATTTTACCTTTCTCCAATTAACATTAAAGCTCATTTTACTTCACTAAGCCCAGATTTTTAACCCACAAACTACAAAAAGTAGTAGTATCTTGTTTTTCAATTAATAATTGATCCAATGAACGAAGATTGACATAAGTTGTCGCAAAATCGTGACAAATTTCATCTCCATAAATTCGTAGTTTCTCTCCGCTATCCAAAACGGCAGAAATTGATAAAACCGGCTTGAGTGTCTCTTTTGAAGATAAACTGTCACCTACTAACACGCTGGTCTCAGGTGTTTGACAAGTTTTGTATTCTGGTGGTGCAATAATTATTTCAGAAATTTGATCTTTTTCCAAAAGTCTGGTCAGATCCTTAGCAACACAAAAGCTACTGAAGGTAACATTGTCAATTTGATATTCTGCTTCACTACTTTGAACAGGATATTGATCCATTGCTTTAGAAATTACCTGATAGGTGCTTCGATCAAGCTGCTGACTGTAAAGTAAATAACTCCAAAAGTCATATTCTGGTTCAATACCGTAAACGGTAATTTTTGTATTAGGATTGCGCTCTCTTATTAGAGAAATGTAGCGCGCTGTGAGGCGTTCATCGAAATTACCCCAATCCAAACTAATAATCGGATATCTGTAAAAATAATTATAAGCAAAAAAAAGAATACTCAGACCATAAAAAGCAATTAGTGGCAATCTCAACCATTTTTGTTGCCAAAGAGCAAATAATCCCCAAGCAGCAAGAACTGACAATAATAAATAGCTAAACATGCTTCTAAGTAAATACCATTCTCCACCATTGTTAATCAAAGCTGGCAAACAAAGAATAAACATACCTGAAATCAAAACTACTCCGCTTAACCTATTGTTTTTGCTAATAAATAGCTTGACACAACCCACAAAAGCTAAAAATATTTCCAACCAATAAAAAACTCCATGCGTCCAAACACTGAAACCGCTTACGTTGGGTTCTATCAATAACAATAGCGTGTTTAGATTGAAAACTCCAAGCAATCTTTGAAGCATAAAAGCCAATATGGCCGTGACTTTGTTGCTGATAAGTCGTACAAAAGGATTATCAAGACTCAAACGTCTCTCTGTGTTAACTATTCGCTCCAAATACTCCACATTATTAAAAATAAGGTGCGACAATCTGGAACTCACTTCTTGTTGTGGCAATAAAATTAAACCATAAAAAAGAGTTAACATTGCTGCAACAATGAAAACAAAGATAGGCAACTTAAACTGTTGCCAACTGAATTTGCGTGTACTAAAAAGCAAAGCAAGTAAAAAACCAATCCAAGGCAGCAAAATCAACTTAAAACCTTGATATTGAAAAAAACCAATTAAGAAAAAAGGAATACTCAGAAGTATGATTTTTCTATTTTGCTGAACCAACAACACTCCCGCAACAACGTAGAAAAATAAACTATAAAAAGCATCGTAAGCCAAACGGCTCATTTGCCAAAAGAGAGGACTAAAGACAAAGACTAAAAAGGTAGCTTTTACCAAATCCAAACATCGCCAAATTTGCCAAACAAGACAAGCCATCAAAAATGGCAGCAAAATTCCCATCAAAACAGAAGCTAGGTGCGTGGCTAAAAGTGGATCGTTGGTGAATAGAAAACCCAAGCTCATGACTCTAGCTGGCCATTCAGCATACATTGGATGCACTGGTTTCGTAGCAAAATAACCTTGTTGCCCATCTAGAGTTCTACCTTGCAAAGTAAAGGATTTAGCTTGAATAGCATAAACCAATTCATCGTGAGTCAAAGTGGCAGGAATTTGGCTTAGTAAATAAAACCTAGATAATACAAGAAAAACCAGCGTTAAAATAAAAAAAATTTTTTCTCTACGAACGAGCTTCATCATTTTTATGTTATCCTTAATAAGAATTAAAGCAAGTGACAATGCAAAAACAAACTAAAAAAGAATATTTGATACTTGGATTAATACTACTTACAGCAGCTTTTTTGCGACTGTACCGAATTGATGTATTAATGCGTTTCATTTGGGATGAAGGCCGAGATATGTTGGCTATTCGTAATATTATTGTCAATCATGACCTGACCCTTTTTGGTCCTTTTAACGAAATTGCTGGCCATAAAGATTTTTTTGGAGTCTTTCATTATTATTTAATGTTGCCTGCTTTATGGTTGGCTAACTTTGATCCCACTAGTCCCGCTATTTTCACCGCTTTGCTTGGAGTTGTGACAATTGGTTTAATCTATGTTTGGCTCAAAAAATGGCAAGATCAAAATACTGCTTTAGCAATCACCGCCATTATGGCGGTAAGCCCTTTGACTGTGCGCTTCAACCAGTGGGCTTGGAATCCCAATACAGTGGGTTTCTTTGCCATAATCTATTTACTTGCACTACAAAGTTACCAAAAAGGCAGAAATAAATGGTGGCTAGCCTTAGCTGGCCTAAGTCTTGGATTGCTTTTTCAATTGCATTATTTCACTATCGCTTTAAGCTTAGCAGCTGGCCTAATTTTCTTTGGAGAAAAGAAAAAAAATTGGCAAGCTTGGTTTCTTTTTGTTATAACTTTTGTCTTACCCAATTTGACTTTTCTAATTTTTGATTTAACTCACGCTGGTTTTTACCGACAAATTGTTTATCAATCCTTTTTTGGACAAAGTGGACAAAAATTTGTAGTTTTTTCTTGGCAAGGATTTTTACTTGGTCCTTTTCAATATTTGCTTGATATTTCAAGTAAATTTTTAGGTTCACAAATATTAGGTTTTGGTTTAGCCATAGCCTGGATCTTTCAAGTTTGGCAAAATCTAAAAGTAAAAAAAGTCGACGAAAAAACTCAATTAATCATAGCCTGGATATTTTTTTTGCTATTTACTAGCTTTTTCCCAAAGCTACTTGATGACTATCACAGCGCAGTTTTGTGGCCCAGTTTAGCCATTGCCTTAGTGCTCACTTTGCAACAAATTTTTAGTAAACACTGGCCAATAATGATTGGTTGCTTACTGATTTGGTTAATTTATGCCAATCGTTTCTGGCGTGTACCTAATTGGCAAGAGAATATGCCCAAAATTCGTGCTGCAGCTTTGGCTATCGCAGAGGATGCTAAGCAACAAAATGAGCCAAAAATTAATGTTGCTTCATTGGTAGATCCAGAAACTCGCGGAATTCGTTTTCGTTATTTTATTATCAATGCCAAACAAAACTTGCTTGGTTTTGACGATTACCCACAAACACAAATCCTCTACGCCATCACTCCACATTCTTGGGAAGAAACTATTAAAAATCCTGCTTGGGAGTTAAACACTTTTCGTCAAGCCAGTGCGGCAGCAATTTATAGTGACGGGGAGTGGACAGTTTTTCGAGTGAAAAAGGATTAAACCAAACAAAACTAAGCAACTCAGAATTGAAATTAGTTTTGAATAGAATCTAATTGGTGTGTCTTGTAGTTTTACCGCAACAATTTGGCTTCCAGCAGGCAATTCCAAACTGATTAAACCATTTGCACTTGGAAAAACATTCACTTTTTTCCCATCACTTTGAGCCACAAAACCAGGATAATAAGCCATATTGAGAACAATTACTTTATTTTCTGGTAAGAAAACCGAGAAAACTTTTTCACTAGATTTATTGGTGATTAGATTTGCCTGATATTTGGAAATTAATTCATCAGCAAAAATTGCAGTTGGTGGAGCATTGAGCGAATTAAATTTTGGATCTTTGTAGAGATAGAAGCCAACTTTCCTAAAAAAATTAATGTCTCGCGGCATATAGTCATAAAGGTTATTACTACGCTCTGTCCTAATTTCAAAAGCATAGTCTTTATAACTTACAGTGTGATCCTCATATTTTTCTGATCTAAAATAACGCGTGTTAAAAAGAATTAGCACAACAAATATTATGAAAAAGAAAACTTTTTGATATTTCTGATTGAGGAAACGATGCAAATTCCCCGCCAATAAACCAATAAAAATTAATGCAACTGATAATAGACGCCAGGGAAATTGGAAATATGCTGTGAAGGAAAAAAGTTCCCAAATTTTTTGCGTTTTAAGTAAAGTCAAAAATAAAGAAAGGGCAATTAAAAAGATCAAACTAATCTGTAAAAATAGTGGTCTTTTATCTTTCAATTTTTTGAATCTAATAATTGACCAAAATATTTGTAAACCAGCCAAGAATAGAACCAGCAATTGTGGGAAACCCAAAAAATATGACATTTCATCATTTGGTCCCCAGCCAGAACCACCATATTCCCATGCTCCCCAAGGTTCTAGAAATTGTCTGATGTACAAAAAGTGCTGATGAAAATCATAATAACTACTCAAAGTAAATTCATTTATTTTGGTTAAATTCTTCTCGACTAAAGCAGGTAAAAAATAAAATGCTGATAGGGCCAAACCAAAAACTCCAGCAAAAGATAATCTAAGAAAAGAAAAAAAGGCTTGCTTCTTAGATTCTGCATTCAGAAACAAATAAAAAATAGCAAAAATAATCACAAACGGCATGGACATGAGTGCTGTTAAATTATGTGACAAAACCAAACAAGCAAAAGCGATAGCTAAAACAAAAGTTCCAGATTTAATATTTTTTATTAGCAAAATAATCCCAAGAAAGACATAAGTCAAAAAAGCTATCGCCCAAGCTTCCGAAATTGCTGAACGAATATACAAATCTACAGCTCGATACGGAGCAAGCATAATCAGCGCACTAACTAGGGTGGCAGTCCATTGATTTTTAAATAAAGTTTTGGCTAATAAATAACTGCCAATCAAAGTTAATATGTTTGCAAAAAGAATAATTGCTTCCACACTTTGTCCTAAATTAAAACCAATTAGATGAAAAATTGCTCCCACCAAATAAGGTAGTGGTGCATAAAATTCAAAAAGCGGCATCCCGTAGCCATAGGCTAAGTTAGCACTCCAAATGACTGGAAAAATACCATCGCGTAAACCTGCTGCCATTTCAAAAATTCTAGCTTCGTGATTCCCATCATGCCCCATACCCAAATTTGGGAAATAAAAAATCGACCAGCTAGTGGCAACAGTCAGTAAAATTAGCAACCACAAATGTGGTCTGGTCCTAAAAAATTTGAATAGTTTCATGAATATTAGACTGCTTGTTAAAAGAAGACAAAAAAAAAACACTTTTAGTTGGTTTATAATACCAGGCAGCACTATCATCATCAATTATTTGCCAATTATTAATTTGCCAATTAAATGTCCCGAAATTTTGGAGAAAATAGTTTAAAGAATATCTCTCCATAACGGCAATTTTTTGTTCGCCATTTAAAATTAAATAAGCTTGATCAGCCTGACCTGAATAATATTCATCTCTATAAATAAATAAGTTCGACGAAGTTCTTACGCGAAATTCATCATTAAAATACAGGTTTTCTTGTTTCTGTTGAGGAACTTGCGACCACAAGTCAATTTGGCCAAAAGTGCGTGCTTTAAAAACTACTTTATTTGGATAGCTTAAATACCAATCTAAACCATTCTCATTTGTAGTTTCAAGATCAGATAACAAATATTTCAAACCAAAATCTTCTCCAATCGGCAAATGGAAAATGATTTTTCTAATTGGCTGCAAAGTAGCTTGATTCTCTATATATTTTCTAATTTCTAAACTATTACTGAGAGAAAATGAATTCTGCTTGAAAAGCGCAACAATTGAATTAGAAAAAGCAAGAATAATAAATATTATTTTTAGTGAATTTAAATTGAATCGACTCTGTAAAAAAATGAATAAATCAATATAAATAATTAGTATAGCTGGAGTTTGCAATAAAAAATAATAAGGAGGCTTATCACCACTATAGAAAGAAAAAATAAAAGTGATTATTGAAATCCATAAAATAGGCAATGATTGCTGAAAACCATAATTCTTATTCTTAGAAAGAGATGAATAAAAATAATAACAAAAAGTCAATAAACCAACTACGAAAAGCACTTGAATTGGTAAAGAAAAATTACCAAATAAAACAGCACCAAAATTTTCAAAAGTTGTATAAAAACTTTTCCATAAATGATAGATGTATAAATCATCTTGATTATTTGAAGTAAGTTTAGTTATAAATTCTAAAATTCCATTTAGATTTAGCCAATTATTCTTATAATCAAATAAAATTGTTGGTAATAGTGAAAAAATAAAACCGAAATAAGTGGCGAAAAATAATTTAATTGCCTGAAATCTATATTTGCTGAAGAAAAACAAAAAACTAAGTAATAAAAACAAGAAACCAGAAAAATGTGCCTGATAAGCTAAAAAACCACCAAGAAACACAAATAAATAATCAATTCTTTTAAACTTAGTGTTGAAAGAAGCAAACAAGGGGAAAAACAAGAGGCTAGAAGCAAGAATAGTTAAGTTTGGATTCCAAGTAACCTGGTCATTCCTAATCAAAGCATAAGAAAAGGCCCATAAAAAAATTCCAAGCAAAGCAAAACTCTGCCCAAAGTATCGTTTCAATAAAAAATAAATTACAAGACAAGTAATAATGGCGAGAAAAATTGTAGCGGCGATGATTGAGTAATAAGAAAAACCAAGCAAATAGAAAAAAGCAGTCAAATAATAAATTAAAGGACCAGTAAACAAGGAAGCTGGACCAGTTCTTGGGCCAATCAAAGTTAAATCACCTGAAACTATTTTTATTGCTGCCTCTAAAATTTGGACTTGGTCAAAACCAAAACTCCAATTTCTAATTGCAAGCAACCTTAAAAAAATCCCAATAAACAAAATGATGCTGACAGTATACAGATGAGATCTTTTTTGCATTTATCTTAATAATGATTATCTCAACTGAGTAAAAAAATAAAAGTAGTAAAGCTTTCTTCCCTCAATTTGCTTTTTATGCTAATATCAATCTCTATGTCTATTATCGATCAAATCATCGTCTGGCTTGAACATTTATCACAAAACATCAATTTGGAATTTTTTGTCATCATTGGAGCTTTTTTGGAAGAAATTATTGCCCCAATTCCTTCACCGTTTGTGATGACCACAGCGGCGGCCTTAGCTCAAACCCAAAATTATAGTCTTTGGCAATTGAGTCTGGTTGTCATTGTTGCTTCAATTGCCAAGACAGCTTCAAGCTATATTATCTATTTTGCCGCTGACAAATTGGAGGATTTGGTGGTTGGTAAATTAGGCAAATACATTGGCCTCAGTCATAAACTAATCGAACAAATCGGTTCTTTCTTAACTGGGACTTGGATTGATGACTTTTTGATGATTCTTGCCCGAGCACTTCCCTTTATTCCTACCAGCCTTGTTTCTGCTGGTGCGGGAGTAATCAAATATAACCAACGCTCTTTCATCATCACCACTTTTCTGGGAGTAATTATTCGTAACGCCTTCTATTTGTGGGTGGGTTATTTTGGGATGACTGCCCTAGAAAACCTTTGGCAGCAAAATAGCAACAACCCAATCTTTTTGAGCATCATTGGAATTAGCTTAATCTGCTTGGTCTATTTACTTTTCAAATTAAAAGATTATTTATTTGAAAAATTTCTAAGCTTAAAAAAATCTTAGTCTTCAATAATAATCTTTTCAGCATGTTGCACTTCATTGATTCTATTCATCAGTGCAAAAACTAATTCGCTGGCATCAGTACCACGTTTATCAACAACAAAAATGGTCTGACTAGCATGCTGTTTGAGGTGATTATGATCGCCACCAATAATGTTACGTGCAATTTGCACATTCCACTTAACCAAAGCGTTTAAAAACGAATCTTTGATGGAATCACCTGCTTGAACCAAGAATTCTTGAATCATTTTCTCAGGTAAACTGACCTGAAAAGATAAAGCATGGTTTTCTCTAAGTAGGGTTCTTTTTGCTTCATCAACAATCGCATCATCACCTGCAAAATCAATAAAAACTGTTAAGGATTCATGGTGAGGCATACTCTCATAAATTTGTTGTTTACCAATTTTAGTTTCACCTAAATCTACCAACAAAAGATCTTCCACATGCATCTCTCCACCTAAAAATTTCTCAATTGCTGCGTGAGAAGCAGCACAAGCTCCACAATGTTCATGCACTTGACGATCTTCATTACCCAAATCATCCTCCAAACGCTCATCAATACAGTGAAGGTTGTAGCCTTTTTGCTGAAGGAAACGATAAAAATCACCAAGTACTTTTATTTCAGCTTCCTTAAAAACCACTCCAGCAATATTAATGTCTCCACCATTTGACTCTAAAGCTTGGCTCATTGCTTGATAAATCTTTGATTCAGACTGACCAAAAACCAAAGGTAAACCTCCTCCAGCTACAAAAGCTAAACTACCATCCAAATCTTGAAGCCATTCTTGGGGAGCAGCTTTGATTCTTTCCCACATAGCACGAATATTAGTAATCACTTCAGAGCTTATTTGATCATGACCTTGCATTTGTACTTCTCCTTCTTTTTCTCCACTTACTGACATAATTCAGAGATTTTAACCTCAATATTTTTTTTATTCAAGACCTATTAAAACTTTATCACCTACGATTAATATGTGCTACTCCTTCACCTTGAGCTGCAGTTGAAGCAATGGCGAATTGAGCTTGATTTTGAAATTCTCGAATGTTTTTAGCTCCCACATAGGACATAGCACTGCGCAATCCTCCCACTAAATCATTAATAATCCATTCTGCTGAGCCTTTGTATGGCACCATAGTCATAATGCCTTCAGCACTACGAAATTCACCCAGTTTAGAGCCATTATCTTTCATGTAATCTTCAGAAGCTTGTCCTCGAGCTTTTTTGACCCCACCAACCACTTCGCCAGGTGCTTCCTCTGTACCAGCTAGCATTGAACCAATCATAATTACTCTAGCCCCAGCCGCAATGGCTTTGGCAAAATCAGCAGGTTTGCGAATTCCCCCATCAGCGATAATTTCCAGTCCTGAAGCAACAGTCTCAAAAACTGCAGAAAGTTGAGGAAAGCCAGCTCCGGCCACTAAGCGAGTAATACACATTCCACCACCACCAACTCCCACTCTAGCAATTTTAAGACCTGCTTTTTTGTAGCTCATCGCCTGATCAAAGCTTACAATGTTGCCAACAATCACCGTGATTTTTAATTTGTCTTGAATTTCCGCAGCACTGTCAATGATATTTTTCATTCCACCATGTGCCACATCAAGCAAAAGTGCTTTGGCTCCCAATTTCTTGAAAGCTTCGGCATTTTTTAGCGCATCTTTTAGGCCAATTGAATAAACAGCATCAATTTTATCCTTTTGTAAACGCTCACAGGCAGCCAAAGCTTCATTAATAAAAACTCTTGGCATAAAAGTCAAACCACCCAAACAATGCATGAGATGAGCCATTCGCTCTCCACTGACAGTATCCATTGGTGCAGTCACAATTGGTTTTTGCAAAGTAAATGGACCAAATTTGACAGAAATGTCTGTCTCTTTTCTTGAACCTATTTCAGTACGAGCTTGAGGCACCAAAAGCACATCATCATAAGTCAAACTAGCTGGATGAATATGAGTTAGATCTGGCCAATTTTCTGTTTTACCAAGTGATTTATAAAAGGTCGTAGACATAATTTTTCTTTCTTTGAGTAAATTAATAATATTTAATGGTTTGATCTCTCTTAGGGCCAACTGTCACCATGAGTAATTTTGTTTTTAAACTTTGACTAATAAAAGCTAAGTATTGCAAAGCTTCTTTGGGCAAATCACCCATCTGTTTAGCAGTAGCTAACTTATGACCAGCAAAACTCGGTAATTCAACATATTTAGCTGTTACCTGATTTAAGTACTCTTGATCTGGGCGATAAGGCACTTCTTTACCATCAATTTCATAGGCAACGCAAACCTTGATTGGTACTTCCTCATATGCAATATCGAGGTGAGTCAAAGTTAGATATTCAACTCGACCAACTTTAAATAGATAAGACAGCATTGGCAAATCAATATAAGCAATGTCTCGAGGTCTCTTAGTTGTCGCTCCATATTCATTGGCATCTTCACGAATTCGCTCTGCCAAAGTTTTTTCCATCATGGTGGGCAAATTTCTGGTACCCACACTTGAAGTATAAGTAGCTTTAATCGTGGCAGCTTTAACTGCTAATAAACGATCATCCACTACTCCTTCTGTGGAAGAAAAAATCCCATCAAAAGCACAGTTAGAAGCAGTGATGTCCGGGTAAACTCCATAGCGAATATCTAATCCCAAAGCTTGAGCTTTCTCGAAAACCATCGGTACAGAGGAAGCCCAAGTTTGACTAATTGTTTCGGTTACATCTTGAACAAATGGTTTTAAAACTGTCGTGGCTTCTTGCAAATTTGAGACAAATTCCGCAAAAGAACCAGTTGCCACAGTCGAACCATCCAATCTGGGAACTTTGACTTCACTCAATTTAAAACCAAAACCAGAGCAAAGCATTTCATAATGCTCATAATGAGCTCGCAGACGATTCTGACTATCAGCGACCATTAGATCACGCATGCGTAAAGGATTACGGTAAAGTACATCAGCGTAAGCTGGAGAAATTCCCCGACCAGTGGCTGCTTTGCTGCCTTCTGCTTTCATTTTGAGTACAGCCTCAAAAGCTCGATGGGTGTCAAGGCATAATAAAACCATCTCATCAATTAACAATCGCGCTGGCATAGCTTGTCCGTCAAGTACTTGCTCCACTTCCTTAATTTCCAGCACCAAATCTTGGGGATGAATCACCATTTCTTTACCCAACATCACTGTACAACCTTTTTGCAAAATACCAGAACCAAGTTGGTGTAAAGCAATTTTTTTATTACCAAAAGCAATGGTGTGACCAGCATTGGCTCCACCGTTATCTCGATAATGAAAAGCTTGGTTTTCTTCTCTAAGAAAAAGAGAAGTAAGTTCATCAGTAATTCTTCCTTTACCTTCATCTCCCAAAGCACCTCCCACTACAGCAATTGAATTAATTCGACGACCAGCTTGTAAAAAAGGATTTTCCTTTAATTTCTGATCTACTCCAAAAAGCTGACCATCTTCGTAAACAGCTTTTTTGACCAACAAAAAATCATTTTGCATGATTAGCAATCTTTCATATTTAATTTTTAATTTTGGGATTTGCCTTAAAAAAATTATTAACTTTTTCAACAGTCTCAAAAGCCAACTGAGCTGATAAACCTAAATAAGTGGCTGGGCTCAAGTTTTTGAGCTGTTCACTCACATTTTTGCTCAGATTTTGCCACTCTTCTTTGCTAATTATTTTATTTTTTGCAAGCTTAGCAACTTTTTCATAAGCCTTAGCATCTCCACTTTTTCTAGCTAAACTTTGCCAAGCTTCAGATAAAATATTGTAGTTGGCATGTAAATATTCACTCGTTACCCGCTCATCAACAACCAATTTAGATAATCCATCATTTAAACTAGAGTAAGCTAAAAGGCAGTACGCGAAAACACTACCAATATTTCTCAAGATTGTGCTTTCTGATAAATCCCTTTGTAAGCGACTAATCGGTAGCTTGCGGATCATACCCTCCAGCAACGCATTGGCCATGACCAAATTTCCTTCCGAATTTTCAAATTCGATTGGGTTAATTTTTTGAGGCATGGTGGAAGATCCCACAAAATTTTCTTTGCCCTTTTGTACCAACCAACTATCACTAATGTAACGCCACAGATCCTGATTAAGATCTAAAAGAATGCTGTTTAAACGATGAAAGATTGTAAAAAGTTTCACTAAATCATCATTTGGACAAATCTGTGTGGCAACTGAAACAAAATCAAAACCCAATTGATTAACCAGCTCTTGACCCAACTGAGGCCAATTAACTGCTGGATACGTGAAATGCATAGCTTGATAGCCACCAACTGCACCACTAAATTTACCATGTAATTTGAAGGTTTTTAGTTCTTCCAAAATCACCAATATTCTTTGTGCAAAAACTGCAAATTCCTTGCCAAAAGTAGTGGGAATTGCAGCTTGTCCATGAGTGCGAGCTAAAATTGGTAACTGCGCATATTTCTCAACTAGTTTTGTTATTTCATTCAGCACTCGTGCTAAACTTGGCAAAATCACATCAATAAGAGCTCCTGAGAGCATTGACCTATAGGCTAAATTGTTAATATCTTCAGAAGTAATTGCAAAGTGAATAAATGAAACTAGATGATCAGCCCCATTAGCCACAAATTGTTCTCGCAAGTAATATTCAACTGCCTTAACATCGTGATGAGTTTCGGCTTCAATTGCCTTAACTCTTTGAATAGCATTCTGGTCAAATTCTTGTAATTTGGCAAATAAATTCCTTGAAGATTCACTTAGTGGAGGAATAACTTCATACTTAGACAAGTATTCTAAATACAAAAGTTCAATTTTGATTCTAAAAGAAATTAAAGCGGCTTCGGAAAAATGGGTGCGAAGTGAGCTTGTCTTTTTTTTGTAGCGACCGTCAATTGGCGATATAGCCAAAGTATCGTCTATCAGCATCCATTAACGCATTATAAAGCAATTATTCAATAACGCCACCACCTAAAATTAAATCACCCTGGTAAAAAACTACAGATTGACCAGCAGTTACCGCTCTTTGTGGTTCCTCAAAAACAACTTTCACTTTATCTTCACTAAGTGAAAAAATTTCCGCTTTAAACTCTTTTGTGCCATATCTAATTTTGACACTAACTTTAGTTGGTTCTTTTAATTTTTCTATTGAAATAAAATTTAGATCAGTAGCAATTAAATTATTAGATAAAATATCAACTTCATCACCTAAAACTATTTCGTTTTTTTCTACATCAATGCGAGCTACAAAAACTGGTTTACCAAAAGTCACACCCAATCCCTTGCGTTGGCCAATCGTATAATGATAAAGACCGCGATGCCTGCCAAGAATATTCCCTAATTTATCAACAAAATTTCCAGGCTCCATTTTAATGCCAGTTTTTTCTTCAATAAAAGCAGAATAGTCATGATTGGCAACAAAACAAATATCTTGGCTATCTGGTTTGCTAGCTACTCCAAGCCCCAGGTCAGCAGCAATTTTTCTAACTTCAGTTTTTTCATAACTCCATAGCGGAAATAGAACATGAGACAGCTGCTCTTGAGTTAAATTGTAAAGAGGGTAAGTCTGATCTTTGGCTAAACTGATAGATCTTTTAAGTAAATAGCGATCACCAACCTTCTCAACTTTAGCGTAGTGACCAGTAGCAATATAATCCATACCCATTGATAAAGCCTTTTTCAGAAATTCATCAAATTTAATGTAGCGATTGCAAGCAATGCATGGATTTGGAGTTTTGCCACGCAAATACTCATCAGTAAAATACTGGATTACTTTTTCATCAAAAATTTCTTTAAAATTTAAAACATAATAAGGAATATCTAATTTGTTGGCTACACGACGAGCATCATCAACGGCTGATAACGAGCAACAAGAACCATTCTCATCTTTTTTGTCATCCTGCCAGATTTGCATAGTAACACCATAAACATCGTAGCCTTGCTCTTTTAGTAAGGCTGCTGCCACAGAGCTATCCACACCACCACTCATGCCGATCATTACTTTTTTCTTCATAGATTCTTAAAAATTTCCCTGAGTGATTCTAGCAAATAATCCAAATCTTCCTGTGTATTCTCATCACCAAAAGTTAAGCGTAACGAGCCTTTGGCTGATTTCTTATCCAATCCGATTGCTAACAAAACGTGAGAAGGCTCGATAGAAAGAGAACTGCAAGCTGAACCGCTAGAAGCAGCGATGCCTTTCATATCCAAATTCATTAATAGTGAGTCACCTTCCATTTCCTGAAAAGAAAAATTAACATTGCCAGGTAATCTTTTTTCTCTATGGCCGTTTAGTTTGGCTGTTTTACTTATTTTTAAAATTTCTGAAATAGCTTGATCACGCAGATTAATTATTTTTTCTTGGTGACTTTCAAAATTCTGCATTATTAATTCTAAAGCTTTAGCCATTCCAACTATCGAAGCAACATTTTCTGTTCCAGAACGCAGTTCACGTTCCTGACTACCACCATGTAACAAATTTTCTATTCTGATGCCGTTTCTTAAATATAAACCGCCAACGCCTTTTGGTCCGTAAAATTTATGTGAAGAAAATGACATAGCGTCAACACCAATTTCTTCAACATTAATTTCTAGATTGCCTACCGCTTGTACGGCGTCTGTATGGAAAATAATATTATTTTTTTTAGCTATTTTGGCCAATTCAGCTACTGGCTGGATCGTGCCTATTTCGTTATTGGCAAACATTATGGAAATTAAAATAGTATCTTTTCTAATTGCTTCTTCCAGACCACTGATACTAACCAAACCATCACTATCAACTGGTAAGTAAGTTACTTCAAAACCATTTCTTTCTAAAAATTGACAACTATGTAGTACAGCATGATGTTCGATACTAGAAGTAATAATGTGTTTACCCTTGTCTTGATTAGCCAAAGCTAAACCCTTAATCGCCCAGTTGTCTGCTTCTGTTCCGGAGCCAGTAAAAAAGATTTCTTTTGCTTTAGCTTCAAAAATTTCAGCAATTTTTTCTCTAGATGATTCGATGGCTTTTTTGCTAACTCTCCCTAAATCATAAACAGAAGAAGCATTACCATAAAACTTAGAAAAATAAGGCAACATTTCTTCTAGAACTTCTGGTTTAACAAAAGTAGTGGCAGCGTGATCTAAATAAACTTTTTTCATAATGGCACTAATTTTTAGATTCTTCAGGTTTCTCTGCTTTTTTATTTAATTCTTGGATGAGTTCTTCAATTTCATCATCCTCCAGACCATGCATTTTCGCTCCTTCTTCCAAAGTATCCCAAGAAGCTGCAAAACAATTACCGCAATAAAGTCCATATTCATAGAGCACATCATTCATCTCTGGATTACTTTCAATTAATTCTTCGATGCTAGTCTCTTTATTGATTTGTTTGGTTTTCATATGTAATTAGAGCTGCTTGTAAAGCTTTGAGGGTCAGTGTTGCGCAGGCGATGCGGCTAGTACTAAGATTTAGATCAATCAGTTCAAGCAATTTAGCTTGATCAATTTTTTTGACCTCATCGACTGTTTTGCCAATAATTTCCTCAAGTAAAAAATCAGCTCCAATAATACTGACGAAACACATTTCACCATCAAATTTCGCATCCTCAATAACATTATTTTTTATTTTTAAAGATAAATGTAGGCGATCGCCACAAAAAGCATTTTGTTTTTCCAATTGAATTGATGGATGAGAAAGATGACCCTTATGAGTAGGGTCCTTATAAATTTCCATCAGTTCACTACGATAGAGATCATCCATAATAATTAATTGCTTTTTCTAAATTACTAAGTAAAACTTCCAAATCTTTTTCACTATTATACAAATAATAAGAAACCCTGAGAGTTGCTCCACACTCTCGACTTTGATGCAGTGGCTGAGCACAGTGAAAACCGGCTCTAAGTGCCAAACCTTGTTTTGCTAAATAATCACTTAAGTCATGGGCATGAATTCCATCAACATAAAATGAAACGAGTCCGGTTCTTTGCGAGGCAGTAGCTGATCCCAAAAGTTTGATTCTTTTGATTTTAGAAAGACCATTTAATAAATACTCACTTAGTTTGACTTCATGATTTCTAATTTCTGACAAACCAATTTTAGACAAATAATCTATAGCACTAGCTAGAGCAATTGCCCCAGCTACATTAGGCGTGCCTGCTTCAAATTTTTCTGGATAATCTGCGTAAACAACTTCACTTAAAGAAACAGATTCAATCATTCCTCCACCTAATTGATATGGAGACATTCTAGATAAAATTTCTTCCTTAATATATAAAACACCAATGCCCATTGGAGCTAGCATTTTGTGTCCAGAAAAAGCGTAAAAATCACAATCTAAATCCTGAACATCAATTTGCAAATGCGGAATAGCTTGTGCGCCATCAACTACCAAAACAGCTCCAACATTATGAGCCATAACAGCAATTTCTTTGATGTCGTTTATCGTGCCCAAAACGTTTGAGGCATGAGCAATTGCTACTATTTTGCTTTTTTTACTTAATTTGTTTTGCCATTCTTTCTCGCTAATAAAACCATTTTCATCGCTATTTAGAATTTTTAAAATGGCTCCAGTTTTCTTACAAACTTCCTGCCATGGTAAAAAATTACTATGGTGTTCAAAATCACTTACCAAAACTTCATCACCAACTTTCAAACTATTTAAAGCATAACTTTGTGCCACTAAATTAAGAGAATCTGTTGTGCCTTTGGTAAAAATTATTTCTCTAGCACTTTCAGCACCAATAAAATCAGCGACTTTTTTTCTTGCCAAATCATAAGCTTCACTGGCCTGTTCACTAAGAGGATAAACTCCACGATGCACATTAGCATTTTCATTACTATAAAATTTCGTAATTCTATCTATTACTAGCTGTGGTTTTTGACTAGTTGCCGCATTATCCAAGTAAATTAAATCTGGATGATTTTTAAAAATTGGAAAACTGGATTTGATCTTCTCAGTATTTAATTGCATAGCAAAAGTTCGCTTCTAAAGTTATTAGTAAGAATCTTCAACTTTAATACAAGCCATTGAAGGAGCTGATTAAACAATCCTAAAAAATAATCACCTAAATAAGCAGCGACTTCACTGAGTGAGATGAAGATCGTCAATTTAAACAAGCTAATAATTTTAGTCGAACGTGCTTGTATTAAAGCTGAAGATTCGATTAGCATAAGTAACCTTTAATCAATTTGTGAGCTTCCTCTACTTTAACAGAATCAAAAACTTTGTTAAAAAAAGCTTCTTCCAAAATTTTTTCTGCCTCACTTTTCTTAAATCCACGACTCATTAGGTAAAAAAGATCAGTCTCGTTAATTCTGCTACTACTAGCACTGTGAGAAGCTTTGACTTTATTATTAAAAATTTCCAAAATTGGCCTAGACCTGCTGTAAACTGCCTTGCCCAACACCAAGCTTTGTTCTTTCAGGAAAGATTTTGTTTGCGAAGCCTTCTGACCGATGCGAATTTGCCCAAAATAATCAACTCTAGACTCATCTGATTGACTCAAAAAAACTTCTGTCAAACAGCTGGTCTTTGGCACAAAATGTCTAGAATTGCTTTCTATCTGCCAATTACTTTTATTTTTTAGTCTACCCAAAAAAAGTAATCTACAATTAATTTCACTTTTTTTAAAAGATAAGTCTACCTTTATTTTGCCAGAATTAGTTTCTTTATCCAATAAAACTAAATATAGAGTATCTTGGTCTGGTTCTAGAATAAAATTTTCTTGATTTTTAAGTAAAACTGTTTGCATTTAACCCACACTCCCTTCCATTTCCAACTCAATCAAACGATTTAATTCAACCGCATATTCCAAAGGTAATTCTTTGACAATTGGTTCAATGAAACCAGCAACTAAAAGCGTCATCGCCTCTGTTTTATCTAAACCACGGCTCATTAGGTAATAAAGTTTTTCTTCTTCAATCTCACTCACACTTGCTTCATGTTCTACCACTGCATTTTCACCAGAAATTTTCATATCAGGATAGGTGCTAGTCGCCGATTGTTCGTCTAAGATAAGAGCATCACATTCGACTTTACTTTTACTATTCTTAGCTACTTTGGAAATATAAACCAAACCGCGATAGTTGCTTTGGCCGCCAGCTATACTAACAGATTTGGCAATAATTTTTGACGAAGTATTTTTAGCCAAATGCAACATTTTGGCACCAGTATCCTGAATTTGATGATTTTTAGCGTAGGCAATGGACAACATTTCTCCATAAGCACCTTCCTCGACCAAATAACAACTTGGGTATTTCATGGTGGTTTTGGCACCCAAATTTCCATCAACCCATTCCATCACTCCATTGGCAAAAACCTTAGCACGCTTGGTCACTAAGTTATAAATATTTCCTGACCAATTTTGAATCGTGGTGTAACGAAAACGAGCATTTTTTTTGACAAAAACTTCTACTACAGCAGAATGCAGCGAATATTCGCTATAAACCGGAGCAGTACAGCCTTCAACGTAATGTGCGCTAGAGCCTTCATCAGCAATAATTAAGGTTCTTTCGAACTGGCCCATTCTTGCAGCATTGATACGGAAATAGCTTTGCAGCGGTCTTTTAACATGGGTATTTGGCGGAATATAAACAAAAGAACCGCCTGACCAAGCAGCACTATTAAGAGCAGCAAACTTATTGTCAGCAGCTGGCACTAATTTGGCAAAATATTCTCTGAAAAGATCGCCATGCTTTTGCAAAGCCTCTTCCATAGAACAAAAAATTACGCCTTGCTCATCTAATTCCGCTTGCAGGGAAGAATAAGCCACTTCACTGTTGTACTGAGCTTTCACTCCAGCCAAAAATTCTCTTTCTGCCTGAGGAACTCCCAAACGATCAAAAGTATCTTTAATCTCTTTTGGCACCTCATCCCAAGTTTTCTTTTCTACATCGGTATCTTTAATAAAATAGCGAATTTGTTCAAAATCAATTTCAGCCAAACTTGGTCCCCATTTGGGCATTTCTTTTTGACGAAAAACTTGTAGCGATTGCAAACGAAAATCTTTCATCCATTTTGGTTCTTTTTTTGAAGCTGAGATGTCTTCAATGATTTTTTCTGAAAGACCAAAATCAAAACTCAAAACAGATTTTTCTGGCATGGAAAAACCAAATCTATCAGCATAAGCATCATTGAGTTTTTTTAAACTTGGTTGGCGCATATTTATTCTTTTAGAAAAGC
>CAZIBP010000021.1:0-18369 GCA_964537665.1 uncultured Pseudomonadales bacterium
TTAACATTTTTGTGTAACTGTAAAAAATAGGGCACAATTGCTTGTTGAAAAGAGTTGTTAGCAAGACCTTGAAAAAAGCCGCCTATCACTTCATATCTACTTTTACTAAGCTCTTTGAGCAATTCTTCCAACCAAAAACGATCAAGCAAACAGCCAGCGTCAGTAAAAGCCAAGTAATTGGTTTTTACCTTAGAAACAGCAAAGTTCCTCGCTTGACTACGATTGCTTTGTTTGATGAATAGTCGAATATTTAGCTCCTGATGCTTCTGACTAAAATCCGCGATGAGTTGACTGGTGCCATCTGTGGAAGCTGCGTCAACGATAATAAATTCTCGAGCTAAAAGACTCTGTTGCTTATAACTTTCCAAAAAATTAAGAATATTATCTTTCTCATTAAAAACTGTCGCTATCAAAGAAACTGGGATTTTTCTATAATCAAGCAAGCTTTGCCTAGTCATACTCTAGAATTATAGCTTAAATTAATATGAAAGCGCTCGTAATCACTCAGTCATATCTTCCTCATCTTGGCGGAGTGGAAAAACACATTGCTGGCACCTTACCCTATTTAATCAAATCTGGTCTAGAAATTGACATAATTAGCGTTAGAGATTTATTAAGAGGTAAAAAATCAATTAAATTTCTTGGCTTAATACAAATTTGGTGGGAAATTGCCAAAAAAATTCAACTCGTCAGGCAAGCTCAGATTGTCTTTATTCATGATGTTTTTATTTATTATTTACCCTTCATCATTTTTTTTCCCAAGAAAAAAGTTATTACCACTTTTCATGGTTGGGAAAAAATTTTTCCGATTCCTGCTAAAAATATTTTTTACAAAAAAATTGCTCAAAAATTTTCAAGCAAAACAATCAGTATTGGTCAATACATCAACAAATACTATGGTTTAAAATCAAAAAATAACTATTTAAGCTATGGCGCAGTCGATCTTCCTCAAGAAAAAATCGATCTGACTAAAAAAGAAAAAAACAGTTTTTTATTTATTGGTAGACTAGAAGAAGATACCGGTTTATCAATTTTTCTAGATTTTCTTGATATTTTATCTGCAAAAAAAATTAATTTTAGTGTTAAGTTTTGCGGTGATGGACCGATGAGAAATCAGTGTCAAAAATACGGTTTAGTGTTGGGTTTTGGCGAAGTCGCTAATTATTTAAAAACAAGCACAGCTTGTTTCGCTGGCGGTTATTTATCAATTTTAGAAGCTATGGCTTACAAAAATATTCCTTTGGCTGCTTACCAAAATGAGCTAAAAAAAGACTATTATCTAGAAAGTCCATTTTCTCAAGCAATTGCTTGCGCCAATAGCGGACAAAATTTATACGAAAACTATCTTACCCTACAAAAACAAGTAGATTTACTAGAGAAGAACTATCGTTTAAGCCAAGAATACAGCTTTGAAAAACTTGCCAATTTATATCTTGAATTAAGTCGATGAAAAAATATTTATTCATCTTAATTGCTCTTTCCAGTCTATCTTTTTTATTTGTTTTTATTATCTTGCAGAACTACTTACTTTACTCGCAACTTCGTAAAGATGGGGAAAAATATCTAACACAAACAATTAATGATGAGGAAATTGATAGAGAACTACCGCAAAAAATTATTCAAAATTTAGAAAAAATAAATAAAATTGATATAAAGAAATTTGATGCAATCAAATCAATTTCCAATGACTTATTAACTATCAGTAAAAAGTTTCTGAATGAAGATCAGCGTTATTTAGTTGTTTTGCAAAATAGCGATGAACTTAGAGCTACTGGTGGGTTTCTTGGCTCTTTTTTTGTCCTAGAAACTGCTGCTGGTAGAATCAGGCAGCCCATTATTATTCAAGACATTTATGTGCCTGACGGTCAATTTCAGGGATTTATTCAAGCACCTAAAGGCTTAGCAGAATATTTAAGCTCTGGTAAAGGAATGAGATTGCCAGATGCTAATTGGTGGCCAAATTTTCCAGATTCTGCCACCCAAATTTTATATTTTTTTCAGAACATAGACAAAAAAAATTATGACGGCGTAATTGCTATTAATCTTCAGCTTGTAGAAGATCTCCTCGATTTGACTGGCGAAATTTATTTACCTGATTACAAGCAAAGTGTAAATAAAAGTAATTTTGCCCAAATTGCCAGAGCAGATCGATTAAATTTTTTTCCAGGATCACAAGAAAAAGCCAACTTCCTCAATCATTTCTTGAAAATGTTTAAGATTAAATTAGTGGAAATCATCAAAGAAAATCCACAACAATTCATATCATTGATCGAGAAGACAATTAAAAATAAAAATGTGCAAATCTACAGTAGTGATGCCGAAATCGCAGAAATTCTAAATAGAAGGAAGCTTGACGGTGAAATGCATAATGAAGCACAACAGCTTTACTATTTTTTGGTCGAAAGTAACGTGGGTATCAATAAAGCCAATCGGCTAGTTAATCGCCAAGTGCTTATTAATTTACGTGACGATGGAGAAGAGCTGGAAATCAATTTTCAAAACAACAACCAATTTCCCTACATCAATTATCAAAGAATTTATACTAATCAAAATACCGATCTTTCTGATCTGCAAATCAACGGACAGAAAGTAACTCAAATTGACCAAAGAGTTATGACTAGTAGCAATGGTGAAAATTGGCAAGAAATTGGATTTCTTATTCCAATCTTGGCTAATAGTCAGAGTCTAGTGCAGATAAAATTACATAGTCGGTTTGATTTGGCTGCAAAACGTCAAATTTTTATCCAAAAACAAGCTGGACTTAAAGAGGTAGAATACACCCTTAATTATCAAGATCAAAGCAAAACTTTGCAGCTTGATAGTGATCAATTGATACTTTTTGATTAATTTCGATTAAAATAAGAACATATGGATCATGAAGAATTATTAAAAAACTGCCAAAAACTTTTACTTGACTCTAAACTAGAAGCCAAAAGAGCAAAAATTAAGGCTATTGAAAAGGAAAGTGAACAAGAGGGTTTCTGGCATAAAGATGACTCTCAAGCTAAAATGCAAGTTTTAGCCAGTTTACAAAAAGAGGTCAAAACTCTGGAGATTTTAGAAAAACTAGCAACAGACTTGCAAGCAGCCATTGAACTTAATCTCACAGAAGATGAGACAAACATTGGTGAAAGTTTGGAAAAACTTTTCAAAGAAGCTGAGCTCAAGCAATACCTAAGTGGTAAATATGACCGCTCTCACGCTATTTTATCGATTCATCCTGGTCAAGGTGGCACAGAAGCAATGGATTGGGCAGAGATGATTAAACGCATGTATCAGCGTTATTTCGAAAGAAAGAATTGGAAATATCGATTCGTTGGAGAAGTTAGGGGAGAAGATGCTGGTATCAAGGAAGCAAGTTTTGAAATTGAAGAAGATTATGCTTATGGATATCTCAAAGGTGAACAGGGTACCCACCGCCTAGTCCGCCAAAGCCCTTTTAATGCTGATAATTTGCGCCAAACTTCTTTTGCTTTAGTAGAAGTTCTACCCATCCTGGACCAACAAAATGATCTAGAAATCAAGGATAGTGATTTGGAATGGAATTTCACTAGAGCTGGTGGAGCTGGTGGCCAATCGGTCAATAAAACTAATTCTGCCGTCGAACTAACTCATTTGCCAAGCAAAATCACTGTTAAATGTCGAGAAGAGCGAAGCCAAATCCAAAATCGAGAAAGAGCTTTGAAAATGCTTAAGGCTAAATTGGCCAAGATTGAAGAAGAAAAAGTTGAAAATGAATTACAAAAAGCCAAAGGCCAACACCAGAATGCCAGCTGGGGGACACAAATTCGCAATTACGTCCTACATCCTTATCAGCTTGTCAAAGATACTCGTACTCAGTTAGAAACTAGTCAAACAGGCAATGTCTTGGATGGAGACTTGGATCAATTTGTGCTTAGCTTTATTCGTTATAGAAAAAACTAGTAAAATTGGTCTAAAATGAAAAGATATGTACAAAATGGAACTACAAGAAAACCCCCAGCCATTAGCAGATAAACAAGCCACCAATGCTTACGAAGAAAATCAAGTTGACGAAAACAAGTATTTAAGGCAAAATCAAGATCCTATGAGTAAGAAAACAAAGACAACATTCCTCGTTATTTGCCTTATTGCTGTTTTGGCTGGAACTTTGACTGGTTTTGGTGCTTTTAAACTCAAAAACAAAAATGCTAAATCTGCACAAATGCCAAATGTGACTGTAGAAGATCCAAATAAAGTCAAAAATGGCGATGTCTTTGGAGTTCAAGACAAAGATACTTTCGCTGATAGCGCCATAGGTTATTTGGAAAAAGGTGGCGTAGAGGGCGAAGGCTCACATAAATTACTCAGAGAGGGTGGAGCTAGTCAAACTGTTGCTCTCACCTCTTCAGTGGTTGATTTGGACAAATTGGTCGGTATGGAAGTTAAGCTTTACGGCGAAACTCACAAGGCAGAAAAAGCCGGCTGGTTCATGGATGTTGGTCGAGTCGAAGTCACCAACACAGACGCACAAGCTCCTCTTCAAACTTTAGAGTAAACATGCTTAAATAGACTCCGTGCCCATGATAGTATTTTCATCTGTCAGCAAGTCTTTTGCTGATGAACCAACTGCCATCGTTGATCTCAATTTAGAAATAAATGAAGGTGATTTAGTGGTTATTACTGGACCATCTGGAGCAGGTAAAACCACACTAATGAAACTGCTTATTAAAGAATACACACCAAGCAGTGGAGAAATCACTTTTGAGAATCGCCCTTTGAGTCAATTTAAAAAATCAGAGATTCCAGCTTTGCGCCGTCAAATTGGAGTAGTTTTTCAAGATTACAAGCTGATTGAAGACATGAATGTCTGGGAAAATATCGCCCTGCCACTTTATATTTCCAACAAAAAAGAGGCAGAAATAGAATCAAGAATCACTGACCTACTCAACCTAATTGGTTTAGCAGACAAAGCTATGCAATTCCCCAGACAACTTTCTGGTGGAGAAGCACAACGCGTCAGCATTGCTAGAGCGTTGGCCAATGGTCCAAAAGTCATTTTTGCAGACGAGCCAACCGGCAATTTGGATAGTGAAGCTAGCATTAAAATTACTAAATTGCTCAAGAAAATCAATGAACTAGGCACCACCCTACTCTTTGCCACTCATGACCAATTAGTTCTAGACGAATTGGACAAGGAAAAAGTAGTTCACCTAGAAAAAAAACCAGTAGCACATAAAAAAGAAACAGAAACAGATGAAGAAAGAGAGAAAATCAAAGAAAAACAAGATAAATTAGCCAAAACAATTAATACCAAGCCAACAATAGAAAAAGAAGAAGTCAATAAAACTAAAAATCATTTTCCCAAGTTAAAACTCAAAATTAATTCTAAAAATAATCAAGAGGAAAAGAAAAAAGATGAAAGCACTTAACTCTGCCTTAGTAGCGATTCGTCGTTCACCCTACCAAAGCATTTTAACCATTTTCATTCTCACTATTACTTTTTTTATCGCCTATTGTTTTTCAGCCTTGAGCATTGGCAGTGATAAAATTCTTAATTTTTTTGAGACTCAACCTCAAGTTATTGCTTTTCTCAAATTAGAGGCCAAAAATGAAGATCTGGAAAAAATTGGGCAAAAAATGCGAAAAAAGACCTATGTGCAAAACGTCAAAATCGTCAACCAAAAAGAAGCTCTACAAATTTATCAGAAAGAAAATCAAAATGATCCCCTGCTTTTGGAGCTAGTTACTGAAGAGATCCTACCAGCCAGTATTGAAGTCTCGGCAGCTAATGCCAAAGACCTCGATGTTATCAAAAATGATTTAAAAGCTGAGCAAAGCATTGAAGATGTTGTCCTGCAAGAAGATGTCGTGGGCAATTTGATTCGCTGGACCAATGCCATGCGTTTGGTTGGATTGTTTTTACTCATCACTTTAACTGCCACTTCATTTCTGATGATCATGACCACCATTTCCATGAAAGTTTCAGCCAAAAGAAAAAATATTGCCATTATGCGTTTTGTTGGTGCCAACAAAACCTACATTAGTCGCCCTTATCTATTAGAGGCAATCATTACTAGCAGCATTGCTAGCGTATTGGCCTTTGCCATCTACTACGCTATGATGCTTTACCTCAATCCTTGGCTCAGAAACTTTTTAGTTGGTATCATTAATTTCCCCATTCCTTGGCAATTTTTTGCTTACCAATTTTTTGCTGCATTTGCTTTGGCCACCCTACTTGGAATCCTGGCTAGCTATAGCGCTGTCTCACGCATGTTGAGAAGATAAATTTAAACAAATCATGAGTAAAATCATAAGACTTTTCCTCCTGCCTCTAGCTTGTTTTCTAGTTAGTGGCACTTTGGTTCGCGCAGTAAATTGTGACCAACAATATCAATGTGATAGTAATGCAGACAACTATTCAATTTGTTTAAATGATTTGAAGAATTGCTGGCAAAAACAAATTGATCAAGCTCGTTCTGAAGCCAACACTCTACAATCAGCCATCAACATTATTAATGGTCAGGTTAGAGTCCAGAGTCTAAAAATTCAACAAACTGCAGCGGAAATAGCTAGCTTGGAAAAAGAAATTAAGCAACTTTCAGAGAGAATTGAAGGACTGGGCATTTCTCTTGATCGCCTCAGTGGTATTTTGATTAAAAGAATTAGAGAAAGCTACAAACAGAGCCGTCTCCCCTACAAAAATAATCTTTTTGCTGCTGACTCTTTTAATAATTTCGTCAGCCAATACCGCTATATCAATCTTGCGCAAACTCAAACTCTCGACATTATGAAAAGAACTGAGTTGCAACGCATCACTTATAATCAGCAAAAAGAATTAAAAGAAGCGAAACAAACTGAAGTTGAGCAAAAGAAGAAAGAACTGCAAAGTCAAAAAAACATTCTTGATTCTCAAAAAGCAAGCAAAGACGAATTGCTCAAACAAACTAAAAATAACGAATCAATTTATCAACAAAAATTAGCAGAAGCAATCGCTGAACTAAACTCTCTGAAGGCTTTTTCCAGTAGCAAAAGCGGCTCGGTGCTGGCTGAACAAAATAGTCCAGATGGTTGGTTTTTTAGTCAACGTGACCAGCGTTGGGCATCTTATTTAATTGGCAGCAGCAACATGAGTGTTATGGAAGTCGGTTGTTTAGTTAGCAGCCTTGCCATGATGAAAAAGAAATTTGGAGAAAACGTCAATCCAATCACCATCGCTAGCAATAATAGTTATTTTTTCTCCAATACCGCTTATTTGCTTAGACCATGGGCCGCTCCTGGTGGATATCACTATCAACACTATGCCTATTCCCAAAGTACCCTTGATAGCAGACTCAATGAAAATCCAGTCATTGTCAAGCTTTCTGCTGGGCCATATGGCACCCATTTTATTGTGATTAAAGAAAAAAAAGACGGTCAATACGTGATCCATGATCCTTGGGAAGGTTACGACAAAAAATTCAGCGACTTTTATAGTCTAGGACAAATTAGAGAAATTGGAGCACTGGTTAAAAATTAGAGTAATTCACTATTCTCTTCTCTAGAAAGTTCAGTTTTGGAGCGTTCCAGCACGTAAATATCTTGGTGATAGTCGTTTTCACCAACAAATTCTGCTTCACCTCTAATTATTTTTTCAAATGGTTTACAAGCAAAACAACCAGCTTCGCCATGTGGACATTTGAAACGTTCCAGTTGACGAGCTAATTTAATTTCTTTGGCAATTTTGAGAATTTGGTCATGAGCTACCTGCAAATCTGGCAGCTCTTTTTCCACGATTTGATCCAAGCCTAAATACCAATAACTTGCTTTACTCACCACTCGATGTTGGCAATTGTGGACCAACAAATGATAAATGGGTAATTGCAGCGAACTCTCGTTTTCTGGATTTTGGCTGGTCTTGAAGTCAATAATATTAACGCTATCGCTCTCTTTGAGATATTCCAACCAATCAATTTTGCCACACAAAATAATGTTGTCTGTTTCTGAAAGCCAATAACTCGGTAAGTCTTCCTTGATTTTGACAGCCAAACCAGTCAAAGGACCAGGATGAGCCATGACTTTATTGAGCATTGAAATACCACGTTCTTTATATTGTTTCTCCGTCTCTTCATCAAAAAAACCACCCCTTTTACCAGTCACCGCCTGCCAAGCACGTTCATATTTGGCAATCAAAGATTCCTTAAATCGCTCTGATCCCGGCAAAATTGACAAGGATTCCAAAACCGAGTGTACTGCCTGACCGAGAGCTAGAGGTGGTGACATCAATTGAATCTTGTGGCGAGTTTTTGGATCCTTATAAACATTCTTGAGATAATAAGCTCGTTGGCACTGCAAGAAATCACTAATTGAAGTGTGAGAGACCCAAACGGCACTAAATTTATCAGGCATAGTTTTCCTTATTTAAGGACTAATTCAATCATTATATTGGAAAATTTGCTATAATCTATTAAGAATCAAGCACTTTAATACAGTCACGTTTAACTAGAATGGACTGCATTAAAGTGCTTGATTCTCTAAAGTAGAGAAATTGAATTATGTCTGACACGATAACTCAAGCAGAAAATAAAGTCGAAACCCAAGCAGAGCCGGCCATTCAGGAAAAAAAGCCAGTGGAACTCAAGGAGTTATCTGCCTATGCCAAAGAGTACACTAAACAATACCAAATGGACTGGGAATATCATCACCGAGCCATTGTTTCTCCCCTAGAGGTTGACGAATTAGCCTCAAAGATCGCTGAAGCCTACGAAAAAGTAAGAAAAGTCATTGATTGGAAGGAAGAAAATTTACTTCGTCGCGGTGCAATCGAACGCATTCTCAAGCGTCGTTTGGTTTCGGAACTTTACGGCATTAGTATTTTGCCAAATCTTAATGCTGAAGAAATGGCAGAGCCGATGATCTTGGAATTAATGCGTAGCGGCTATTTTGACAATGGCAAAATTGCTAAAAAACAAATCAAAGAAATTGAAAATATTCTTTCCAAGTACATTCGCATTTTGGATGATTCCAAAGCTCCCAAAGCTTTGACCAAAAAGCATATCAAAAACAAAATGGAGTTTTACACCTGGATGTTGGAAATTGCTTCCTGTGAAATCGAAGAGGTTCTTGCTCCTGCTTTCAAAGAGAATGCCTTGCTCAATCTCATGACCAACGTAATCTATGCACGTAATCGCATCTTACCCAAAGACAAACTAACTGATCTAGATCGTTTAATCCAAATCTATATTGCCAGCATGCGCACTTTATATAATTTTGACGAGCCTATTATTTCTTATAACGTAATTAAGATTCGCTATCCATTTTGGATTGAGGAAACCAGAGAAAGTATTGATCAGGTCATTGCACAAGTTCACGACATTCGTCAACAAATTGATGAAGATTTAGGTAGCGAGGAAGGCAAACAATTCTTCAAGCTAGCCGGCAAATATGATGCAGCTTATCGCATTATTGGCGACATCCTTGATGGCATTAACAATACCCCAGAAGTAGTTAGGCAAAAACTAGCTGATCCAGAAGAACTCAAGAATATGATTAGTGAAGTTTATTTCAAACGCAAAGCTAGCCTCAAAGGTCGTCTTTTTCGTAGTGCCATTTACTCCACTCTTTCTATCTTTGTGGCTGGTATTGCCAGTTTTATCGTTTTTGAAGGTCCAGTGGCCAAATTAGCTGGTAAAGAATTTTCTTTACTTTCTCTTTTTATCGATCTGCTTATTCCCAGTTTAGTAATGTTTATCTTGGTTATTGTCATTCGTCCACCCAAAGATCGCAACCTCAAAGCCGTCCAAAAAGAAATTGCCAAGATTATTCACCAACAAAATAGCGAGGATGTTTACGAAATAGATTTTGAGCGCAAAAAAAACAAAGTGCTAAATTTCATTTTCATCACCATCTCTGCTGTTTGTGGCATTGTGGGAATGCGTTTCATTTTTTGGGTTTTTGAAATTGGCAAAGTGCCGTGGACTTCCATGTACATTGATACGATCAATGTGGCAATGGTGGTTTTTGCCGCGATGGCCATCAAACAAAAATCTAAAGAAATCACCATTGAAGATCGAGTTAATTTTATCGAATTCTTACTAGAACTTTTTTCTATTCCTTTGGCCAAAATTGGACAGTGGTTCTCAAATAAGTGGAAAAAGTACAATATTTTTGCCGCCTTCTTCACTGCCATTGTTGATTTGCCATTTTCTGCTCTGATTCGCATTGTTGAAGACTGGCGTAATTTCCTCAAAGAACGCAGTAGTGAGATGCACTAAGCAAGTTATTTTTGCACCAGCTGCTTTTTGCATTGCAAAAAGACGGGGTCTAAAATACAATCAGCTAGTATTTTAACAAGGAGACATCGCATAGTGGTCAATTGCACAGGTTTGCTAAACCTGACCCCTTTTGGGGTTCGTGGGTTCAAATCCCACTGTCTCCGCAACAGTTGAAGACACCGTTCAAAAATGGGCGCGTTTTCTTTAAAAAAAGATTGGTAAATCAACTCCTGGTTTTTTAGATACTTGAAGGGGTGTTTTACCATTAAGTTTCTTGAATCTGCCTTCACAATCAGTGAATTTCTTTGTTCTTCTCCTCATGAAGTAGGCATTGAGCCATAAATTAGCATGTTCAAAGCTTTCAAAACCTTTAATTGTTTCTAGTCTGCCTTGTAAATGAGAGTTCATACATTCAATTAAGTTGTTGCTTTGTGGCACACCTTTTACCAGCAAGTAAGCTAGAAGATATTTCTTCTTTAAAGCAATATTCATCAGAGTGTTAACATAAGCTTGGTTATCTTGGTACTTAATTACTAGCTTTCTTGCTCTAGAGTTAAAGTCTTCTCTAGCTCTTTTCATTGAGAACAAATACTCAATGTCACTCATGAACTCTTGATGAATAACTTGTTTTCTTGAGTCATATTCAACTCTAATGTGTTCTAAAAAGTGAGTTAAGCACAGCTGAATGATTGATCTTGGAAAGACATATTTGCAAGCTTCATAGATGTTTCTGTTGTCATCGCAAACCACTGCTTGCATTGGATAGCTTAAGAGTTTCAGAGAGGAAAAAAACTTCTGACAGACTTGGTAGTTCTCAGATAGAGCTAACCTGTAGTGAGGAATGTCATGAGACAGGTAATCTACGCCGTAAATGACAGGGATCTTGCGCTCATAATGTTTGACTTTTACAAACTTCCCATCAGTTAAAAGGATTCCACAAAATCTACCTGAATATTTTCTACTCACATCTGCTAGATGAGGTAGCTTTCTCATCTCTTCTAGGCAGTAATTGTAGGCAGAACCAACACTAATGTTAAAGATATCTGAGAGAGATCTAAAAGATAAGCCATCTAGATGAAGTAACAATAGCTTCTTAGCGTCAATTGACTTTGGTAAACGATTAACTTGAAACCAATGACTACAGTTTTGACATTGGTATCTAATTTTTCCCCTGCGCTTTCCTCTTTTCTGGCTTTTAGATCGACGATGAGGACACAGTGGATTGTTTTTCATGCTACCTAACCTAGTCTAAGTAGCAATTTAAAACAATCTATCCATCTAAATTAATGGAAAAACGCGCCCGTTTTTGAACGGTGTCACAGTTGAAAAGTTCCGATAGACCCGTCCTTTTATCTCAAATGGGTTGATGGGGCTTGCTAAATTTCCTTGATTTTAAGATTTTTCGTTTCAACAGCCGTGTAAGTGTTAATTTTTGCACTTATATTGCGCTGTTTAATGCTTGCTTTTTCTCATATACTGGTTATATGAATCAAAGTTTTTACGTATTAATTTTGTGGATTGGTGCCATCTTTTTCTTTGGCCTTGTCATTCTTGCTTATAAAGCCTTCTCTAGAAAAACTGGTTTTCGTTATAAACCAAAAGGTCCTTATCTGCTGAGTAAAGGTGAGAAGGTCTTTTTTGATGTATTAGTTCAATCAATTTCTTCAGATTTATATGTTTGTCCTAAAGTCAGAGTTGCTGATTTAATTGAAGTCGACTTGCCTAAAAGCGACAAGCATTTCTGGGCATCATTCAACAAAATTGCTAAAAAGCATGTAGATTTTGTGTTGTGCAGTCGAACAGATTTTTCTCCCAAACTAGTTATTGAGCTAGATGGAGGAAGTCACAATTCACAGATTCGATCTAAAAGGGACATTTTTGTGGATGAGGCATTTACTCAAGCTAACATTCCAGTTTTACATCGACCTGTACAGAGTTCTTATGATCAAAACCAAATACTGACTCAAGTGCAAAATGCATTAACTAATATGCTTTAACTCTTTAGCTGATAATTTAAATTTAGTTCTTATCATCCCCAATGCTTCTCTTCGATCATCTGGGCTTCCAGTTTTAAGAATGTGTTTTAGGTAATTGATTGCCATCTCATCATCATTGTTTTTGACAGCCTCATTTTCAATTTCTCCAAGATTTCCTGACAAGTACTCCTGATGAAGTACTTCAGATCTTAATCGGTGAAATCGCTCGATATCTGCCTTTAGTCTTTTGGCAATTTTTGCTTTATCGATTTTGACATTGCCAGCATTGATGTGAGCCAGAAGTTGTTTAATCAAATCACTCTCAGTAATATATGGCTCGTCACAGTCGTAATCTACAGACCTGGCACAGTGGTAATAAATGTGTTTGTTGTAACCACCATATTTGAGTTTTTTGTATCGCTCTTCTGCTGTGACTCCACCACTGCATGATCCACAGATACAAAGTGTCTTAAATGGAAATTTGTTTTTGTGCCATTTCTTTGGCGGAACAGTTAATTGCTTTTGCACCTTATCCCAAAGCTCTTTACTAACCAATGGTTCATGCTTGCCTTTATACCACTCATTTCCGAATTCAAATTCACCGTAGTAGAAGGAGTTTTTCAGCGTGGAATAAATTTTACTGAGTGCCAGCTGATTCCCGCCCTTTGTTTTAAACCCAATCTCTATTAGCCATTTTCGAATGGTTCTGCCACTATGACCTTGTTCAGCAACTCGTTTGTACATTTCTTTGACCACCCAATCTCGCTCTGGATCAGGAACTACTTCACTAATCCGATTGTTATTGAGCACATTTAAATACCCAACAGGTGCTAGTCCTGGTCTAATTCCCATTGTACATTTTGCTCTCAGTCCTCGTCTCACATTAACTCCACGATTATCATTTTCAAGTTTTGCCTGACTGCATAGAATCATCAGTAAGAATTTTTCATTCGGACTATTAGTAAAGCTTTGTGAATAGGTTTGGATTTTTAGTAACTTGCCCTGATCCATGAGGTCAACTAAAGATCCTAAATCCCCAGCGTTACGACTCAAGCGATCAGGTGCCCAAGTAAGAATGGCGTTATATTTTTCTTCTCTTATCTCTTTGAGTATTTCAACAAATTGTGGCCTCGCTCCTGAGGCTTTGGCAGAGTGACTCTCTCGCTTGGTTTCCACAATATTAATGCCCTCACGCTCAGCCAAGGTAAGCATTTCTTTAATCTGTGAATCAATCGACATGGTCTGCCGCTCATCCGATTCGCTTGATTTTCGAGCATATAAGCAGTAGCGAATATCAGTCATTGTTTTTTCCTTTCCTGTTAAATAATTGGTGTAGTCTTTTTACCGCCCAGCTAAGTTCATCAATGCACTTGTCTTGCCCAGTTTTTTCATAAAATCTTATGGCAAATATGCATTGATCGAGAATCTTGATGGCTTTTTGAAGTTTGTCGTCTGGTATTTGATCTTTCATCAAGGACACAAGGTACCGCGATTTTCTGGTAAGTCTAGCTGTGGAATCGAGGTTGTTTGGTGTCATTTGCCAACCTCTTTTTTGAGACGTTTGCTGTGCTGGAAAAATTTATCAATGAATCGCTTATCACCAGTGATGAGATAGCGATAAAAGTAGTATTCACACCGTTTAATAAGTTTGATTAGTTTGGTCTTGTCCATACAGCGACAAGGTACCGAGATTTTCTGGTAAGTCTAGCTGGGGAATTAAACTACTATTTCAGAAAGTGTTTTGAATAAATCATGCAGTTTTGATACAGATACTTTTTCAAGTTCTAATCTGGTAAGCATGCCCACTCCGCTTTTTGTGTTTATCGGTTGCACAGTTTTACCTACACACTTTGAGACTGGTTCTATAAGATATTCTTGATACTCAGCGTTGTCGCACCAAAAGTCCATTTGCGAGAGTGGTTTGCCATTCCTGATTCCGATACTAATTGAGAGTGCTTGCTTACTGCTATTAGGAAAGAAGTACCTGAAATTGAGATAATTTGCCGATTTGTGAACACGTAAGCCTGAAATTCCTGTCTTTCCAGATCTAATCTCGTTAGCAAAATCTAGTATTTCAGTAATGAGCGAGTCATAACCAGCCTGTGCAAACATATGTTTGAAATCATCTTCTGAATAATTAGTTTCTACACCTCTAGATACTTTTACATCTTTTTTCACTTCGGCTCCAAACAATCGGGGAATCATGATTTCGAAGCTATCATGTTGATAATACTCTAATTCAACTCCATAGATATCAAACTTACTGTTCTGATTCATGTAGAGAATCAAGTCTTTCAGTTGGTCATGTAAGTTGTCCATGAGCACTACAAATTTGAAGTTTCCCTCATTGAGGTTGTATTTCATTCTTTCAAACACTATTTGGAGTGCTTCGTCATCGAGGCCATAAAAATCTTTAACCTTGTCTCCAACTGATTGACCAAACTGTTTCTGCACATGTCCATTGAGCTGGAGCAGGAAGTCATCAAAATCAGACTGTGATTTCCATAAAGATGCTCCATAATCCAGAACCTGAGCAACTACAGTTCTTTTATCTGGATTTTTGTACAATTTGGTTTCTACTAAGTAGAGTTCGCCATCTCTGTCTATTCCCACAGCATCAATCGGTCCACTATTTGTTCCAAATTCACGAGCAAGGATAAGGAGTTGAATATCATCTTTGATGTCGTACAGAGGAATACTCTCAGGATTGTCGTAGATGTAAGCTTGAAGTTTGTTTTCTAGCCCAAAGCTTAACTTATCTAATTTAGTGGCGTTTTTCCCGTTTTGGGACACAATTATTGGCATATTTCCTGACTAAATGATAAGCCAGAGTTAGCATAAAAGCAAGCCCAATACCAGAGGAAATTGCTAACTCTCACTAAGTGGAGTAAATACCCCTTTCACTAAACAATAAAGGCATGAGAAAGAATGCCAAATTGCCCAAAGTGCTTGGCAAAAAAGTCCAAAAGGCTCGTAAGAAGACTGGTTTATCACAAGAAGCAGTTGCTCATTCGATTGGAATTAGTCGTGCTTATATGGGTTATATCGAGCAGGGACGAAACGCACCATCACTGGATGTGCTACAAAAAATTGCTAAGGTACTAAAGGTAAAGATTAGTGATTTAGTTTAAGCAAATGTCTACTGAGCTTTATTTAGTCAGGTTTTCGTAGAATCTTCTCCATAGGTCTACCTTTAGCAATTTCATCAATGAGTTTGTCTAGGTAACGAATCTCTCGCATGAGCGGTTCTTTGATATCTTCAATTCTTACCCCACAAATAACGCCCTTAATAATGTTTCTATTTGAGTTGAGTGCGGGTGCTTTTTTGAAAAAGTCTTCGAAGGTTGTAAGTTGCTCTAGGTGATGATTAATTTCTTCCTGCGTGTAGCCAGTCAACCAACGGATAGCTTCATCTACCTCAGCCTTTGTTCTACCTTTTCGCTCGACTTTGGTAACATACAAAGGGTACACACGAGCAACACTCATTGTAAACAATTTGGTGTTTTTGCTTTGTTGCATATGTACTACTTTACCATCCATATGGGTCATTTTCGAGCGTTCTAAGATTGAACTCTTGGCTTCTTCTTTTGTTTCGTAGCACTGCTGCTCTAAATCCACCTGGTACTTTTATAATAAACGGACCAGAGTACTTACTGATACTAGTCGGAGTCGAATTATTTTTCGCGTGCTCCATCACTTGCAGTATCAGCAATGTAAACGCATCTACCAGATCATCATATTTTTCAGCCCCAAAATTGACAATCTGATTAACTAGGTCAGTAGAACCATGCTGTGGAAAGTGAATAAGACCCCTTTTTATCCACCGAACAACTAATGCTAGTCGTTCTTGCTTGCTCATTCCACCCACCTGCACTTCGTGAGCATTGACACCTTCCTCTTTGAGTTGTTCTACTAGTGATCTTTGGTAACCAGTGCTTTCTACAAACAAATGCGTTTCGGGGTAGTCTTTATTGAAATTTTCTAAAAATTCAATTGTCTCTCTGAAGTTTAATCTCAAGTTGGTAGGATTGGGATCAATGAAGATGTGATAATCGTCTTCATTTTTATACACAGGCCCAGAAACAACTGCAGTATAGTCTGCTTTATCGTCTTTACTGATTGCTAGATCAATTCCAGCTGCTTTGTACTTAAGATACGGTTCCCAGCCTTTTGGCTTCTCGCTGTAGTACAGAATGTCTTCATACCTAACCAATTGGTCTTCTTCAGGAACAACTTTGAGCATGTATTCCTGCATCCAAATTCTTTCATCGGCTACTCGTTCCCGCAGTTCTTGGATTTGATCCATTGATGTAAATTTTTCAGGCCACGCTATTTGTCCTTCATCATTAATGAGAGGAACAAATAAATATTGTCCCGTCATATTGCCAGATTTCATCCGTTCAATCAGTGTGCTCAACAACGAATTGGGATGAAGGTAGTTGCCCACCATAATTATTCTGGTGTTTAAGTCGCCCAGCGGAGCAATTTCACTAGCATACAGGTTATGGATTCGCTTGCGGCCTTCTTTTGTTTTGATAGTGGATGTGTCTTCAATATCATCACAAATAATCATGTCGGGTCGATACTGCTTATACCGCAAACCTCGAACACTCTGATCTATGGAAACTGCTGTAATTTGAGCACCATACTTTGAAAATTCCAAAGTCATAGCATTCCACTTATCATTTGTCTCTTTGAATGGCCCAAGGTCGTTTCTGAGCAACTCATTGGCTTCTACTTCTGCTTTGATGGAAGCCATATGAGTTCGAGCCTGCTCTTGAGTTTGGCAGACTAACAATACATGCTTTTTATGATGAGCACCCATGATGAACCACAGTGGAGCAATGGTGGTATAGAGCGTTGATTTGCCAGACCCTCTAAAAGTAATGTTCACCACAAAAGGGCAATCCTTGTCTTCAACTATCTGCAACATTTGATACTGAAATTTGGCAAAACCGTAACCAAAGTAGTGGGAAAAATACACAGTAGCAAAATACAGCGCACTTTCTTTGGTTAGGCTGGCACGAACGAGCGTGTCTTTAGCAATTGTTTCCATTAACTGGCTATTTATTAATGTTGTCTTCATGATTTGTTCCTTTCATAATTAAATTTGCGTTTTCGAGTGCTTTTTTAATTAACTCTTCCTGATCGGGTGTAAGCACCTCATCCTTCACCTTGGCGGTGATCTCTAGCTTATTGCTGTAGACAGAGTGTCTGTGGTTTAACCAGTAAAAAATTGCAGAGATGTTGCGATCTTTAATAGCAGATAAAAGCTGAGATTCAGTTAGATCATTAATCAGTGCCACTCCTTCCGCTAAAGCTTTATCCGCCTGCTTGGCAAATTCTGGGTCTTCCTCCCTCCAGCGGTAGTAGGTCGAACGGGCTATGCCCAGCTTTTCACAGCACACCTGCACCACTGGGGTCTTCTGGAGCTGTTCTAGCATGAGTTGTCGATTGATAGCAGTGCGGTCTTGTAGGTCTTTATTCATGGGATTCCTTTCTCACGGTTGCCTTTAGCCCTGTTAAACGCTCCCAGCGCTCAACTGCAACTTGGCAATATTCGGGCACAAGCTCGATGCCAATGCATTTGCGAAGGGTTTGCTGGCTGGCAAGCATAGTAGTGCCACTACCCAAAAATGGGTCGTAGACTGTGCCGCCAATTTCAGTGCTGTTGAGGATGAGTCGCCGAATGAGAGTGACTGGTTTTTGGGTGGCATGCCATTTACTTTTCTGTGGCTTGGGAGCAAACAACACTGATTTGTCTTTGGCTTTGTGGAATTTATGAGTGCCATACCAGCCATAAAGGCAAAGTTCATGCATGGGTAAGTAATCCAGCCTACCGATGACTGGCTGAGATTTGACCCAGACCAACATTTGCGACACCTTAAACCCAGACTGCAACATGCCCTGTCGCAGAGCAAAGACCATCTTGTCCGAATTCCACACATAGGCTGAGTTTTTCTTGGCTAAAAATGGCTTGATTGCCTCTAGCCAGTCTTGTGTGAATTTGGCATACTCCAGATCAGATTGCAGGTGATCATTAACAAGTGACTTGTGTTTGGTTGGATTAAGTGACGAATCAGCAATTGCAACTCCATAGGGAGGGTCTGACTGTACTGAGGCAATGCTGGTATCGCCAACTACTTTTTTGACAAACTCTTTGTCAGTGCTATTACCACAGG
>CAZIBP010000022.1:0-16511 GCA_964537665.1 uncultured Pseudomonadales bacterium
TTTCCAAGCTATGAACTACCAAAAGGCGAAACCTATGGATCATATTTGCGTAAATTAAGTTTTGCAGGCGCCAAGAAAAAATATGGAGAAATAACTCCAGAAATTGAAAAACGTCTTGATTATGAAATTGACATTATCAATGGCAAGGGCTATCCAGCTTATTTCTTAATTACTCAAGACTTTGTTAACTGGGCCAAAAATAATGGCATTGCGGTTGGTCCCGGAAGAGGTAGCGCTGCCGGCTCAATTGTGTCTTATTCTCTAAACATCACCACTCTAGATCCATTACAACATGGCTTACCATTTGAACGTTTTCTCAATCCTGAGCGTCCTACACCGCCAGATATTGATATGGACTTTGCTGATATTAAACGCGATGAAGTCATTAATTATGTAGCCAAAAAATATGGCGAGGATCATGTGGCTGCAGTTATTACTTTTGGAAGAATGGAGGCGAGAGTAGCAGTGCGCGACATCGGTCGTGTTTTGGGTTTACCTTATGAAGATCCTGACCGAATTGCTAAATTGATCCCTAATGAGCCAGGCAAAAAAGTTTCCATTAAATCTGCCATTGAAACTATTCCTGAACTAACTAGCCTCTATAAACAAGATAAATTTAAACGCTTAATGGATCTAGCTTCCAAAGTAGAAGGAACAATTCGTCATTCCGGCATGCATGCTTGTGCCATCATTATCGCCGATAAAAGTCTCGATAACTACACCCCCATCCAAAAAGATTCTCGTTCTGGCAAGACCCTAACTCAACTAGATATGTATTCGATGGATTGCAACATTGATGACAATGCAGTTGGCCTGTTGAAGTTTGATTTTCTTGGTTTGCGCAACTTATCTATCATTCAGGAGACTCTTAAATTAATTAAAAAATATAAAAAAGAAGAAATTGAAATCGATAAAATTCCCATTGATGATAAAAAAACTTTTGAACTTTTAGCTTCTGGTGAAACCACTGGGGTTTTTCAACTTGAATCAGCTGGCATGCGCCGCGTTGCCAAATCACTCAAACCCTCTGCCTTCTCTGATATCACCGCTATGGTGGCCCTATATCGTCCTGGTCCAATGGATCTTATTCCTCGTTTTATCGAGGGCAAGCACAATCCTGCTTCGATTGAATATCCTCATGAATCACTTGAGCCATTTTTAAAAGAAACTTATGGAATTATGGTGTATCAAGAGCAGATTTTGGAAATTGTTCACTTTATGGCTGGTTATACCATGGGTGAAGCTGATATGCTGCGCCGTGCTATCGGTAAAAAGAAGAAGAAAATCTTGGACAAGAATAAAAGTCGCTTCATTGAAGAATCTGTCAAAAAAGGCTACAAGAAAGCCACTGTTGAAAAAATTTGGGGCTTTATTGAAGCTTTTGCCAACTATGGTTTCAACAAAGCCCATGCAGCTTCTTATGCCATGATTGCTTATGAAACTGCTTGGCTTAAAGCCAATTATCCAGTTGAATACATGACCGCTCTCATGAGTGTTGAGTCAAATTCTCATGGTATGAATCGCGATGAAAAAATTGCTATTGCCATTGAAAACTGCCGTAAAATGGGCATCAAAATTTTGGCCCCAGACATCAATTTATCAGGTCAAGATTTCACCATTGAAGAAGATAAAACTTCCAAAGAAAATATGGCCATTCGCTTTGGTTTAACTGCCATCAAACATGTTGGTAGAGCAGCAATTGAAAATATTCTTGAAACTCGCGCCAAAGAAAAAACTTTTTCCTCATTTACTCATTTTATTCAAGCCACCGACAGTCGCAAAGTTAACAAAACTACTTTAGAATGTCTGATCAAAGTTGGTGCTATGGACCGCTTTGCCACTCGTGCCTCAATGTTAGAAAACCTAGAAATGATTCGCCAAAATGCTGGTCAATTCCAATCGGAAATCGATGGTCAGGATCATTTGTTCGCAGAAGTAAGCGAGAAGAGTACTGAAATCAAAGATAACTTTCCTAAAGTCAAAGAATATCCTGAAGCTGAATTATTGTCTTTTGAAAAAGAACTTTTGGGACTTTATTTAACTGATCATCCATTGGCTGATGCACTCAGTTTGGTCAACAAAAGATCTAATATGAAAATTAGTGAGCTTGATCCAGAATTTAGTCAAGATCAAGTCTTCTTATTTGGTGGTTTATTGAGTCGTTTCAAAGAAATTATGACCAAAAAAGGTCAAAAAATGGCTTTTGCTACTCTTGAGGATCAATCTGGCAAAGCCGAATTAATCATTTTCCCTCGCACCTATCAAGAATTGGGTTTTCAACTGGAACAAGATCAAGTAGTTTTGGTACGTGGCAAAGTCCAGCATGAAGAAGAAGAATTCAAAATCATTGCAGAAAAGATTATTATTCCAAAAGATGAAGAAGTCGAATTTGCTCGTGATCAAAATTTCCAAGAAATTTTTGTCCCCCGCAAGACTTCACCAGAAACTCTCAAAAAATTAGGCGCACTTCTTAAGGCTAACTTAGGTAGTGAAAAAGTGGTAATTGTCATTCCAAATGGCGCTAAGGCTGAAAGAATTGTTTTGCCCTATAAAGTCAATTATGATGAAGTACTAAGTAAAAAAATTGAAGAAATTCTGACCTAAAGAAATTAAGTAGTCCAACTTTATGCCTGCCAACTACCAAGTCATCAGCAAAGCTGCCTGGCAAATTCGCCGAGATCTTTTAGATATGATCTATGAGGCTCAAAGTGGGCATCCTGCAAGTTCCCTAGGTATGGCTGATCTTTTAACTTGTCTTTTTATTGGCAGAATTTTACGCCACGACCCTAAAAGGCCAGATTGGGATAAACGTGATTATTTTTTTCTAAGTAACGGACATATTAGTCCAGTTTTTTACGCTACCTTAGCAAAAGATGGCTATTTTCCAAGAGGAGAACTCAAAACTTTTCGCCAAATTAACTCTCGCTTACAAGGCCACCCACATTTCACTTTTGATTTGAAATATAAACTACCTGGTGTTGAAAATAGCTCCGGTCCTCTCGGACAAGGATTGTCACAGGCAATTGGCATGGCACTTTCTTTAAATATGGATGACAAACAAAATCGAGTTTTTTGTTTAATGAGCGATGGCGAACAACAAGAGGGTCAAATTTGGGAAGCTTATCAATTCATTATTCATCATAAGCTAACAAAACTTATTGGCATTATTGATTGCAATGATATTCAAATTTCTGGACCAGTTCATAAAACACTTTCTCTGGGCAACCTTAAACTAAAATTAATCAGTTTTGGTTTTAAAGTTCTGGAAATGGACGCACATAACATCAGAAATATTTTCCAAACTTTTGAATCAATTAAACAAAATAACAAACAACCAGTTATTATTATGGCTAGAAGCACACCTGGTAAAGGTGTTTCTTTCATGGAAAATGACTATCGCTGGCATGGTAAAGCTCCCAATCAAAGTGAATATCATCAAGCTATGCAAGAGTTAGCAATTAAGGAAAAAACTCTGTGAGCGATCAAGAATTCAAAGCTACTAGAGACGGTTTTGGTGAAGCAATCTTAGAACTCGGTCAAGCTAATGAAAAAATTGTGGTTCTTTGTGCTGACTTAGCTGAATCGCTGCGTTTGGAAAAATTTAGAGAAACTTTTCCAAGTCGTTTCATTGAATGTGGAGTAGCAGAACAAAATATGATGAGTATTGGAGCAGGCTTAGCTCTAACAAATAGAATTCCTTTCATTAGCAGCTTTGCTGCTTTTAATCCTGGACGAAATTTAGATCAGCTAAGAGTGGCTGTTTATAGCAGCTTAAATATTAAAGTTATCGGTGGACATGCTGGCATCAGTACTGGGGAAGATGGAGCCACACATCAAGCTTTAGAAGATATTGGTATTGCCGCTGCCTTACCTGAAATGACTGTTGTTGTTCCAGCTGACAGCAAACAAGCGGCAACCTTAACCAAACAAATTGCTGAGATCGATGGTCCATGTTACTTGCGTTTGGGTCGCAAAAAACTGAAACCAATTGATAGCTTCGTCCAAGTTCCAATAACTAAATTAAATCAAGCTCAAATTCTCAAAAACGGAAGCGAACTAAGCATATTTGCTTGTGGACTAATGGTTCAAGAGTCACTTCAGGCAGCAATTGAATTAGAAAAAATTGGCCTATCTGTGGAAGTAATTAATTTACACACCATCAAACCATTAGATGAGGAAAGCATTCTCAAAAGTGCTGCCAAAACTAAAGCTGTAATTGTGGCAAGTGAGCACGAAATTAACTCTGGCCTTAATGCTTTGGTGATTCAAACACTATCCAAAGCGATGGGTAAAGAACTAAGAAAACCAATCGCTATTGAAAGCATTGGCACTGATGATACTTTTGGTGAGTCTGGTAAAGACGAGCAACTTCTCCACAAATATGGTCTAGATTATTTAGGCATTATCAACAAGGTTAAATTAGTTCTAGAAAAAAAGAAAAATCTAAATACTAGACTTACAAAATAATGAAAAAAATTGTTTTAGCCATCCTTTTTACTTTAAGTTTTTTGCCAATTTTTACTACAAAAATAAAAGCCCAAAACAATGAGCAAAAAACATATCAAGCTACTGTTTTAGAAATTTTAGAGAAAAAAACTTCGACTAATTTAAATGTTGGAGAAATGTTTCAAAAATTGGAACTAAGAATCACTAGTAAAGGTGAACTTGATCAGCAAAAAATTATTGTAGATAACATTGACCCTCGCATTGAATACCGAATTGGCAACAAACTAATAATTTACCAAGCTAGTGAAAATACTTTCTTTATCGCTGACCAAGTACGAACCAACGCCTTATTTATTTTGTTTATCATTTTTATCTGTTTAGTTTTATTCATTTCTAAGTGGCAAGGAGTTGGTTCTCTGCTCGGAATGGCTTTTTCCTTCTTGGTAATTATTTATTTCATCCTACCCAAAATTGCTGCCGGGGACAACCCAATTCTCATTGCAATTTTTGGATCACTCATGATTATTCCAGCCACTTTTTATCCTTCACATGGCATCAATGGTAAAACTACAGTTGCTATTTTTAGTACTTTATTGGCTTTGGTATTAACAGGATTGCTGGCCAGTTTTTTTATCACCTTTACCAAATTAACTGGTTTTTCTTCAGAAGAAGCTTCATTTCTACAAACTATGAGTCCGGGTCTATTTAACATGAAAGGTTTACTCCTGGCTGGAATCATCATTGGTGTTTTAGGTGTGCTCGATGACGTCACAGTTTCGCAAGCTTCAATTGTGTCACAACTTAAAATGGCCAACCCTCAATTAAAAACCACAGAACTCTATAAAAGAGCGATGGAGGTGGGGCATGACCATATTTCTTCAATGGTTAACACTCTCGTTTTAGTTTACACTGGTGCTTCATTACCTCTGTTATTACTTTTCAATAACGCTGCTAAACCATTTGCCGAGATCGTTAATTATGAAATTATCGCCGACGAAGTTGTTCGCACTTTAGTAGGTAGTATCGGTCTAATTTTGGCTGTACCGATCACTACTTTACTAGCAAGCTTGTTTGCTGACAAACTGAACAATAAAAAGTCCCACGCCCACCTTGTTTAATTTTGGAAATTAAAGTTCCACAACTCAAACATGGCTCACCAGCTCGACCATAAACCTTGAGTTCGTTTTGAAAACCACCAGCAAAACCGTCCACCCCTACATATTTACCATCAAAAGTAGTGCCACCAAGCTGCGTAGAACGAGCAATTATTTTTTTCATTGCTTGCAGTAAAGAACTCATTTCTTCTTTGCTAATTTCTCTAGCTGACTTTGTTGGATTAATGCCAGTTGAGAACAAAGATTCACTAGCATAAATGTTTCCCACACCACAAATCACCTTGTTATCCATAATAAATTGCTTAATAGAAATTTGACGTCTTTTGGCAGCTTCCAATAAGTAGTTAGCAGTCAAATTTTTATCATCAATGTCTGGTCCATAATTAACAAATTCTCGATCCACATCTTTTTTGTGGGGGGGGCGGATCCAACCAAAAACCCGCTGATCATTGAAAAATAGCCGCGCCCCATCACTAAAAGTAAAAATTACCCTTGTATGTCTGGCTGGCAAATCATTAACCCAATCTGCTGAGGGGTGGCCGCCGCCAGCTCTCTGCCCATTTTGATCAACAAAAATCAATTGACCAGTCATTTTAAGATGCACTAATAGATCATGCTCACCACTTAAAACAATTTGCAAAATTTTGGCGCGACGCTTCACTTCCACAACAGTTTGCTTTAAAATTTTTTGACCAACAGCAGGGTAGGCCAAAAAACTTTTCTCACGTAAAACTTCGATTTGTTGAATCTGGCGATTAGTTAAAATGGAATTTAATTTACGTCGAATTGATTCGACTTCTGGTAGCTCAGGCATAATTATTTCTGATCAGAACCATCAATGCTGTTGCGAGAATATTTAAGTTCTAACAGTTTCTCTAATAAGGGAAAGGTTGTGTAAGGTTTTTTGAAAGTGTCTGACCCCATATGACCCTCACCTTCACGCAAAATCAAGGTACCACCTAAATGGTGAAAAAGATCCAAGCCCTCTTTGTCATTGCAACCCCACGGGTCATCGGTTGAATTAATGCAAATAATATCTCTAACGTTTTGCTTAATTTTTTGCCAATTATAAAAAGTTTGCAAAATCAAGGGATTATCTCCCTCATTCTTTAATTTGCTGTAACCAGCCACAATTACTGCCTTGTGAATTTGAATGTTAATATTTTCCAAAACACTCAAGACGAAAGCTCCGCCAGCAGAATGCCCAATTATTATGGTTTCTGCAGTAAATTTTCCTTGCTGCAACACTATTGGTAGCCACTTCTTCAAATCTGGTTTATCTGCATCTGGTAGAGCTGGCACCCACACCTCGTAAGCATTTTTTTCTAGAAATTGTTTAATGCTTGGTAGCCAATAAGAATTCGGTGTACAAGAAGTACCGTGAATAATAATGGCATTTTTCATAGGTCCTATTCTCTGTGTTCACTTGCTCCAATCAATCCACATTTTTTATATTTTAGTCCCGAACCACAGGGACAAAGGTCATTACGACCTACCTTAGCATACTTGTCACTTGAACCACTACCTGTAGTGGTTCTATCTGAACCTGAACTACCACCAATTTTGCCTAGAACCGCAGCTAAATCACCAGCATTACCTGGCTTACCACCACCAACATTGGCGCTAGCATTTTCCTGTCTTCTCTCCACCTGTACTGCTTGTCCCAAACTTGGCGTGGCTTCTGAAGGAGCCTGCAAATTAATTTTTTCTGGCATGGTTGATCTCGTCATCAAAGGCTGAATGCGGAAAATTCGTGCTGCAATGGTGCTTTCAATCTCCGTAATTAAATTTTCAAACATAATAAAAGCTTCTTTTTTGTATTCAGCCAAAACAGTATTTTTGTCACCTCGCAACCAAATGCCCTCGCGCAAATCTTCAATCCCATCCAAATGATCCATCCACTTTTCATCAATGGTGGAAAGGACCACAAATTTTTCTAATTCTCGCATCACGGCTTCACCAAGTACTTTTTCTCTAGATTCATAAGTTTTGCTCACCACTTGTAGTAGTTCGCTGGAAATTTCTTCAGTGTTGTTAAGTTGACCAATTTTTTCCGCTAGACGCTTTTGCGAAACATCATCAAAAGGAATAATTCTGGCAAATTCTTTACTAATTGCCTCAAATTCCTCTGCTGTAAAATTTTCTGGAGCGCGAAGTGTGACCAAGCCGGTAATTTCATTACTTAAATAATCCATAATTTGATCTTTGAGAGTGGTTTTTTGACCCTTTTCGTTCACCAAAATAGTCTCTAACTTGTCATCAGATTTTCTGCTAGTAGTAATCTTGATGGTGCCAGCTTCCAATAAACGGCGACGGCGCTTGTAGATAATTTCACGATGCTTATTCATCACATCATCAAATTCTACTAAGCGCTTACGTTGATCAAAAAAGAAAGTTTCAACTTTGACCTGTGCTGATTCGATGGCTTTGCTAACCATGGGGTTTTCAATCGCTTGATCTTCATCAATCTTGAGAAAATCCATCACTTTAGCAATTTGCTCACCACCAAAAATACGCATAATTTCGTCATCAAGAGCGACAAAGAACTGCGAAGTACCCGGATCACCCTGACGACCAGCACGACCACGAAGCTGATTATCAATGCGACGCGATTCATGGCGTTCAGTCGCCACAATGGCTAAACCACCGACAGATACCACATCGTCATGGTCAGTTTGCCATTTTTCCAAAGCAGTTGCATAGGTATCGAGATCATAATTAGCTGGATTGATGGAGGTTGGTAAACCAAGTTTTTCATATTTTTTGGCCAAAACTACACGTTTCTTACTGCGCTGCGCTTTTAAAAAATCTTTAAGTTCTGGCTTGGCACCACCAAGCACAATATCCACACCACGACCAGCAATATTAGTGGCCACCGTGATGGCACCGCGACGACCGGCATCAGCAATAATAAAAGCTTCTTTTTCGTGATTCTTAGCATTTAACATTTGATGAGGAATATTTTTTCTTTTTAAGAAATTGGCGACAATTTGATTGTGCTCAATCGAACGAGTTCCAATCAAAACTGGGCGACCAACAGCGTGAATTTCTTCGACAGCTTTGACGATCGCTGAATATTTAGCGGCAGTGTTTTTGTAAACTTGATCTGGCAAGTCTTGACGCACCACTGCTTGATTAGTGGGAATCGCTAATACATCGACGTGATAGATTTGATTAAATTCTTCGGCTTCAGTCAATGCTGTTCCGGTCATCCCAGATAATTTCTGATACATGCGGAAGTAGTTTTGTAAGGAAACGGTGGCTAGTGTGCGAGATTCTTGTTGAATCGGCACCCCTTCTTTGGCTTCAATGGCTTGATGCAAACCATCGCTATAACGACGCCCAAACATCAAACGACCAGTGTGCTCGTCCACAATCACTACTTGATTATCTTTGACGATATATTCTTTATCACGACGATATAGGGTAGAAGCTTTTAGAGCCGATTCTACATGATGAATGGTATCAAAACTTTCTTCGTAAAGATTTTTGACACCAAGCTTGGCTTCAATACGTTTGACACCCAAATCAGTCAAAGTAGCAGTTTTGGCTTTTTCATCCAATTTGTAATCTTGATCAACTACCAATGAACGAACCATTTTAGCATGTTCAAAATATTTATCCGTTGGTTCGCTATCTGGAGCAGAAATAATCAGAGGCGTACGGGCTTCATCAATCAAAATGGAGTCAGCCTCATCAACAATCGCAAAATAGTGAGGCGTGTCTTGGCGCTGGACCATTTGATCCAAACTTTGCACCATGTTATCGCGCAGATAATCGAAACCAAATTCGTTATTGGTACCATAAGTGATGTCGGCTAGATAGGCATCCTGGCGAGCAATTTCTTCAAAATGCTCGAGACGTTCATCACCACGTTCCTCGCTATCAATATTTGGATTATAAAGACGAGCATGATCATGAACAATCACCGCAGCTCTAAGACCCAAAAAATGATAGAGTGGGCCCATCCAACCAAGACCAATTTCCGAAAGATAATCGTTGACAGTGATCAGCTGCACTCCTTTGCCAAGCAGCGCGTTAAGATAAAGTGGAGCAGTCACAGTTAGAGTTTTACCCTCACCGGTTTTTTGTTCAGTAATATTGCTATTGTGCAAAGCTACACCAGCCAAAAGTTGGACATCAAAATGACGCATGCCAAGAATGCGGCGTGAAGCCTCACGAACAGTGGCATAGGCCTCTGGCAAAATTTGATTTAGAATAGCTTGTTCAGCACTATGGAGGTTTTCTTTGGCAACGCCATTTACTGCTTTAGCAATGATCGCTTTAAATTTAGCAGTTTGAGCAGCTAATTCTTCATCGCTGAGAGCTTGTATGGTAGGCTCAAAAGCATTGATTTGATCAACCACTGCTTGATATTGCTTGAGTTTTTTAGCTTCTTCGTCAAAGAAGCTTTTTAAAAATTTAAACATAGAGTCCTACTTATATCATTTATTCTCTAGATCATAAATGGGCGCAACACCTCTGGAATCTCTACTGAGCCATCAGCTTGTTGATAATTTTCAATTACCGCCGCCAACAAACGAGGCGAAGCAGCTACAGTATTGTTAAGAGTGTAAACAAATTTGGTACTGCCATCTTTGGCTTGATAACGAATATTAAGGCGTCTAGCTTGGAAATCGTTGAAATAACTAGCCGAGTGAGTTTCTCGGTATTTGCCTTGACCAGGAAACCAAGTTTCAATGTCATATTTCTTACGCTGACCAGCACCCATATCTCCAGAGCACATCAATAAAACTTGATAAGGCAAACCCAAACCTCGCAGTAACTCCTCCGAAAAACCAAGCATTTTGGTGTGCCAATCTCTAGTGACTTCTTCATCAGCCACAGTCAAAACCACTTGTTCGACTTTATTAAACTGATGCACACGGATAATACCTTTGGTGTCTTTGCCGTATGAGCCAACCTCACGACGAAAACATGGAGAAATACCGCAAATCTTGATCGGTAGATCTTTTTCACGAAGTAGTTCACCACCACGATAAGCCGTGAGTGCCACTTCGGCTGTGCCAGCCAAAATTTGACCATCTTGAGTGTAATAATGATCTTGCGCTCCCCATGGAAAATAACCAGTTCCAAACATCGCTTCTTTGTTGACTAGAATTGGCGCAGACATGACTGTAAAACCATGCTTCTTCATAATCGAAAGAGCATAAAGCATCAAAGCCTGCTCAAGAAATAACGCCTCATTCTTGAGAAAATAACCTCGAAATCCAGCGATTTTGGCAGCACGATCAGTATCGAGCCAATCTAGATTTTGCATCACTTCTTCATGGGTTTTCGGGGTAAAGTCAAAGTTACGTTTTTGACCCTCTCGTTTCACCACTTGATTAAATGATTCATCCTTACCAATCGGTACGTCGCTGGCTGGTACATTAGGTACACTACTCATCAACTCCACAAATTTTTCGTTGATTTCTTTGTCTTTGGGCTCAAGTTGTTTTAAAGCTACTTTAAGAATTTTTCCTTTAGATATTTTTTCTGTAACAGCCTTATCATCTCTAACATTAGATGACATCATTGTTTTAATTTCATCAGCAACGGTGTTAGCTTGTGAACGTAATTCATCCATTTTTTGTTGCAAACTGCGACGCTTCTCATCCACAGCAAGCAATTGATCAATAATAGAGGAGTCAAGATTTTTATTAACACAGGCTTCTTTGACCTGATCTTTATTTTGGCGGACAAAATTAATGTCTAGCATAATAATTAACTCCTTTAATTAAATTTTTTAAAAACTTCGATTAAAAATTGAATATGTTCATCTGGATTTTTGCCAATCAGTTCAAAACCAAGAGCGATATCTTCGCGACTAACATTGGCTGCAAAAGATTTATCCTTAATTTTCTTCTTGACTGATTTGCTTTCCATATCAGCAAAACCATTTGGACGCATCAAGGACACTGCATTCATTAGACCACTTAGTTCATCGCAAGCAAAAAGATACTTGTCTAATAAGCTTTCTGCTTTAGCACCAGTTCTACCTGGAGCATGAGCTAGAATCGCTTGTTTCATCTCTGCGGGATATTCACCAAAAAATTCTGCTACTGCCTTCATTGGATGTTCATCTGGATATTTTTCCCAGTCCAAATCATGAAGCAGACCAGTGGCATACCATAATTCCACATCCTGACCAAGAACTTTAGCATAAGCTTCCATAGCAGCCGCCACCATGCGAGAATGACGAAGAAGAGCTTCGTTTTCCATATATTTTTGAAGTAATGCTTGACTAGCTTCGCGATTTGATAAGCTCATAATTAAATTCCCTCAAAACGACTTTTTAATAATTCCTCGCTAGTTGCTTGAAGTAACCAAGCAGCTCTAGGGCCAGCCTTTTTGCCAAGTAGCAGAAGATAAATACTTTCAAAAGCTGGTCTTGGACCAATGCTTTTTTTGGATAATTCAAAAATTTGTTGTTGTAAATCAGCTGGAGATAAATCTTTTTTCTCTGCTAGCATTACTTGCAATTCTTTGAGAAAAGCTTTTTGCTCTACACTTAGGTTCTTGGCTTCCTCTGGCATTTCTGCTTTTGGACGCAGTTGATATTCACTTGGAGCATAATTAGCCAACCAAATTTCTGCATAAGCCATACGCTCTTTAAGCAAAGTTTTTTCTAAATCATTAAGAGGATTGCCCTTGATTTTAGCAAATTCAGTTTCCAGATCTTTATCTGGATATTGCATCCACATCGCCACATCGCGGAATCTAGGCAAGAAAGATTGCTCTTGAGCTTGAGCCACTTGGGCGAGCGCGAAAGCGCGAGCCAAGCGCTCATCGCCTTCCTCTTGACCCCAAGCAATTCTGGCACCTTGATCATATTCGTCAAAGAGATCTGGGATAGCCATAGTGCTTGGATCAAAATCGATCACTTGAGCGTAATTGCGACTGGCGAAAAGGAAACGACCAACAGCTGGAGGGAAAAGTTTGGTAAATTCACGAGCACTGGTGCCAACGCCTTTACTTGAACTCATTTTGGCCCCACGAATCAAAATCCATTCATAAGGAATATTGAAAGGAACAGGAATTTTAAAAACTTGCTCACACTGTGCGTTGGCCATATCTCTAGAACCACCGCTACTCGAATGATCTTTGCCAGCACCTTCGACATTAACACCCATAGCGGTCCAATGAGCTGGCCAATCAACTTTCCAAAGTAGCTTGCCAGTGCCGCCAAAAGGACTGATTTTCCCTTTATACCCACAGCCTTTGGCCCATGTGACTTTGTTTTCCTGGCATTCAAAAGTAACTTCATTGTCATCCCAATCAGTGACTAGAGTGGTACCAAGCTTGCCACAATTTGGACAGATCACTTGGAAAGGATACCAGTTAGCTGGCAACTGGTATTTGGCCACATCCTGATATATTTTGCGCATGGGCTGGACACTATTGAGAGCCAAGCGAATCAGTTCATCCATTTTGCCAGACTGATAAAGTTCATGGCTCCAAACAATTTCTTGAGAACAACCAAGAGAACGGAAGGCGTGAATAAAATCAAAAGCATAAATCTCTGCAAAATTCTTAGCATTTTTGAGATCTTCAAGTTCAACTTCTGAAACACGACTAAGATCAATGCCACATTTATCCAAATCCGGCTTGGGAATTTGGAAAAGAGGTTTGCCCATATGTTGTGCAAAGATTTTTTCGTCTAAATAAGCTGGCAAACCATCCATAGGATCCATGTCATTAAAAACATAAGTATTCTCAGCCACCACACCGCGTTCACTCAAAACTTGAGCAACCAAATCATGAAGCAACACACCACGCAAAGCACCGGTGTGCACACGACCAGATGGAGTTTTCATATCATCAACATGCAAGTAGGTAATACCGTTTTTTTCTTGCCACTTGAGAATACCATCCACCACTTTGTCTAGCCAATGTTTGCTTTGCAGTGTTTGATTTTGAGACATATTTTCCTTTTTTATTCGACTAAACCAAGAAACTTGACATAGAACCATCGAAGGCGCTGACCGATAAACATAAACGAGCAATATGTCTATAAACAGCAACTTCGCAGAGCGAGAAAAAGATCGTCAACTTAAAGAAGCAGATAATTTTCGTCGAGCGAGTTCTATGTTAAGGTTCTTGGTTTAGGTCTTATTATATCTAAAAAACCCCGCTTTTGGCGGGGCTTTTCTTGTTTTCTAAAATTTTTACTTAATTTCTAAAATTTTATAAGTGACTTTGCCCGCCGGAGTTTCCACCTCCACTTTGTCACCTTTGCTTTTCTTGAGCAAGGATTTACCAACTGGTGATTCAATAGAGATTTTACCTTCTGCAGGATTTGATTCGTATTCACCACTCATTGTATAAGTAAGTTTTTTATTTTTACCAACTATCTCTAAAGTAACTGTTGATCCAAGTGAAATGACACCAACTGTTTTAGTCCCAGCAGCTCTGACTTCAACTTTGGCTAAAATCTCTTCTATTTCGTTAATACGGGCTTGGAGAATATCTCGCTCATCTCTAGCACTATGGTAATCAGCATTTTCAGAAAGATCACCTTGTTCTCTAGCATTAGCAATACGCTCGATCACTTTAGGTATCAAGACTGTTTTAAGTTCGAGCAATTCCTGCTGCAATTCCTCAAAACCGGACTGAGTAATTGTAATTGTATCTGACATAACAGTTGCTTAGTATAAATAGTTTTTCTTCTTTGGCAATAGCTATTAAATCTCATTTACCAAGCACCACAACAGCGCTGTAAGAACTGGCACTTGCCTCCTTCTCAATTTCCGTCTGTAAAGTCAGGGTTAATGAGGTAGCTTTTTCCAGTTCTTTTAACAAAGCTTGATTATTTGGGTTGTCTTCTTTGACCAAAAGATAATCCTTTTTATCATAAATACCTTTAGCATTCTTGGCAAAAACATCGGTAAATTCAGCTGCTTTAATTTTATTCACAATTGTTGCGGCATAACCAGCTTTGGTCGTGGCATTCACCACAAGAATTTTGTAGTCAGCTTTCTTAATCTCTGGTAGTGGTGCTGGCGTAGTGGTTACCGTAACGGTTGGGGTAAGGTTTGAATCTACCTCCACCACTGGTTTGGTGTTTTCTTGGCGATTGGTCCATTGCAGATAAGCTAAACCAATGCCCACTCCAAGTGCAATGGTTACCACAAAACTTAAGAAGCCAATAAAGATCATTTTGGCAACAGAAGACCCATCATTTGGGTTTTTGATTATTTTTTTCTCTTCTTGCTCTGGCATTTTAGTTTCTCCCTTTTTCTCTTTAACTGTTTTGTCAAAAAGTGACGCGTCAATTGCCAAATTAGCAAATTGGCTAAAATCTAATTCTTTCTTTTCTGGTTCTATTTTCTTTGCCTCTGGTATTTGAATACTGGGCGGTTGCTCATTTTTAGTTAATTCTTTAACCGGTTTTTCAGTTAATTTTTCAGAAATGACCGACTCATCAATCTCTTCTTCTTCAAGATTTTCCACTGCTATTTCGATTTGTGAATCATTTTTCGGAACAATTGGGGAGGGTAAAGCAGCTTCTCCAACTACTGCCGGTTTAACCAAATTACTTAATTCTTCTTCAGTTTCCATTTTAGCTGCGGTAGGTTTTTTAACTTGATAGTTGCTGTCCAAAACAAATTGAGGCAACAAAAATTCTGGAATAGAAAAAGTTTTGGCTGAAGCTTCAATGATTTGCCTGATGTACGAAGGCATACTTTCGTTCTCACTAGCCAAATCGGCTAATTGCTGAACTGGCAAAGTCTCCTTGAGCTTCTCTTTGATTGCGTCATCAACCAAACTATTGGTCAATAAATAAACAGTCTGTAAGCTTGGTTCAGCCCCCTTAAGCGTTTGCACTGTCTCGGCAAAATTAACTGCTTCAGAGACCTCAACGCTGTAGCATTGGTCAACACCAATGTAGTGCTCGGCTAAAAACAAATGGTTGCCCATTTGCAAAATAGCCACCGATGGTTCCAAACTAATAATTGACTTGCTGGTCCAACTAAGTGGGGAAATTGCAGAAATCTTAATTTCTTTATGTTCTTGAAGGATTTCGGACAAAGGAGCCACCACAGATTTCTCCAAAGCAGTTAACTGCACTTTGAAAGAACCCTTGTAATTACTCAGAACGGTCGTATCTAAATAATAATCCTGGTCATTAATTCCTAGCTCTGGCAACAGCTTATTTTTCAGATGTTCTTTGACTGCTTCTTCATTATCAAATTCAACATTAATAATGGTGCTAGTAAAGAGGAAATCTGGCAAAATCAACTTATAGCTACCAGCTTCTAATTTAGAAAATAACTTGGCTAGGTTTTTTTCTAGCAAAACATTTTCATCTAAGAATTCACCATTGATCTGACGAAAATCAGATAAAACAAAATCATGAGCTTTTTTGGCTGGAATTAACTTAGTTACATAAGCCAATTCTGACAAAATATAGAGTAGACGTGTATCTGTGGGCATAAGAAAATTATAAATGAAAAAAAAGTTAAGTGCAAACCGAGTATAAAGAATTAAAAATGCTTATTTATTGAAAAGAAATAACACCAACTTTTTTATCACGTCGATTAACAGTCAAATAATAAAAACCCATACGCTTGTCAAGAGAACCAAGCTCAAGGCCTGCCCTTGAAATAAAGTTAACTAACTCCTGAACAGTTAATACTCTTTGTTTTGATTCTCCATCAGATTCATCGATTTCGCCAGATATTTTAGATAAAAAAATAGCATCTTCATCTATAATGCCAAAACTATGTTGACAGTTATTAATTGTAACGCTTCTAGATAAACCAAGTTCTTTCTTCAAAATCTCTAAAGTGTCTAACAAAGGAAAAGTTTCTCCTGTCATAAAAAGTTTGGTGAGTCCGGTGGAGACGCTGAGCGTGCTAACGCCGCTTCAGATTATTGAGCATAATGCGCCTCGCTATCGCTCGTGTGCATTATTTAGCTCAATAAGACGAACCATAGATTCTT
>CAZIBP010000023.1:0-16318 GCA_964537665.1 uncultured Pseudomonadales bacterium
TGCTGAAGTTAAAATTGGCAACTGTTTGAAACTAAAAAATGTGCCAATCGGTGTGGAAATTCATAATCTTGAATTACGTGCTGGTAAAGGTGCTCAGATAGTGCGCGGTGCCGGTTTGGGAGCGATGATCCAATCTAAAGAAGGTAAATATGCTATCATTGCATTACCTTCCAAAGAACAACGCTTGGTGAGTTTGGAATGTTTTGCCACTATTGGTCGCGTTGGTAATCAAGAGTGGAAAGGGATTAAGCTCGGTAAAGCTGGCCGTAAAAGAATGATGGGTATCAGACCCACAGTTAGAGGTACAGCTCAACATCCTGATAGTCACCCACACGGTGGTGGTGAAGGACGCAGTGGTGTAGGTATGAAACATGCTAAGTCCCCATGGGGCAAGAATGTGGCTCCTGGCAAGAAGACCAGAAGTATTAAGAAATTAACTCGTTATTTAGTTAGAGATCGTCGATCTAAAAATTAATTTAAAGTAAACATAAAATATGTCTAGATCAAGCAAAAAAGGACCATACATCGACCCAAAACTTCTAAAAAAAGTAATGGCTCAAAAAGCTAATGGGGAGAATAAACCAATCAAAACTTGGAGTCGTGCTTGTGTAGTTGCTCCAGAGTTTGTTGGTCACACCTTCATGGTACATCAAGGCAAGAATTTTGTTGAGGTTTTTGTTTCAGAAATGATGGTTGGTCACAAATTGGGAGAATTTGCTCCGACTAGAACTTTTAGAGGTCACGGTAAGATTGTAAAGAGATTACTCACTAAAACTTAAACTTTTTTGGAAAAATACAATGATAATTAAAGCAGAACAGAAAAATACCAGACAACCATCACGTAAAGTGCGTTTGGTTGCTGACGTGGTCAAAGAGATGAATCTTGTTGATGCGATCAAGCAATTGGCTGTCATCAATAGAAAATCTAGTCTTTTAGTTTTGAAAGTTCTACGTCAAGCTGTTGCCAATGCCACCAATAACTTTGGTTTGGCAGTTGGCGATTTAGAAATTGACAATATTGTTGTCAATGATGGTCCAGCTCTTAAGAGATGGAGAGCTGTTAGTCGTGGTCGTGCTCACACCATTTTGAAGAGAACTTGTCATGTTAGAGTTGATCTAAGAACCAAGAAAGAAGTAGTGAAACAAGCTAAATCAACTAAAAAAGCTGAAGCTGTAGAAGAAGCTCCAGTCAAAGTTGCAGATAAAGCTGAAGTTAAAGAAGTCAAGAAAGAGGTTGTCAAAAAATCTCAAGATGCTATCAAGTTAGACCGCAGCAAGAGTAAAGCTGTCAAATTGCAAAGCTCTAAAGGCCAGGCTAACAAATTAATACAAAGTCAGAAAAAGGGATCTAAGTAAAGATATGGGACAAAAAGTTAATCCAATCAACTTTAGAACAGGCGGGATTTTCACTTGGAAATCTCTTTGGTTTGCTTCCAAAGCTGATTATGCCAATAAGGTTCTAGAAGATCATCGTTTGCGTGAATATTTGGAAACTAGTCTCGCTAATGCTGGACTGGTGGACATTGAAATCAAACGTTCGATTAATAAGCTTTTAATTGTTTTATCAGTAGCTAGACCTGGTGTGGTAATTGGTAAGGGTGGTGCTAATTTGGAAAAAGTTAAAGAAGGTGTTGAACGCCTGATTAACGTCGCTAAAGATAAAAAGGATAAAGCTAGAATTGAATTAAAAGTTGAGGAAGTTAAAAAACCAGATTTAAGTGCTAAATTAATTGTAGAGAGAATTATTGCTCAAATTTTGGCCAGATATCCTCATCGTCGTGCTGTATCTCAAGCAATGGAAAAGGTGATGGCAGCTGGCGCTAAAGGTGTTAAAATTCAGCTTTCTGGTAGAATTGCTGGAGCTGAAATTAGTCGTAGTGAGAAATATTTTCAAGGTAGTGTCCCAACTCAGACATTACGTGCCAACATTGATTATTATGAAGCCCCAGCCAAGACTAGATCTGGTTATGTGGGCATTAAAGTATGGATTTATAAAGGGGAAGTAGTCTAGCCATGTTACAACCAAAAAAAGTCAAATACCGCAAGACCTTTAGGGGCAAGAATCGAGGTAAATCCTTGAGGGGTTCTGAAATTGTTTTTGGTGACTATGGACTGAGAGCTCTGCATCTTGGTGAAATTTCTGCTCGTCAGATTGAAGCTGCTCGCAAGAAAATTACTTATGCCACCAAAAGAGAAGGAAAATATTGGATCAAGATATTTCCTCACAAGCCTTTGACCCAAAAAGCTTTGGGAGTCAAAATGGGTTCTGGTAAAGGCAATATTGAAGAATATGTGGCTGTGATTAAACCTGGTTTTATTTTGTTTGAAATTGGTGGTGTCAGTGAAGAAGTGGCCAAAGCCGCTATGCACAAAGCCGCTGCCAAATTATCAGTTAAAACTGAATTTGTAAAGAAAAATAAATAAATGAAAAGAAACGATATTAAAGCACTAAGTCAAAAAACAGTGGCCCAGCTAGACAAAGAATTGTTGGAGCTGAGTCATGATTTAGCCAACATGCGTTTGCAGAAAAAAGTTGGCAAGTTGAGTAGCGTGGCCAAATTAAAAAATTTAGCTGACGACATTGCTCGCATCAAGACTGTTTTGACAGAAAAGAAGCTCGCGAAATAAATAATATGAAAAAACTACAAGGTAAAGTTACATCTTTAAAGACCGCCTCCACAGCAGTTGTGCAGGTTGAACGCACTTTTGCTCATCCAGTTTATCAGAAATTGGTTAGACGTAGCAAAAAATATGCTTGTGATTTCGATCCAAAAGAAATCACGCTGGTTTTGGCCGATGTCGTAGAGATTGTAGAAACTCGCCCTCTTAGTAAGACCAAGAGATTCAAAGTAGTCAATAAAATTGGAAAATAGACATGATACAACTAAGAACTGTACTAGCGATAGCCGATAACAGTGGTGCCAAGAAAATTAGAGTCATCCAGGTTTATGGTGGTTCCAAGAGAAAATTTGGCAATGTGGGTGATATGGTGATTGCTTCAGTAATTGATGCTGATACCAATGGCACTCTCAAAAAAGGTGAGAAAGTTAGAGCAGTGATTGTTCGCACTAAGAAAGAATTTAGAAGAAGTAGTGGCGAATATATCCGTTTTGATGAAAATGCAGCAGTGGTAGTTCAAGCTCGCAACAACAAAGAACCAGTTGGCACTCGCGTCTTTGGGCCAATTGCTCGTGAAGTCAAAGATCAGGGATATAATAAAGTTGCCAGTTTAGCTCCGGAGGTATTATGAAATTAAAAATTGGTGATAAAGTTTTAGTTACTGCTGGCAAAGATAAAGGTAAGAAAAGTGAAGTGATTGCTGTTTTTCCAGCTGAGAATAAAGTGCTGGTTAAAGATGTTAATCTTTACTTTAAACATATTAAACCTTTAATGGATCGCAAGGGTGAAAAAGTGAGAAGAGAACGTCCGATGTCCGTAGCCAAAGTGGCTATTTTGAATGACAAAGACCAGCCAGACAGAATAGCTTATAGCGTGACTGCCGATGGCAAAAAAGAAAGAATTTTTAAGAAAACTGGTCAAGTAATTGCACCAGCAAAGGTAGCTAAGGCTCAGAAGAAATAATATGAATCGTTTGAAGCAAAAATACCAAGAAGAAGTGCTCAAGACTTTGATGAAGGAATTCTCATATAAGAACCCTCATCAGGTTATGAAAATTGAAAAGGTTGTTTTAAATATTGGTGTTACTAAACCTGAGGAGCCAAGAGCCAGAGAAAAAATCATGCCTTCAATTGTCAAGCAATTTGAAGATATCACTGGTCAACATCCTCAAGTGACTAAGGCTCGTATTGCGGTCTCAAATTTCAAATTGAGAGCTGGCGACCCAATGGGTGTGATGGTAACTCTACGCGGTGATTTAATGTGGGAATTTTTAGATCGATTAGTCTCAATTGTTCTCCCCCGTGTCAAAGATTTTCGCGGTGTGAGTAGAACAGCTTTTGATGGTCAAGGTAATTATAGTCTTGGTATAGAAGAACAAATCTCTTTTCCAGAAATAGAGTTTGATCAAATCGACCGCATTAGACCTTTGCAAGTAAATATTGTGACTAGCAACAAGAATGATAAAGAGGCATTTCGTTTATTAGAATTACTCGGTATGCCGTTTAGAAAAGAGGAAGATAAAAACTAAGTATGGCCAAAAAATCAAAAATTGCCCAATCAAAGAAAATGTTAGCCAAGCGTGAAGCTTTGCTCAGTTCTGGGGTCAAAAAAGTAAATCGAGTCTCGACTCGAGGCGTGAATCGTTGTAAAATTACTGGTCGTCCCAGAGGCTATATGCGTTTTTTTGGTTTAAGTCGTTTGACTTTTAGAGAATTAGCAGCTAAGGGTGAATTACCTGGTGTAGTAAAAACCAGCAAATAAAATTATGACCGATCCTATTGCAGACATGATTATCAGAATTAAGAATAGCGTAATGGCTGGTCGCAGCGATCTTTTGTTGCCTCATTCTAAAATGAAACTAGCTTTAGCTAAAATCTTAAAAGATTTCAATTATATTGAGGCTTTTGAGGTAGTTGATGCAAAGCCTTTTAAGCAAATTAAAATTACTTTGAAATATCTTGGAAAAGTGCCTGTAATTAGTGGAGTGAAAAGAATTTCCAAACCAGGTCGTCGTATTTATAAAAGCACTTCAACTGTTCCTAGCACATTAAATGGTTACGGTTTAACCATTGTTTCAACCAACAAGGGACTTATGGATAGCAAGAGTGCTCGTAAGAATAATGTTGGTGGAGAGGTACTTTGCCAAATTTGGTAAAGGTTTCAAATAACTATGTCAAAAATTGGTAAAAAAATTATCACTATTCCAAGTCAAGTTACTGTTACCATTGACGGTGATCAACTAGTTACAAGAGGTAACAAAGGTGAATTAAAACTTACCATTTTACCTAACATTGAAGTACAAATTGCAGATAACCAAATTTCTCTTTCTCGCAAAAATGATGAGAAACAGACCAAAGCCAATCACGGTTTGATGAGAAGTTTAATTGCTAATAATGTTGAAGGAGTAACCAATGCTTATAAAAAGACTCTTAAATTAATTGGGACTGGTTACAGAGTCAATGCAAAGGGAGCTGATTTGTCTATGACACTTGGCTTTTCTCACGTGGTTGAAGTTAAAGCAGTCGCTGGAGTGACCTTCAAAGTTGAAGGTAACGACACCATTCATATTGAAGGTATTGATAAACAATTGGTTGGCCAGGTTGCCGCTGATATCAGAGGTCTTAGACCACCAGAGCCTTATTTGGGCAAAGGAATTCGCTACATTGATGAAGTAGTCAAGAAGAAACCAGGCAAAGCTGCCGCTAAATAATTAGGAACAAAATGTCAGATATTAAAGCATTAAATAAGAACAGATTAAAAAGACAACAACGTATCAGAGCCAAAATTTCTGGTACGACAGAGCGTCCTCGCTTAACTGTTTTTAGATCAAATGAACACATTTCACTTCAGGTGATTGATGATTCTATTGGCAAGACTTTAGCTAGCGCCAGTGATTTAGGTAAAGATCAAAAAATTCAAGGCAATAAAACTCAAAGAGCAGTGGCAGTCGCTGGAGTTTTACTTGAAGCCTTAAAGAAGAAAAAAGTTTCTAGTTTAGTTTTTGATCGTTCTTATTATAAGTATCACGGTAGAATTAAAGCGGTGGCAGAATTTCTACGTGAAGGTGGAATCAAATTATAAATATGGCAAGAGATAATTTTAGCAAACCAGAAGTCAAAGAATTTGAAGAGAAGGTGATTCAAATTTCTAGAGTATCCAAAAAAACCAAAGGTGGCAATAAAGCTGGCTTTTCGGTTTTGATGGTAGTTGGTGACAAAAAAGGTAAGGTAGGAGTTGGTCTTGGTAAAGCTTCTGATGTTTTAGCCGCCATCAAAAAAAGTGTTAAAAAAGCCAAAAAGAAAATGATTAATATTCCACTGGACGGTACCACCATTCCTTTTTCCATCACTGTCAAAAAAGGTGCCGGTAAAGTAATGCTGAAGCCATCCCCTAAGGGAACAGGTGTGATTGCTGGCGGTCCAGTTAGAGCGGTGGTGGAAGCTGCTGGTGTTAGAGATATTACCTGTAAAATTATGGGTAGTGATAACCAAGCTTCTAGTGTTTATGCCACTTTTGAAGCCCTCAAACAAATTTCGAAGATAGTTGAAATTAAAGGTATTAAATTGCGTTCTATTTCTGATATTGAAGAGGAAGAGAGAAAAAAGATTGAAGAATTGCAGAAAAAAGCTAGTGAATCAGCTACTAAGGGTGAGGTTGTTGCCAAAGAAGTTAAAAAGCCAGTAGCCAAAAAACCTCGCGTGGCGAAGCCGGCTAATAAATAAGGACTGATAATGTCGATTTTAAATTTAATTCAAAAGATTACTCACAGCAAAGCCAAAAGATTGGGCAGAGGTTATGGTTCTGGTAAGGGTGGTCACACTTCCTCCAGAGGTCAAAAAGGTCAGAAGTCTCGCGTTGGTTCAAAGGTTCCATTGTGGTTTGAGGGTGGTTCATTACCTCTTTCCAAAAGAATTCCAATGTGGAGAGGTAAGGGTCGTTTCAAGAGTTTGCGCTTGGTTGCAGAGCTTACTTTTGATGATCTAAATAAAATCGAGCTAAACGACATTACTTTGGATTCTCTCAAGTTAAACAGAATTATTGATAAAAGATTTAAGCAGGCTAAAGTAATTAGCAAGGGCAAATTAAATAAAAAAGTTAATTTAAAAGGTATTGGTGTTTCGGAAGCGGCTAGAAAAGAAATTGAAGCTCTTGGTGGAGTAATTGAAAACTAGTTGGCTTGCTTTCTTACTCGCTGATGGCTTAGAATATTAACTTCTGACGGAAGTGATAGAAAAATTTTTAAACAAAATTCAAGCGATTTTTGCCAACCCAAAGCTTAAAAGTAAGCTTTTATTTACCCTAGCCATTTTTGCTTTAACTAGAATCTTAGCTCATATTCCCGTTCCTATGGTGGAATTAGCTCAGCTTAAAGCGATTTTTGATTCTAATCAATTCCTCAACTTCTTAAATATTTTTTCTGGTGGAACACTAGCTAATTTCTCTATTGTGGCAGTTGGTATTAGTCCTTACATCACTGCTTCTATCATCATGCAACTCTTGGGTATGGTTTTTCCAAAAATCAAGGAAATGCAGAAAGAAGGCGAAGCGAGTAGGGCCAAGCTTAATCAGTACATGCGTTTAATGTCGGTACCAATAGCTGTTGTTCAGGCAGTTTCAGTGATTGCTCTACTTAATTCACAGAATTTGTTGGTTGGAGCTGGTTTGTCTAATTTAGTTGTGGTAATTACGACTCTAGTTGCTGGAGCAATTATTATGATGTGGCTGGGAGAGCTAATTAATGAGCGTGGAATTGGCAATGGTATTTCTATGATTTTGTTGGCGGGAATTATTAGCCAAATTCCTTCTGGAACAGCGTCACTTTTTGTTTTTGCAGATACGCTGCCAGCGAGCACAATCCTGATTATTTTAGCACTTCTTTTGGGAGTAATTTGGACAGTAGTTTTCATGAATGAAGCTTTGCGCAAAATTCCGATTCAATATGCCAAGAGAATTAGAGGTGGTAGACAATATGGTGGTCAGCAAACTCATCTTCCTATTAAGGTGAATGTAGCTGGGGTGATGCCAATTATTTTTGCGGTTTCTTTAATGATGCTACCTTCTTTTCTAGGTCGTTTGTTGGTTTTGGCTAAAAATGAAAGCTTAATTAATTTGGGAGAGAAAATTACGGTTTACTTTGCTCCAACCTCTTTACTCTATTTGCTTAGTTATTTTGTGTTGGTTTTCATTTTTAGCTATTTTTCAGCGATTATTTTCTTTAATGCGGGAGACATTTCTGATGAACTCAAAAAAAGTGGCGCATTTATTCCTGGTATCAGACCAGGTAGTCCCACCAGAAAATTTTTAGAGTTTGTGGTGACCAGAATTACTTTCGCCGGAGCAATCTTTTTAGCCACCATTGCTGTTCTACCCTCTATTGCTCAAATTATGACCGGCATCCAATCTTTGGCTGTAGGTGGAACAAGTATTTTGATTGTAGTTTCAGTAATTTTGGAGACTTCCAAACAAATTAACTCTCAACTTCTCAGTGAGAATTATGAAAAATATTCCTAATTTATCAAAATTAATTAGCAGAAAGGCAGTATGCAATTAGTCTTAGTTGGTATTCAGGGAGCTGGCAAATCCACACAAGGTAATTTGTTGTCAGAAAAATACCAAGTTCCTTACTTATCTTCAGGTCACGTCTTTCGTGAAATGGCCAAAGAGAAAACTCCACTGGGTCGTTTCTTGAAAGAAACTCTTAATGCTGGTTATCTGATTCCAGATGATAAAACTGTTGAAATTGTAATGGAGTATCTACAAAAACCAGAATATAAAAATGGTTTTATTTTGGATGGTTTCCCTCGCACCGTGCCACAAGCGGAAGTATTTCAAAAATTCACTAAAGGAAAAGAAATCACCATTTTAATTGATGTATCTGACAAAGAAGCCTTATGGAGAATTTCTGGTCGAGTGAGCGATCGTGAAGATGAAACACTGCAAGCGATTCGCAAGAGAATTGATTTGTTTCACGAAAAAACCTCTGCAGTTTTGGATTACTATGCACAGCGCAAGCATTTGGCAGCAGTTGATGGCGAACAAAGTGTGGAGGAAGTTTTCAAACAAATTGTGGAAAAAATTGAAGAGATTAGCGCCAAATCTTGATGATTTTTTACAAACCTGATATAATTGACCTTTCGTAAAGTAATCATATGGGTAAAGTACAAGATCATAAACGAAGCTCGAAGGTTAAGCGTCAGGTTGACTTCACACTCCAGAGTGCTGATAGTCAGACTGATCGTTTTGAGATTGTTGGTGAAGTGGTGGATTGTTTACCCAACACCATGTTTAGAATCAAAGTCACGGATGCCAGTGTAGCGCAAATGGTCGGCAGGACTCTGCTTGGCACTTTGGCCGGTAAAATGCGTCTTTATCGCATTCGTGTTATGCCTGGAGATTATGTCAAAGGTTATGTTTCCAAATATGATCTTGGCAAGTGTAAGGTAACTTACCGAAGTAGTAAAGAAAAAGTATAATTACCTCTTTAAAAAGTTGCTTTTATGAGGTATATTGCAAGGCTATTGTTATTATTATGAAAGTCAAAGCATCATTAAAGAAAATGTGCATTAGTTGCAAGTTTGTAAAACGTAAGGGAAAACTGTACGTTATTTGTAGCAACCCCAAGCACAAACAGCGTCAAGGATAATATTATGCCACGTATTGCCGGTCAAGATTTACCAGATCACAAAAAAGTGCCTTACGCACTACGTTATATTTTTGGCGTTGGTCCAAAAATTGCCGATGATGTGGTTAAGAAAACCAAAATTAACCCAGACAAGCGAGCTAACGAATTAAGTTCAGAAGAAATTAATAGAATTCAGGCTGCTCTTGATCAGATTATGATCGAGGGTGACCTTCGCAGAGAGATTAATGACAATATTTCTCGTTTGAAAAGAATTCACGCCTATCGTGGCTTGCGTCATATGGCTAGTTTGCCCGTTAGAGGTCAGAGAACTAGATCCAATGCTCGTACCAAGAGAGGTGCTAAGAAGACTATTGGTGCTTTAAGTAAGGAAGCAGCCACTAAAGTAGAAGCAGCAACGGCAAAAAGTACTAAGTAATTTATTTAATGTTTTATGGCTAAACAACTCAAAAAAAATCAAAACAAAAAAGTCAGTCGCGTGGTTCCATCCGGCAGACTTTATGTAAGTGCAACTTTTAATAACACTTTGGTAAGTATTACTGATGAGCAAGGTGGAGTTCTTTGCTGGTCTAGCACTGGCGAAGCTGGTTTTTCCGGTTCTCGCAAGTCTACCCCTTATGCAGCCACCGTCGCTTTGGAGAATGCAATTAATAAGGCTAAAAATTACGGTATGAGTAAGATGGATGTCTTCATCAAGGGCCCAGGTCCTGGTAGAGATGTCGCCCTCAGAGTGTTGCGTGCTCAAGGAATTAAAGTTTCTATGATAGCCGACCTCACTCCAGTGCCACATAATGGCACCAGACCAAGAAAGGCTAGACACTAATATGGCAAGATATATCGGTCCAAAACAGAGATTGCAGCGCCAAATTGGCGAAGATTTGGGTCTTAAAACCAATGCTTTAAAAACTGCCCGTCGCCTAGCCAATCGACCTGGTCAACATGGTGCCAAAGGTCGTCGCAAGCTTTCTAACTTTGGTATTCAGCTCAAAGAAAAACAAAAATTGAAATATATTTATGGTGTTCTTGAAAAACAACTCAGAGCTGTTTATGAAGAAGCTAGTAAGAATCCAGCTGCCACCGGTAGTGCTATGCTTAGTTTTCTAGAGAGAAGATTGGATAATGTGGTTTACCGTTTGGGTTGGGCTCCCACTAGAGCTGCTGCCAGACAATTAGTTAATCACAATCATTTCTTACTTAATGGTAAAAAAATGAACATTCCTTCTTATAAAGTTAATGTGGGTGATGTTTTGACCATGAAGGCCAAAACTGCCAAAATGCCACTCGTTGTTGAAACCATGAAGCAAGAAACTCGTTTACCAGCTTGGTTAGAAGCCAAGAATGGGGCTGCTGCAGTTAGTAAATTGCCAGTCAGAGAAGATGTAACAGAAAAAGTTGAAGAACAATTAATTGTTGAGTATTACAATAGATAATTAAAAATTATAAAGAAACGGATTCCTCTTCATTGAGGGAGATGAAACAAAGGAAAAAATGTCAAAGAAATTTTTAGATTACGCAGTGATGAATCCTAACTTTACTGTGGTTGGGGTTGAGATTAATAATTTTCGTTCCACTGTGGTGATAGAAGCCCTTGAGAGCGGTTATGGTCACACTTTGGGCAATGCTTTGCGTCGTGTTTTACTAAGCTCTTTACCAGGTGCAGCTATTACCAAGTTGACTATTGATGGTGTTAACCATCAATTCACTGCATATGAAGGCATGACCGAAGATGTGGTCGAGCTAATTTTGAACTTAAAACAAGTTCGTATCAAATCTGAACATGGTGAAGCTGGAATTTTACGCTTAAATGTTAAGGGTGCCAAAGAAGTCACTGCTGCTGATATTGAGTGTGAAGCTGGTTTTGAAGTAGTTAATAAAGATTTGCACATTGCCACTTTAGCCAAAGGTAAAAATTTAAGTATTGAAATGGTAGTGGAGTCTGGAGTTGGTTACAAGTTAGCTTCAGAGATTGAAACCGAAGCAGTTAACCAAATTGCTGTAGATGCTTTGTTTTCGCCAGTGATCAAGGTGTCCTACAAAGTTGAGGCCACTCGCGTTGGTCGTCGCACTGATTTTGATAAAATTGTTTTTGATATCGAAACTGATGGCACCATCAATCCTTTAGATGCTATCAAACAAGCTGCTGAGATTTTGATTAAACAATTTAGTCAAATCGTTAATCCAGTTATCAAAGAAGTCAAAGAAGAGTTAACCAGCATGAGTCCTGAAGAAGTTGAGACCATGAAGTTGACTGTAGAAGAGCTTGATTTGCCAACTAGAATTGCCAATGCATTACGTAAAGGTGGATTTGAAACTGTTGCAGATTTAACCAGATCACCAAAAGATGAGATTTCTCGAGTCAAGAATTTAGGTGGCAAGAGTATTGATCTGATTGAAGAAGCTCTTAGTAAAAAAGGAGTTGTCTTAACCGACTAAAATTGAGTGAAAGTTGATTATGAAACATAGAGTAAGAGCGAAACATTTCAATCGAGACGCCAAAAGTCGCAAGGCTTTGTTGAAGAATTTACTGCGTGATCTTTTTGAACATGGAGAAATTAAAACCAGTGAAAGTCGAACCAAAGAAGTTAGAAGAATTGCTGACAAGCTTATTTCTAAGGCTTTGGAAAATACCTTAGCTGCTCGTCGAGAATTACATAAGTTTTTTGGTAGAAGAGATGTGGTTAATGCTTTGGTAGACAAAATTGCTCCAATTTTTAAAGACAAAAAATCTGGTTTTACTACTTTGGAAAAACTAGCTGCCAGAAGAGGTGATAATACCGTGCTTTTTAAATTGTCATTGTTACTTGGCACCAACAAGCTCACTACTTTGAAAAAAGAAAAAGCTGTTGTGACAGCAGAAGTTAAACAAAAAACCGAAGAGGTACCAGCCAAAAAAGCTGTGGTCAAGAAAGTTACTGCTAAAAAAGCTCCTGCTAAAAAAACTAAAAAATCTGAGGAGAAAAAATAATGTTTCAAAAATTTAAAACCTTTATTCAAAAAAAAGAGGAAGTCAAACGAGATTGGCTTTTTTACGATGCCACTGGTAAAGTTTTAGGTCGTTTGGCCACAGAAATTGCCGAGAAGCTTATCGGTAAAGATAAAGTTACTTACACTCCAAATGTTGATGGTGGTGATTATGTAGTTTTACTTAACGCAGACAAAATTGAGGTTACCAGAAATAAAGCAACTGACAAGGTTTATTCTTGGCACAGTGGTTTTCCTGGAGGTCTCAAACAACGTACATTTACTGAAATGTTGGCTAAGAATCCAGAAAAATTAATCAAAAGAGCAGTTAAAAATATGTTGCCCAAAAATAGATTACGTGATGGTAGATTAGATAGATTGAAAGTTGTTGTTGGTAGTGAAAATCCTTATCAAGGAATGATGAAGGCAAAATAATATGGCAATAAGAATGAACAAAAAAAATGTGAAGGCCAAGAAGGTAATTAAAAAAATAATTACCCCAATGACTTCTAGTAAGAAAAAATCAACCGAAGTAGAAAAGAATTTTAAAATTCCTAAAAGCAAGTACACTGAAGCTGTAGGTCGTCGCAAAGTTGCTAGTGCCAGAGTACGTATTTATGAGGGACAGGGTGATTTAGTGATTAATGACACCTTAATAGCGGATTATTTTAGCGGAGTCAGAAATGCTCCAGCTATCTACATGAAACCTTTTGAACTAACTGGTAGCAAAGGTAAATTCGCTGTGACCGCTAAGATTGCTGGTTCAGGTATTGATGCTCAATTAGAAGCTTTAGTTAATGGGATTGCCAAAGCTTTGGTTGCTTTTAATCCTGATTTTCGCACCTTTCTCAAGCCAGCTGGCTTATTAAAGCGAGATGACAGAATGAAAGAAACCAGAAAAATGGGCATGGGTGGTAAAGCTCGTCGTAAGAGACAATCTCCAAAACGTTAAACTCGTTTTATTTTTACAGAATTAAAAAACCCGCTTTTAGAAGCGGGTTTTTAATTTGTTCCATTAATAATTGTGATATTTGTCGAACGCGACTGGGTTAAAGTGCTAAAAAAATTGACTACCAAACCTCTTTTTTCAAAGGTTTGCCGACACGAAAATTAATGACTTTATGGCCTTTGACAACCTGTCTTTTGGCTTTGTCGCCAAATGGTTCAACGTGTTTATCTTTGACTTTGCTAACATAAAAAGTGCCAAAACCTGATAAAACAACTTTATCGCCTTTTTTCAAACTGCGAATAATTTCTTCAAACATTGACTCAACAGCTTCTCCTGAAGCTTTTTTGGTCAAGTGAGCTTTTTTGGCAATGACATTAATCAAATCTGATTTGGTCATAACACCTTTCTATATACTTTATAATAAATTACTGTCTAATTCTGTTTCCAAGTGTACTATTTTGATTGAGTAAGTCAAGGAGTATTTAAATTAATTTTAGTTGATACAACAAGACAGTTGCGACTCCCAGCATATCATAGCCAGCATCTCTGAGAGTGGGATGTCTGCCTGGAACTGTTCCCTGATGTAGTTCGTCGGTTAAAGCATAAAGCAAGGCAATAATTGCTGGTAATAAGTAATTTTGTCTCTTATTCTTTTTTTTACTGGTTTGTTTGTAGGCCCAAAAAAGCAAAAGATATAAAACAGCATAGACAAACATGTGAGCACTTTTTTTGAAGATAAAATCATAAATAGATACTGAAAAACCAGGTAAAACTTCTTGAGCTGAGAGAAAGAAAATAAAACCTGCCCAAGCTGTTGGAACAAGATAAGCGAGAAAATAAGTTTTAATTGTTTCTAAATTTAAATTTGACATAGACAAGAAAAACGGCGCTTAGAATAATCAATGAACTTCCAATTATAGCATTGAAGATTTCTATTTGTCCTTGATCATTGCTAACTAGAACCAAACGAGTTAATCTTTTCGTCGCACTTGTGCTTGCGTTGGCCAATTTAATCTTGCTCACATCATAATGATATTGTTTGGGAGTTAATGAAGGTTGAATTGTTAAACTAATTTGTGCTTTGAAAGGTAATTCGACATTTTGCTTTAAAGTTGGCGATGGATTGGGAGTTGTGATGCTAGAAGTAGGAACAGGACTAGGACTAAGAGTTTTGGTTTCGTTGATTTGATTTTGACTAGGTTTAGTGAGAACGAAAGTATCATCTACTTGTCTAGACCAACTCCAACCTTTTTCAGTACTTTGATAGCTAAATGAATCTAAAGTATTAGCATTGCTATCCTTGAGAATAACACTGTCGCCGTCATTATTGAGGCCGTTTAGCTCGATGACTAGCAATTGATTGATAAATTGTTCATTAGTGAATTTATAGATTTGGCGACTATTATCAGAAATAGTGTAATTATTTAAATTAAAATTTTCAGTAACTGTTCCAATGAGCAACAACTCAATCCACTCATTGCCTGAATCTGGATTAGGATAAATTTCATTAATAACAATCTTTTGCATTGCTCTTTATTTTCTCAATTCGAATTGACAATAAGCGTGATGAAATTGAATTTGCATTCAACTAATATTTTTGCTAAAAATAAATTGTTATTAAATTACAAAAAGTTACCTATGAAATTTACAGTACCATTAATTTTGCTGATTATTTTAGCAGGAGGCTTCTTTTTTTATCAAAAGCAAAAACCTGAAGTGAAAAAAGCTCCTGAGGAGATTGCTGAAAAAAAGTCAGAAGCTGTCGCAGAGCAGAAGAAATATTCGTTGGATGAAATAGCCAAACATTCAGTTAAGGAAGATTGTTGGTTTGCTATTGAAGATAAGGTTTATGATGTGACTTCATACATATCAAGTGGTTTTCATCCTGGAAAAGCAGCCATTTTAGAGGGTTGTGGTAAGGATGCTACAGTCTTATTTAACACTCGTCCAATGGGCTCAAAAACACCGCATTCTGATAAGGCTCGCAGTTATCTAGGTAAATTTCAAATTGGTGTTTTATCAAACTAAATTTAGTGTTATATATCTTGAAATTTCATGACATATAGATTATGATCTATATGTCATGAAGACTTCTTTTTGTAGTCATTGTTTTAGTAATTTAGCTGTCAATTCGCGCATGCAGATTTTTCTTTTTCTAAAAGATAATGGTGCAAAAACTGTTTCTAATGTTGTAGAACAACTCTCTCTTAGTCAACCAACCATTTCTTATCACCTAAAGAGTATGCAAGAGGCAGGTCTTTTGTCAAAAAAAAGAATTGGCAAAGAAATTTATTACGATGTTAACAAAGATTGTCCAAACGATAATAAAATTTGCATGCTCAAGCAAATGGATTTCAAAAATTAATTTTTAAAGGATGAAGTGCTTCAAATTAAAAATCTTCAAGTTTCATTAAATAAAAAAAATATTTTAGATAAAATTGATTTATCGATTAAAACTGGTGAGACTCATATTTTGATGGGTCAAAATGGTGCTGGAAAAAGTACTTTGGCGCAAAGCATCATGGGTAATCCAAACTACTTGGTTAAAGGTGAAATTTCTTTTGCTTCTCATAGTTTATTGGAATTAGACCCACAGCAGCGAGCAGCTCTTGGAATATTTTTGTCATTTCAACAAATTTTAGAAATTCCAGGAGTGAAAATTTATGATTACCTGAAGTTACTTCACAAAAAAAGTCATGAAAAAAAACTAACTCCAATGAAGTTTAAAGCATTCTTAAAAGAAAGAATGGAAATTTTAAACTTCAACGAAGAATTTTTAAAACGCTCTCTCAATCATGGTTTTTCTGGTGGTGAGAAAAAGAAAATGGAAGTTTTACAGATGCTGGTTTTGGAACCAAAATTAATTATTCTAGATGAGATCGATAGCGGTTTAGATATAGATGCCATTGAAGCTGTGGCTAAGGCAGTTAATTTTCTCAAAAAAGAAAAGAAGAGTTCTGTGATGCTGATTACTCATTATTCAAGAATTTTAAACTTCTTAGAGATTGATCACGTCCATTTACTTAGCAAAGGAAAAATTGTTCAAAATGGTGATGGATCTTTAGTTAAAGAGATTGAAGCTAAAGGTTTTGCTGCTTTTCTAAAAGAATAAATATGCGCCAACCAAGTTTAAAAAAACTCAATGATGC
>CAZIBP010000024.1:0-16134 GCA_964537665.1 uncultured Pseudomonadales bacterium
GCCGTAAGGCTCACGCTTTCCAAGCGTGTGCAATTGACCACTATGCGACACCTCCTTTTATTCAAATTTCAAAGAACTTCCAAATTATACCAGAAAATTTTCTGATAAAGAGAAATAAAAACGCCAGACTTGCATCTGGCGTTTCTAAATTTTGATCTAAAAGATTAATATCTACGATCTCTATTTTGTGGTCTTCCACCACCGAAGGAACGATTGTCTCTACGTTGAAAACCATCGTTTCTTGGCTCACGAGGTCGAGCGATATTTACAACCAACTCTCTCTCTTCTACTCTGAAACCTGACATTTTTTCAATGGCAGCAGCAGCAGCAGCTTCGTCGGCAAATTCTACAAAAGCGAAACCCTTGGAACGGCCGGTCATTCTATCAGTGATTAAACTGATTTGGGTAATTTCGCCGAATTCGGAAAACAAATTCTGTAAATCATCTTGGGTTGTGCTGAAAGGCAAATTACCCACGAAGATTTTTTTCTTGTTTTCCATGTTGTCATTTTGATCTGACATAATGAAATCTTCTTTCTTGAGTCTAAACTCAAGACAACTAATACTTCCTGTATTATAACCTTGATGGGTTAAATTAGATAGTCCTAATCTATTACCTGATAACCAGCGTTTTGGATAGCTTTCTTTAGTTGAGCTTGATTAGTTTTTTGCTGATCGAAATGGACAAATGTTTCCGCTTTAGCATAACTAGTCACCGCCTCAATCACGCCAGGAACTTCTTCAAGAGCATTATCAATTGATAGGCCACAGCTACTACAATGTAAACCAGAAAGTTTAAAAACGACTTTGCTTCCAGCTACTTGTTTTTTCTTAAAGATATTGAACATAAATTTTCCTTTCCTTACTTAATAAGAACAATTACCTAAATCACCTCCATCACCCCAGTATACATACCCATTGAACAAGAAAAAGTGAATTTGCCCTTTTCTTTTGGGGTAAAAGTAAAGGTTTGATTAGAATTAGATTTCACGATCGTGTTGATGTTAAATTCTCGAAAAACAAAAGCTTGAGCACAGGAATATACGTTGCCGCTAGCAAGAGTTAACTCAACTGGGACGTTCTTTTTGACCTTAAAATATTTTGGGGTGTAGCCATTATTTTTGATGTCAATTTTAACCTTTTGCAAATTACCAACTTGTTTGATGGCTTGATTCTCCAGTTCTTTTTGGGCAAAGCGCTCATCAGAGAAAAACCACACTATTTTGTCAGTGATTTTATTAATGGTAATTGGTGAGTCAATAGCAATTAGCGCGCCATTAAAGCTATAGATGGCTAGAGCAATTAATATTGCTGCAGCAGTTTTATTAAAGATTGCTTGCCACACCTCAGTCATTTTGGCGGTGGCGATACCCAGCAAGGCAAAAATAGGTGAAGTGCCCAAAACAAAACTACCCATAATCAAAGCTCCTTGTAGTGAATTACCGCTGGCAATGGCCAAAACCTCCATACTTTGAGTGACTCCACAGGGAATGAAAACGCTAAACAGACCCAGCGTGATGGGAGCAAATAAAGCTTGGCTCTGACTAGAATTTTTGACTAATCTGCGTAAAAACTTTGGAGGCTGGAAAGCCAAATGACGAAAAATTGGATGCACGTCCAAAAAGTTCATTGCTGTAGCAAACATAAATAAGGCAGTTAGAATTTGCAAAGTTAGTTGTAGGCCTTGATTAATGGCAAAAACAGCACCTAAACCGCCGAGTATTAAACCTAAAATGACATGGATCACTAATTTGGCAGTAAGGAACATAGTGACTGGCAACCAATCTAGTTGATCAAATTGAGTCAATTTAGTTGGTTTTTTTGTTTTAATTTGATCTAGTTCTTGTTTTTTCTGATTAGCAATAATGCTTGCTAGAAGTCCACCTTGCACTGCAGCACAAGAAACTCCACCAGTAGTTAAGCCAGTTAAAAAAATTGCCAAAAGGTTCATAATTTTTCCTTAACATATTTTTCTGGACAAGTTTTAAATTTTTTCAGGCAGCCAGATGCGCAGAAGTAATAATGATGTTTTTTGTGCTGTAGGTGATAATGGGTGGTTTTGGAAGAAAGTCGCATGTGGCAGACTGGATCGTGAGTAATAGGAAGTAGATCATCAATTGAATTTTTGAGTTGTTTAAATTCTAAGTCATCTTGATTTTTTTCAATTAAAAAATCTCTAATTAGTGAACAGGCTTGAAAAATATTTTGGTGAGCCAATTTATAAGAAATAGTCTTGCCAATTTTTCTACTCGCGACAATTTTGGCTTCACGCAGAATCATCAAGTGCTGACTAACATTGGCCTGAGGTAAGTCGAGCATTGAATAAATTTCACCAACACACATTTCTTGATCTCTTAGCAAATAAATGATTTCTAAGCGACGAGGATGGGCTAGTGCCTTCAGCGTATTAGCGTAAATAGCAAAAGTCTTACTATACATATTCGCATTTTAGAATATATACTAGCAAAGTGTCAATTACTTATTTGACTGCTTTGTGATGCTTCAAGACTATAGCTTATGAAGATAACGTCGCCTTGACTTGATTTAATTTGGTCAAGCTCTTTTAGCTCTGGGTAATTTTTCAAAATTTCTAATTTATCTTTGAAGCAGGAAGCACTCATAATGAAAAGACTATTTTTTTGCTTCAAGTCGTCATTAATTAATCCAGGATGGACGCATTCGTGTTCGGTGAAATGGATATTGTCAATTTGGGCAATTTGTAATTTTTTGTGAAATTGCGTACTTAGTTCTTTATTAAAAATTTGGTTGTAATAAAGATAGTAAATTGCTGTCTCACCTTTTTTTTCTACGTAAATATTGTCAAACTTATTTTTTTGCTCGTTTAGATATTTAGCCATATTTTTCATTGCTGGGCTGCGATAAACCTGTTCAAATTTTCCAGAATGAAGATTGTATTTATTAAAAAAATAAAAAGATTCAAAACTTAATAAAATAACAAAAAAACTAAAAATAATTAATTTATATTTTGAAGACAGTTCTTGTACAAAAAAGACGATTAATCCAGAAGTAATACTCAGTATTAAAGGCATCAGAGCTGCACGGTGAATGTTGGGGGCGTCATCAATTGTCAGCGCAGCTGGTAATGGAGATAGTAAAAGTATGTAAAAAATGTAGAAAAAATATTTTTTTTGTTTTTTAGTGGCTAGAGCCAAATTGCTATTTTTTACAAAATAATTACTTTTTAATAAAGCTGTGCTAATTAGTATTAGATAAAGAAGAAAATAGCTGTAATACCATAATCCTTGATCTGGGACAAAATAGCGCATGGGTAAACCGCCTTTAGCAAAAAGGAATTCAAAAGAGAAATAACTCATATATTGTTTGCTAAATTCCTTGCCAAACATAATGATTTTGTTATAGAGCAATCGGGCTTTTAGCGCATTGTTTGTTCCTTCCCCAGTAATAAATTCTGCTTGCATTGGATAAACTGAGCTTTGTTGGCTGAATAAACTAGTTTGTTCGAAGCGACCTGTTCCCCAAGTTGTTTGGCTGATGATCAAAGTGAGGGTTAAGCCAAGTAGAAAGGCAAATAGACACAAAATTCTACTGGTTTTATCTTTGGTTAGCAAGAAAGTTGGCAATATGATTAATGGGATAATTACTCGATAACTTGCATAAAGCAAGTAAGTTGATAATAAAAATATTAGAGCCAAAATAAAAGTGATTATTTTTTGTGATTCTAAGTATTTGAGAAGCAAATAGAGTCCAAGCAAAAAAATAGTTGCAGCACTAATGCCTTCCGCCGTAGCTCTTGAAAGCACGATGTGCCATGGAAATATAGCCAAAGATAAGGCAGAGAACAAGGCTGGAAATTCTTTACGAAAAATTATTTTTGCAATTAAATAAACCAAAGCAACACTTGTAATTCCTAATAAAGCTATTGGCAAGCGTATAGCAAATTCGCTGTTACCAAATAGCGAAACGCTAATCCCAGATAAATACATTGGTAAAATATTTGGATAATCGCCAAAATTATCGAAATATAAAATTGGCCAATGATTCCCGTACAAGTCAACTCCATTTCTTATAACAAAGTTACCGACATAAGCGTTCATAATTTCGTCAACATGGACATCACGAGGAAGTTCATTAAGTTTCCACAACCTCAGAAAGCTAGCGATTATCAAAATAAATAAGATTAATAATTTATTTTTTAGCATAAAAAGATTTTATCATTATTTCTCAGCTAGCTTTTTTGGCAATCTGGCGAATTTGTTCTAAAATTTTATTTTTCTGCGATTGACTTAATTGGCGAGCTCGCCCAATTTTACTTACTTTGACTGGTTTAATGCCACAAAATTCTAGAGTAGCTTTTTTAATTAAATTGATCCCCGCAGCACGAAGAACTAGATTGTCAAATATAACTGAAGCATCCATCGTGACAATCAAGCGGGCTGATTTATTTTTTAAGAGTTGTTTTGGTAAAAATTTACCCGTGTAATTGAAAGCAAAACCTGGTAGAAAAGTTCGGTCAAAAAATCCTTTGAGAATGGCTGGAGCACCGCCCCACCAAATGGGAAAACAAAAAACTAAATGATCAGCCCAAAGAATGTTTTTTTGGGCAACTACTAATTCATTTTCTAAAGCTTGATCATGTTTATAACCATGATGCAGAATTGGATCAAAAGTGCTTTGAGCTAAATTAAATAAAACAACTTCATGGCCGTTAGCAAGACTTTCTTGCAGATAAGTATTGACCAGTTTTGCTCCAAAACTTGTTTGGTCAGAATAAGCACTCACTATAAAAATTTTTTTCATAAACCATGTTTTGACAAAGTATTTTTTGATTTGTATACTATGACACGGATTAACAAATTAAATCAAGAGAAATGGTGAGGGAACTAGCCCTTTGATCCATTCAGCAACCGACTTCTGGTCGAAGCGCGGTGCTAAATCTAGCTCGCAAGAGGGAGATTAGCTCGTTTGAGAAATATGGTTTTTGACCAAACTTAAACACTCTTTGCAGAGTGTTTTCTTTTTTCTCTCTTCTGCCAATATTAATTTTTTTGTTTAGTCTGTAGGTGTAAACCTAAGGAGAAAAAATGTTTAACCAATTTACTTCAGAATCAGTAGCTGCTGGTCATCCGGATAAAATTTGTGATCAAATCTCGGATAGTATTGTTGATGCTTGTTTGGCGGTTGACCCAAAAAGTCGTGTGGCTGTAGAGACATTAGTGACGACCAATAGAGTGGTTTTGGCAGGTGAGATTACTTGTTCTGCCAAAGTTGATTATGAAAAGATTGCTCGTCAAACTATCAAAAAACTTGGTTACACCAATCCAGCTTGGGGATTTTCTGATCAAGCAGAAATTGAAGTTTACATTCATCAGCAGTCTGCTGATATTGCTGTGGGTGTGGATGATGGTGGAGCCGGTGATCAGGGAATTATGTTCGGTTATGCCTGCAATGAGACTCCAGAATTCATGCCGATGCCATTGATGCTTTCTCATCAGTTGGTGCGTAATCTTGACCAAGCTAGAGAAACTGCTACTTTAGCTTATTTGCGTCCAGATGGTAAAGCGCAAGTGGTAATTGATTACGTTAATGGCGTGCCAGATAAAGTTTCAACGATCATTATGGCTGTGCCATATGATCCAGCAATTACTAAGAATCAACTGGAAGATGATTTGTGGGACAAGGTGATCGTGCCAGCAGTGACCAAATATTTACCTAAGCAAGTTTTAGATAAAAATGAAATAACTTTGATTATTAACGGCACAGGAGTTTGGGAAATTGGTGGTCCAGCCTCAGATACTGGAGTGACTGGTCGCAAAATTATTGTTGATACTTATGGTGGTATGGGTCGTCACGGGGGCGGTTGTTTTTCTGGCAAAGACCCAAGCAAAGTTGATCGTAGTGCGGCCTATGCTTGTCGATATTTAGCCAAAAATATAGTTGCCAAAGGTTTAGCTGACCGTTGTGAGTTGCGTGTGGGTTATGTTATTGGTCAAGCTAAGCCAGTCTCTTTTAATGTGGAGACTTTTGGTACAGCTAAATTTAGTGAAGAAGAAATCAAAAATTACGCTTTAAGTTTGCTTGATATGTCAGTTAAAAACATTATTGAAAAACTTGATTTGCGTCGCCCAATTTTTGCCAAAACTGCCGCCTATGGCCATTTTGGTCAGGCAGAATTCAGTTGGGAAAAACTAGGTAAATAAATATTGATTCTTGTCAAAGAATTTACTAAAGCCTTACAATCCAAGTAATGGATTTTTTACCTTTGCTTTATTTAATTTTGTTGACAGTTATTTCTTGGTTGTTTGTTTTTTTCCTTTATAATCAAAAGAATAGATTTACCTTAGTTCCAATATATTCTTTTATTGCTGTATCGACTTTTTTAACTCATAATTTAACCGATCTTGGTTATCAACTTGTTTTTGGTCAGTGGCATTTTCTAATTGGATCGATCACCTTTTTCACCACTTTGATGCTTAGTGTTTTAACCCTTTATTTGTTTGAAGGCCCGAGAGCAACTAGAATTGCTTTATGGGTGGTACTAGGCACCTCATTTTTTTACATAATTTTGACCTATTTGCTTGGTCAGATAGTTGATACATCCTCTTGGGTGCAATTAACTATACGTGGTTTAGAGGTTTATTTTTGGTCAGTTTTTACAATTATTTTGGACATTTTTTTTATTGCAATATCATGGGAGTTGACTTCTAAAATTAAATCATTTCCAATCTTACCAAGAGTTTTTATTGTGGTTTTTGGCACTTACTTACTTGATTCTCTGATATTTACTACTGCTGTTTTTCGTGATAGCTCAATCTATTTTTCCATTTTAACTGGTGGATTAATTGTGAGATTAATTTTAGCAGTTCTAATCACGTTAGTTTTTTCTATTTTCCTCAAGCAAGAGGGTTTTAAAGGTAGAAAAAAGAAACCAAAAAACATTTTTGAAATTTTGAATTTTCAGTCAGATTTGGAATCAAAAATTGAATCGATGGAAAATGTTATTGAAAATGAGAAGAAAATGAGAGAGGAATTATTCAAATTTCAGCAAGCCGTTGAGGCAGCTTCGGATCAAATTGTCATTACTGACAAGGACGGCTCGGTGCTTTATGCCAATCCTGTAATTAAGAAGTTGACTGGTTTTTCAAGAAAAGAAGCACTTGGTAAAAAAGCTGGCAAATTGTGGGGAGGTTTGATGCCTAGTAGTTATTATCAGGAGATGTGGCAAAAAATCAAAGAAGAAAAGACAATTTTTGTAGGAGAGTTAGTTAATAAGCATAAAAATGGTTCCAAGTATGAAGCTTCTGTGAAAATTTCACCTATTTTAAATAGTAAGAATGAAGTTTCGTCTTTTGTGGCGATTGAAAGAGATATCAGTAAAGAGAAGCAATTAGAAAGAATGAAAGATGATTTTTTATCTATGGCTTCTCATGAAATACGTACTCCGCTAACGGCGATTGATGGTTTGGTTGCTATGATTCGAGATGGAGAATATGGCAAAGTTAATCCAGAACTCAAGCAACCTTTAGCCGATATTAATGCTTCAAGCGAAAGATTAATTTGTTTGGTGAATGATCTATTAAGTGTTTCCAGAATGCAAACCGGTAAGTTAAAATATTCGATTAGTGATTTTGATGTTAAAACCGTTATAGATGAGGTGGCTAACTTGCTTAAGATTGTGGCGAATCAGAAAAAAGTAGACCTTATTTGTAAGAATATTAGTTCGGTCAATGTCCGTGCTGATTTAGATAAGGTTAAACAAATATTGACCAACCTAGTTGGTAATGCTATTAAATTTACAGATCAGGGTAGCGTTTATATTTCGATGCAGGTCAAAGCTGATTACGTTGGAATTTCCGTGAAAGATACTGGTATTGGCATCAAACAAGTTGATCGAGAAAAGATCTTCCAAAGATTCGAGCAACTTGATTCTGGCAAAGGTCGTCCAGCGGGTACTGGATTGGGCCTTTTCATCTCTAAAGAGCTGGCTGTTAAGATGGGTGGAGATTTAGTTTTATCTAATTCTTCACCTGGTAAGGGTAGCGAGTTTACCCTCACTTTATTATCTTCAAATTCAAATTTAGCAAAAAATTCAAAGTTTTTGCAACAAATTGATAATTATTAAACTTAGGTGTAGATTGGAGAGATATGGCTAAAATAATGTTGGTAGATGACGATCAATTATTAGTTAGAATGTATCAAAAAAAGCTAGAAAATGATGGCTATATTGTTGAGACGGCTGATGATGGAAATGTTGCTCTTGGCAAAATTAAAAGTTTTAAGCCTGACTTAATTCTTTTAGATATCATGATGCCCACAATTAATGGTTTTGAAGTGCTTGAGTCCTTAAAAAAATCCAGATTGACTAGTCGTATCCCAGTTATATTGCTTACTAATTTAGGTGCGTCAGAGGAAGATGTTCAGCGAGGAATGGACTTAGGAGCTGTGACTTATATTGTCAAAGCAGGTAATAGACCAAATGTGGTAGTATCCAAAGTCAAAGAAATTCTAAGTGGTTACGTGAGAGAAGTTCCCAAAGTTAAAGTTAAAACTTCAACGAATTAAATCAATTTAAGCTTCAAGGTTTTCTTGTATATATTTTGAAATCAGGTAACTTGGTAGTACAGAACCAATCATTAAGATTACGCTTCCCAAAAAAGTTAAATTGATGGATCTCTGAGCTAGCTCCAGAAGCTGAATTTGTGGTTTGCCAATAAAAAGCATACCTATAATCTCCCCACCGTAAGCTCTAAGCGGGGTGTAGGCTGCATAGTAAGGTTCATTTAAAATTGTTGTTTTTCCCAAATAATTATTTCCTTCTTCAAGTACTAGCTGAGTAATTTTTTTATCAGATTCGCTAGTGCCAATAAACTTAGATTTACCGTCTGGTGAGACAATTGTTGTGGCTGCTCGCTTGTTGCCAGCAAAAATTGTAGTATCTAAATTAGTTGCAGCTTTAATTCCGTCAACGAAGGCATCGTCAATCCCAAAGCCAGACATAGCAACTCCTAAAATCTTTTCGCTACTTGTTTTAATTGGCGTAGCTGACCTAACAAAGACGGTTGGACTAATCGGATTATCATAAGTAATTAGCAAAGTACTTAGCTGTTGATCTTTGAGTGCAGATTGAATTAAGGGATCATTAATTAGATTGTCCCCCAAGCTATCTTCATTTTCTGCTCTCATTAAAACTTCTCCAGAATTTGAAGCGATTATTAGCGAAGTCAAGTTTTGAGAAATTAAAGAATTAGCGCTTAGTTGGTAAAGCTTTTTTGTATCTTTACTGATAATTGCAGACTGTAAAGTATTGTCGGCAGCAATTGATCTAGTGTGAGCCAACGATTCTAGCTGTAGTCTCTCCAGAGAATATTGCAAAACTTTTACATCAGTTTCAAGATGAGTCAAGGCATCTTTTTCAAGATTGTTAATTAGTAAGTAGGTGAAAAATGAGGTAACAAGCAAGAACACTGAAAAAGTTGCAGTGAGAATTGTGACAAAAAGTTGTATGTTTAAGCGAAATCTGATGTATCCCCAGACCCATTTTGCTAAAACCACAACACCAATTAATGTCAACATGATACTGATATTCCAGACGATTGAGTGTGTCGCTAGAATTTTTGACCAATACACTGAAGTAGTATTTGACCAGAGTAAGGTGATTTTGATTGATTCAGCAATGGTGAAAAAAATGAAGGCAACTGCGACTGGTAAAAGTTGTTTATCTAGACCTTTTGTGCTTCTTTTAAGGTAAATTAAGGAGATTAATAGGCACAGAACGGTTCCAATAGAGGAAATTATTAGTTCATAACTAAAGTAAAGAGCGGTTGTTGGTATTAACAGGAAGGCCGCTGACCTCAGTTGCGGTTTTTTTAAAATTGGTTCTTTGTAGACGCTAGCTAGAATCAATGCAAATGAAGCAACCTTGATTACTTGTACCAAATCGTTTGTTGATGGATTTTGGATAGATGAAGCATAAAAAGCATAAGTCAAAGATAATAACAAGAAGCCGATGCCTCGTAGCAATGGAGTTTTCTTTTTTTTGTTGATTTGCCAAGAATCAAAAAATAATAAACTGGTCGAAAAAAATACTAGAGCGGCTAGAGTGTAAATAGCAAAATCTACGACGCTAAAAAATAATAATTGAATAATCATGCTTTGTCTATTATGGCAGGTTTTTTAATTTTTCCAAAGTAGTTTCTTTGCTTAAAACACCTACGTTTATCTCCCTTATATATCCTTGACTATCTATAAAAAAGTTTTGAGGCAGAAGTGAAACATTATAGTCATTGACGTTCATTCCACTGGTATCAACTAAGGTTTGTACTGAATACGAACCTCTTTTCATGAAAGTTTTGATTTTGGGTAATGACTCTTGCAAGGCAATTGTGATAATTGCTTGATTATTTGGTAAGTGGGAGCTAGCTTTTGAAAAAATTAACATTTGTTCAAGCGATGAAGTTGACCAAGTTGTAAAAAAACTTAGAAGAATCTTTTTACCTTCATAATCTTTTAGTTTTACTTCTTTACCATTTAGATCTAATAACTTCCAATCTGGAGCTTTTGTGCCGATCTGAGGCAGATTGTTGCTTGTTTGTTTGTCAGTTTCACTTGAGTTAGAAATGAGTGGAATTGATTTTGGAGACAAGTTTGGTATGGATAAACTGATTTTTCCAAAAGGAGAATCAATTTGAATTGAAGGTTTTTTTTCTAAATAAATTTTAGAATTGATAATTGATGTCTGGTTGACTTCGGTAATTTCACTTTGCGTTGTTTTATATCCATTAGCTTTTATTTCTATATAATATTTTCCTGGAGGAACCATAAAGCTATATTCTCCTCGATCATCAGTAACCTGTGGATTAGTTTGACCAAAAGCAAGTCCATCCCAAATTAACCATTTTTTTGATGAAGACTGAAAATAATATAAAGTTAAGGTTGCATCGGCGATAGCTTTTTCGGAAAATTGATCAACAACCTGGCCAAAATCACCAATTTCAATATTAGCAATGTTTTTGATCGCTAAATTATTTGCACCATCTTTCGCTACTATCTCAATTTTTTGATTATCTAGTTTTTTGGTTTGAATCTGGCCATGCCAAATGTCAGTGCCAGGATTTTTTAGTAGTTGAAAATTATCTTCACCAATTTTTATTGATGCTTCAGTAACTCCACCTTTCATGCTTAAAAAGATATCGCTTTTAACACCAGCAACTAAACTGATAACACCGTCATTTTTTGGTTGTAGAATTTGAGGTCCAATTGCATGCAAACCTCCACCGATGATCGGTGGAATTGTGTCAACAATTAACGTTTGATATGGCGTAACTGACAAGTTGCCAACTAAATCTGTTGCCCTAATTGCTACTTGGTAATTACCATCTTCTAGCTTACTAGATTGAAAAAAATAGTTGTTTTTACTTTTTTGCAGTGGTGACCAAAATTTACCACCATCAAGTGTAATTTCAGTTTTATTTATCTCAGATAAACTTTGAACTATTTCTGCCTGAAACAGAGGAGTTTGATTTTTAGTTGGGTTTGGAGTAATCAGTTTAAAATTAATTTTAGGTGGGGTGGTTGCGATAGTAAAATTATAAGATTCATACTTATCATTTTCCGTATAAACTCCATTATTGCTTTTAGCTCTAAAAACAATGTCATAATTACCTTCTTTTAATTCATTAGTTTGCAAATTAAAATTTTCACTTTTATTGTCAAACGAACCATCAGCTGAACTGATTTGCTGCCAATTTTTACCTTGATCCAGACTGTATTCAATTATAGAAATTGAACCATCGCTAATATTGGCTGATCCAGAAAATTGGGGTTTAGCTATATTTGAGATTTTTGCTGGTTTGGAAGAAATGGATATAGTCGGAGCAGGATTAGAATTTGAGCTAGAACTAATTTTTTTTGCAATTTCATCATTATTTATTTGATCACTGGTTGGTGTTGGAGTAATTGATGAATTCGGATCCAGAGTTGGCGATGGGCTCATACTGGGAGAAGTAGTTGGATTAATTGTGGTGGTGGGATTTAATGTTGGTGTATTTGTCGGCATTGGAGTTGACGTAGGCGTAGGAGTTGTGGTGGCTGTAGGAGTGGGAGTAGGTGTAGGTGTTGGAGTAGGTGTTGGTGTAGGCGTTGGAGTAGGAGTAGGTGTTGGTGTTGGAGTAGGCGTTGGAGTGGGCGTGGGAGTTACTCCGCAATCTTGAGGACAAGTGAATATGTTTTCGTTTTGGGAAGCTTGACAGACTCCGTTCCCGCAGGGTCCTTTCGCAGATACATGTGTTTGTAAGATTACAATCACGAAAAAAATTACAGCAAGAAAAAATCCTGCCAATTTTGTATATTTTTGCAGCATAACTCCAGTATAATAATATTGAACAAAAAGCCCCACTTATGCAAGTGGGGCTTTGATTCATCAGCGGTTTTTTGCGCTATTCAAACAATTCAACTCTTAATTTTGAGTTTTTTGGGAGCAGCCAGAGCTGATTTCTTAAATTCGACTCTGAGTACCCCATTTTTAGTGGTTAATTCTGGTTCTTTAGCTAAATCAATTTCTCCAGGAATGGCTACTTTGTAAGAATAAGAGAAGGTTGAACGAGAATAATATTTACGCTCCTCATCTTTTTCTTCACTCTTATTTTTGGCCTGAATCCAGAGAATACCTTTTTCAAAGGTGATGTCAACATCTTCATTGGCGACACCAGCCACGTTGGCTTCAACCACAACTTCATTCTTAGTTTCATAAACATTAAGATTGCTAGTGCCTGTTCCATCGAAGAGGTCTTCATCCCAGATGTCTGGCCAACGACTAAGCATAGCACTAAGTGGACTGTATCTAACAATTGACATAAAAATTCCTTTCTTCAACTAGCTTCTAATATCTGGCAATCGCTGCAGACGATTGCTAACAGTGATATTAAAGCAAATTTAGCAGTCTTTGTCAAATAGTGCTAAGTTAGAACCCAAGACTTTTTAGTTGATCAGAAATTTTTTGTTTTAGCTCCAATGTTTTATTTTTTGACATATGGCCGCTAGCTATAATATGATCTGGTTCACTCATTTTTAAGTTAATAATAATTTTTCCCTTAATTAGTTCTCCTCCAAAAAAACGAAGTTGTCCTTCTACATCAGTGTTAGCACAAATAATGACAGGAGATTTAGCAATATCATCTAAGGTGTCTTTGTCAAATTGATCCACTTTTCTAACACTAATAGCTCTAGATTTTTCATAACCAAGATCATTTAAAATTCTAGCTATAAATTTACTTCTTCCGTGTCCATTAGAACAAAAAACACAAATCACACTTTCTTTAGTGACTATTTCTTTGAGGTTTATTTTTTCAGTATCCATTTTATAACTTACTTCGCAAAGGCAATAATCAATGCCCCTGCAGTCATCAAAGTTGCTCCAAGTGCAGTGTGAAGGGTAAATTGTTCTTTAAGAAAAATCGCTGCAAAAATGAGAGTGATAACCAGACTTAATTTATCGATGGGGACAACTTTACTGGCTTCACCCAGTTGGAGAGCTCGAAAATAAAATAACCAGGATAAGCCAGTGGCAATTCCGGAGAGAATTAGAAAGAGCATCGAGTACTTACTGATATTGAAAATTTGGTGTAGGTTTTTTTGTGCGGCCACGATTCCCCAACTGAAAATTAAAATGACGGTGGTGCGAACGGCAGTGGCTAAATTGGAATTTACATCTTTGATGCCAATTTTAGCCAAAATTGCTGTCAAGGCAGCAAAAATAGCGGATAAGGTAGCAAAGAAAAACCATTGTGGCATAATGTTATTTTACCCTGAGAATTGCTTGACTGACAAGTTGTGCCATGTTTGGTTCAAAGGGTTTGGGAATAATTTCTTGACTTGTTGGATGGGAAACCATTGCTGCAATGGCTTGTGCTGCAGCATGTTTCATTTCTGTGGTAATCCTAGCGAGACGACCATCAATGACTGCTCGAAAAACTCCGGGAAAGGCTAAAACATTATTAATTTGATTTTGAAAATCACTGCGACCAGTGGCAACGATAGCAGCACCTGCTTTTTGAGCTAATTCTGGCATAATTTCTGGTTCAGGATTGGCCATCGCAAAGACAATAGCGTTTTCTGCCATGCTCTCAACCATTTCAGTAGTGATAAGCTTAGCTCGGGAAACACCAATTACCACGTCGCTATTTTTGATCACTTCAGCGAGTGAGCCACTTTTTTGTGTCAAATTAGAATGATCAGCAATACATTTCTTGTAGTGATCTAGGTCGGTTCTGCCTCGATGGATTGCGCCTTTACTGTCAACTAAAATTAAGTCTCTGACTCGTGCGACGCCATTGACCTTTTGACATTTTTCTTGGCCCAGTTCGATGCCAAGTAGCATGTTTGCGATTGAGAGACCAGCAGCCCCAGCTCCAACTACTACTACTCGCAAATCTTCAAATTTTTTGTTGACCACGCGGGCTGCATTATGTAGTGCCGCTGCAACCACAATGGCGGTGCCATGTTGGTCGTCGTGGAAAACAGTGATGCCTAAATCTTGGAGAGCTGCTTCAATTTCAAAGCAACGGGGGGCAGAAATGTCTTCCAAATTAATTCCTGCAAAACTTGGAGCGATTTGACGGACAAATTTGATAATTTCAGTGCTATCTTGAGTATCAATAACGATTGGCACACTGTCGACATTGGCAAATTCTTTCATTAGTAGGGCTTTGCCTTCCATCACTGGCAAAGCTGCTTCTGGGCCTATGTTGCCAAGCCCAAGCACAGCAGAACCATCAGAAATTACTGCCACAGTGCGTCCGCGCGAACTCAATCTAAATGATTCTTCTTTATTTTTGGCAATAAGACGACATGGTTCAGCTACTCCTGGAGTATAAAGGAGCGATAAGTCTTCTTGATTTTTTACTGGTGATAAGGCAATTGTTCCTAATTTACCTGTGTATTGACGATGAAGTGTTACTGATTTTTGATAAAGTTGCTCCGACATAGGCATTTATTCTAACACTACAAATTGAAAGTGTTATACTTGAAGATAAATATGAAGAAAAAACTTCCCCTTCTTTTGTTTTTATTAATTTTAGCGGCTTTAGCTTTTTACTTTTTGACTAGGAAAGGTCAATCCAACTTTGCAGAAAAGCTTCCTGAGCAACAAGTGGCGCAGGATATTTTAGCTAATTGTAAATATGATCAAGAATTTTGTTCTTATATGGCTGCTCAAGCCAAAGCAATGGCAAACGGAGTGATTATTACTACCTCCAGTCAAATAAAGGATGCTGGTTTAAGTACCAGTGAGATGAGAATTGATGGTAAGGAAAACATGGAAATTAGCAGTTTCAAAGATGGCAAGCCTGAATCTAGCATGATTGTTTTTGAAAAGGTGACCTACCTCAAAGATCTGCAGGATGGAACTTGGTATGCCATGAATACTCCAAATCCTCAAGACAATGAGTATGCTGATCAGACAGCCGTAGCAGAAATTAAAGACACTTATAATGAGCAAAATCAAAATATGCAGGTCAAAAAAATTGCTCGTGAGGCTTGTGGTGATTTGACTTGTGACAAATATGAAGTAATTGATGGGGTTGGTGAAACAACTACCAAGATGTATGTTTTTGTTGACACCAAAGAACATTTGGCTCGCAAAATGGAATTTAATTTTGCTGGTGGTTCTAGTGTAATGGAATATAAATATGAAACCGTACAAATTTCTAAACCAACTCCAATCAAAGAATTACCTTCTCTAGCTAATCCTCAATCGGGAACTAATGTAGACCCCAAGAATAATGAAATGCCGTCCCAGGCAGAAATTGAGCAAATGATGAAGGATTATTCTCTGGATCGCTAGGGAACTTCAAACTTAGTCAGTTTTGACTTTTGAGCTGTTTTTTATTATAATCAAACAAGTATTCGTTAAAATTTATTATTATTTTAGTTAGGAACAAGCATTCGCTTTAGAATCTTAATTGAGTATATTTTTGAAACTTTAAACTTAATTATCAGTATGCAGAATTTTTATCTGGCACCAATTAATTAATATCTCAAGCTCCATTTTCGGAGTGTTTTCTAAAACGTAAGTTAAGCTTGTTTTTACCTAAACGGAAGGTTTTTATGTCATTTTTTAGTAATTTATCAACGCTGTTTGCAGCGGAAGATGAGAACAAGA
>CAZIBP010000025.1:0-14535 GCA_964537665.1 uncultured Pseudomonadales bacterium
TGATAGCGTTAAATGGTTTCCCAGAGATGCAAGTTTCTTCCACCAAAGTGAGGGAGGCTCTTTGGAATAACACTAGCCTAAATGATTTATTAGATGATAAAGTAGTCGAGTATATTAGTAAAAATCAACTTTTTAAAAATGTCTAAAACTAAATATCACGAATATTATCAAAAAATGGTGGCAGAAAATCGTCAACTATTTGATGAATTTCTTAAAATTCATGATCTTTTTAAACAAAATCAAGCAAAAAATGCTGAAGAGTTTCACCAAGTAGGTCAAAAAGTAGTCGACAAAATCAGAGATTTTGATCGCCGTTTATGCAGCGCTATGGGTAGAGGGGTATTTAGCACCTATTCACAGAAACTTTCTGAAAAATTTTGGGATTTAGCCAGAAAAGACTTTGATCAAATTAATATGGTGGGAGTCAAAGTTAAGCTAAAAAAATAAAATTACCAATCTAAATATGCAAAGTCTTGCGATTATCAATTTTTTACAAAAAACTTTTCTTGCGACAGGCAAAAAAAATGCCGTGATTGCTGTTTCTGGGGGAATTGATAGCGCACTTTCTCTATCTTTGTTGGCCAAAGCTTTGCCAAAAGACCAAATCTGGCCGATTTTATTGCCATATGCTAATCAAGATATGACCGATGCCATTACAATTTTAGATTTTTGGCAGATTCCTCTGACAAATAGGAGAATTCTCAATATTTCTTCTATTGTTGATGCAATTTGCAAATCTCTGCAGGTGACGGATGAGGATCAATTACGTAAGGGTAACATTATGGCGCGAGCAAGAATGATTGCTATTTTTGATTACGCCAAGTCAAAAAATGCTCTAGTTGTGGGTACAGAAAACAAATCTGAACATTATTTGGGTTATTTTACTCGATTTGGTGATGAAGCTTCCGATGTTGAACCACTGCTCACTTTATACAAAACCCAAGTTCGCCAATTGGCAAAAGAGTTGAATTTACCAGATGTATTTTTGCAAAAAGCTCCTTCTGCTGGTCTATGGGATAAACAAAGTGATGAACAAGAGTTTGGTTTTAGTTATGAGTTAGCTGATCAAGTCTTAACCTATTTAATTGATCAGCGACTTGCTGCCGAGAAGATCATCGAGCTTTTTGCCAAAGAACAGCAAGAACTGGTTAAAAAGGTTCTAGCGAGAGTTGTAGCAATGGATTTTAAACTCAAAGTGCCTTATTCTTTATAAACTTATGAATAATTGTAGTGCGCATATCATTCTTCAAGCTACCGAGATATCAACAATCGTTAAAAAATTGCGCCAAGAAAAAAAGAAAATTGTTTTGACGCAAGGTTCTTTTGATTTGGTACACATTGGTCACGCCCGCTATTGCGATAAGGCTCGCGATTTTGGTGATGTTCTAATTGTTGGTGTCGATAGTGATGAAAAAGTCCGCCAACGCAAAGGACCAAATCGTCCGATCGTGCCAGAAGATGAGCGGATGGAGATGTTAACTCACTTACGTAGTGTTGATTATGTGGTGTTAAAGGAAGCCGGTGAGGCGAAATTCAATCTAGTGAAATTAATTAAACCTGATGTGCTTATCGCCACTGCTGCCACTTATGATTCAAAAACCATTAAAGAGTTGGAGAAGATTTGTGGGAAAGTGGTGGTGCTTGATCCAATGGCCACGACTTCCACCACCGCTAAAATTCGCCTAATGCAAATGAACACCGCTCGCAAAATTGAAGGTAGAATGCGCGAGAAATTAATTAAGAGTATTGAAGAAGTTTTGGAGGAATTAAGAACTTCTTAAAGTCAAAATGCAACAAATTTTAATTGCCTATGTCCCAGTTTTACATCGCGGCTATCAAGAATTCTTTGCCAAATATGCTGGTGCCGATCTCTACCTTTTGGATCGGGAGGAACTTTTGGACTTCGAAGCATTAGAGTACCTGAAGAAAGATATTCGGGTTTTAAACTTATCTTTGGCAGAACAAGCGATTAAATCATGGAATATATTTAAGATTGTAAAATCAATTAAATTATCTGATTTAGAACAAATTAATTTTTCTAAAAAAGATACACAACTGATTTTTACTAATGATGACATTGGTCACTTCATTGCTGACAAATTTTTTGTTGCAGCGAAGAACAAAATTTTTGAAGCAATTTTTCTACGTTGGGATAAAAATCTAATGAGTAGACAAAAAGAAATTCCAAATGATGTGGTGATTAGTAGAGCAGATTTTGAGCAAAAACTGATGTCTAAGGCTTTTTTGCAAGCAGGGCAAAGCAGTGATTGGTGGCGCCATGTGGGGAGCCTTATTGTGAAGAATGGTCAGGTCATTCTAGCTTCATCCAATCAGCATTTGCCGGTTAATGATCAGCAGTACAAGAATAGTGATCCGCGTATCACTTTTACTTCTGGGGTGGGTGGAGAATTTAGCAGCTCTATTCACGCTGAAGCTAACTTAATTGCTTTAGCTGCCAAGCAAGGTCTTGCTTTGGCTGGTAGCGAAATGTACGTGACCACTTTTCCTTGTCCAGTCTGCGCCAAGCAAATTGCGGTCTCTGGAATCAAAAAACTTTATTATGCCAAAGGCTATGCAGTTTTGGATGGCCTAGAAATCCTCAAGGCTTTTGACGTGGAGGTGGTGTTGGTGCAATTTGACAAGAAAGAATTCATGGAAATCGAGAAGATGGAACAAGAAAGATCGATTGTAAAAGAATGTTATAATATCTAAATATGTCACCAGAAAAAAGTCAATCTTTTAATTTACTAACTGCTCTAGCTAGTGCTGCTGAGAAATTTACTTGGAAGAAAAGTATTGAAAATGCGCGGCGTTTGCTTAAAGCTCGCAGAGATCTTATGCAACAACTTCCAACTAGTCAAACTGCAAAAGCTATTAGAGGAGATGGCCAAGATAGTTACTTAGAAAAATTCATCAGCAAAAATGGAAAAGAATAATTTATTTCCTTCTTTCCCACTGTAATCCCAGTTTAATTTTGACTGGCTCAAAGTCTTTAGCCATTGCGTCAGGGATAACTAGCTGTACATGCAAGTGATTGACGGTGCCAGCAGAGAAATCAGTGTCACCAAAGCGCAGTGCTAATCCTCCACCTTCAAAAGCAAACTCTTGCTCCAATTCTTTGACGATGGAAAATAATTCAGTTCCGGCAGCTGAGTCTAACTCCGCCAATTTAGTGGCGTGTGTTTTGTAGATCAAAAGCAGGTGATGCTTAGTGTGCTTGTAGGGCCATTGATTATTGGTGACCAGCCAGTATCGACCTTCTTTGAGAATGGGGTTTTTGTGATAGAGGCGTAGATTTTCCTCGCAAAAAGGGCAGTGAGCCTCGTCAGCAATTTTTTGCATCACTTCAATTTGCTCTGCCTCTCTGGAATTATTAATGTTGATGAAACTATTTTTATTTTGACTCATTTTTTTCTTTGAAACCTTGCAATTAAACAGCCACTGGAATATCCCACATACCGGGATGGGGATCATAGTCAATTAATTCAAAATCTTCGACTCGATAATCAAAAAGATTTTTCTTTTTGTTTTTAAGAATCATTTTTGGTAAGGGACGAGTTTGACGCTTGAGTAATTCTTTGACGTGAGTCACTTGGTCCACAAAAATATGAGCATCCGAAAAACTATGAACATATTCGTAAGCTTCATAGCCAGTTACTTGTGCAATCATCATGGTGAGAGCAGCATATTGAGCTAAATTGGCTGGCAAACCAATCGGCACGTCAGATGAGCGCTGAAACATGTGTAGGGTCAATTTATTATCAATTACCCTGATGTGAATCCAACCATGACAAGGACAAACCACTACTTTTTGTTGTTTGCCTTTGCCTCGAATAGTATATTGAGGGATCCATGGGCTGATGAAATGAGTCTTGAGATGTGGCAGTTCTTTGATTTGCTCAATAATATTTTGGAATTGATTGAAGGTGCCGCCATCGCTGGTTGGAAAATCATGGAAAGCTGCTCCGTAAGAGCCTGGACCCAAATCACCAGTTTCGAGGCCACGTTTGTGACATTTTTCTTCTGTCACCCAAGATTTCCACCAGTTGCAGCCATATTTTTCTAGTTCACTTTGGGTGTGGGCGCCATTAATAAAGCCAATGATTTCACCAATGGCCCCTTTCCACATTTTTTCGCTGATTTTGCGCTCGGTAATAATGGGAAAGCCTTCGCTAAGTTTGAAACGCAGTGGGGTGGGAGCGATGCGACTAATCGTGTTAATTTCTTGTTGGCTTTTGCTTTCCACGCCCTCTTCCAAAACTTCTTTGAGGAGGTGTTGATATGGGGAAAGTTTTGTTGACATGTTAGGTCTAAAGTAGCAAAGCAGGAGAAATATTTCAAGCGAAGTCTGATTTTATTAGATAAAAGCTCTAGATGCTAATGCTCAATTCATCATCAGCATAGCGACTAATTAATAATCCTAGTAGGGTTTGGTAAGGGATTTTCTTTTTAGCCGCTTTGAACTTAACTTTTTCTAAGTCCGATTCATTAATGCGCAAAGTAATACTTTTAGCTTTACGTTTTTTGAGAGTGTTGATGGCGGCCTGTTTCCACATTTTTTTACTCTCTTCTAGGTTGGGTACAGAAATATATTCGTCACGCTCCAGAGCGTTTTCAATGGCTTGTTCTTCTTCGTCTAGGACTAAATTTTTGAATGGGTTGAGGTTATTTTGCATATTTTTTCTTCCAAAGTCTGCTCGGATAAATTGTTTTAAGAAATATTTTTTTATTTATTAAATCTTTGACGTATGGTATGGCGTATACGTAATTTTTTATTTTGATAATCAACAAGCTTTGTGCTTTATGGTTTTTACTTTTGTTATCAATATCGTCAATAATGTTATCGTTTTCGATTAGTTCTATCACATCATCAAAACAAATTCCTCTAGTTTTTTTGAGTAATTTATTTTTTTCTTCATTAAATTCTATCTCAAAGTCCATGTTTATAATATAACAAATGTATGTACTTTGTCAATACTTATTAAAGTTGTAGAAATTATTACTTAATCAAATGTCTATCATTAAGTTATAATCAACCTCATGCAAGCTCGCTCTCTTAAATCTAGAATTATTCAACCCCACGATGACTTATTGCAAATTATTGACGAAGCCATTGCCAATGATTCACAGTTGCATGGTGAATTGCCAGAAAATTGTGTTTTGGCGATTAGTTCGAAGGTAATTAGTTACTGTCAAGGACGATTGGTCAAAAAAAAGTCAGGCGAGGAGCAAGGGTTTTCTAAGGAAGCAGCCAGAGCAGAAAAACATGCTTTAGTGGAGCAAGAAGCTGAACTTTTTATTGATCCTCATTCATCCAAATATGATCTGATGCTAACAATTAAACATTCCACTTTGGCAGTTAATGCAGGTATTGATGAATCTAATGCTTCAGTGAATGGAGCGGCGGCTTTTGTTTTGTGGCCAAATCAAATCCAAGCAACTATTAATCAAGTGTGGCGCCACTTACGTACCAAGCATAAGCTCCACAATTTTGGTGTGATCACTACCGATAGTCGTTCTTTTCCATTGCGTTGGGGAGTAGTGGGGACAACTTTGGCTTATTGTGGCTTTGAAGGACTCAACAATCACATTGGTGAAAAAGATATTTTTGGTCGAGAAATTCACATGGTGCAAGTTAATGTCGCTGAAGCTTTGGGAGTGAGTGCAACTTTTGAAATGGGCGAGGTTGATGAAGTTACGCCATTTGCTTTATTGACTAATCCAAGTAAAGTAAAGTTTGTGAATCATAAACCAAGTCAAGAAGAATTGGAGAAGAATAAAATTGCCATCGAAGATGATGCTTATGCACCACTATTAGTCAGAGCAAATTGGCAAAAAGGAGGATCTTTGCATGAATGACAGTACTAAGATAGTCAAACCAGAAGTAACTCTAATAGCAGCAATGAGCATTGATGGCTTTATTGCTCCAGCCGATAAATCCAGTTTACCCTCAACTGTTTGGACTAGTAGAGAAGATTGGCAATTCTTTACCAAGAAAAGTAAAGAATTGCAAACGCTCATTATGGGTTCCAAGACTTTTGAAACTATTAGAAAAGTTTTGCCAGAGCGCAAAATGATAGTGATGACAAGTGACCCCAAACGCTATGCTGCTTACGATGATCATGATTTATTTTTTACCAGTCTTGAACCTGAAGAAATTTTGGCAGACTTAGCTCAAAAAGGTGTAAAAAAAGTGGCTCTTTGCGGGGGAGCACATATTTATAGCCTATTTTTGCAAAAAAAATTGGTAGATCGTATGTTTCTGACGGTTGAGCCTTATCTTTTTGGCGATGGCGTTAAACTTTTAACTGGCAAAATTGATCAAGATTTTACTCTGTTAAATCAAGAAATTCTCAATGAAAAGGGGACTTTGCTTTTAGAATATCGAAAGGCTTAAATCTTTTTTTCAACAATAACCGCGCTTTTGCCATTTTGGTAGCGATTCTTGTAGAAACCTACTTCTTCAAAACCCTGACTCTTTAGAAAACCAAGTAGAGGAGAATCTAGTTCTGTAAAACAGTGAATAATTTTATGTTCAACTTCTTGTTTTTTAACTTCTTTAAGTAGTAGCTCCAACATTTTTTTTGCTGCTCCACCTTGACCGGCAAATTCTTCTAAAACCGAGAAGAAATGGAGTTGGACTCTAATCTCTGAGTCAATCGAAGCCATGCCAATAAAACGGTCATCTTTATAAAGCATGAAAAATTTTTCTCCACTTTTGACCAATCGTTCAATTCGATCCTCGCTTAGATAATAAGAATGTTTGTAGCCATCGTTTCTTTGGATAAAAACGATATGAGCATAATCAAGTTCGGTGGCTGGTCTTAGATGGTAAATAGACATAAAAAGATACCTTGATTATAACACTTTAATTAAATATTTAAGCAAAAAAACTTGCTCCATGTCCTGCAAAAACTTGTCCATAACATCCCTGTTGTTGTAATTCTCTTAGCTTGGTCAAGCTGTTTTTCATCTTTTTCTGATTGGCATAAGCAAAATCTAGGCGACCAATTTGACCATTGGCAAAAATTGTATCCCCACTAAAAAGGAATTTTTCCTCTCGGTGTAATAAACAGATACTACCTGGAGTGTGTCCTGGTGTTTGGACAATCATAAATTTTTCACCAATCAGTTCTAATGACGTTAAATTGGCTAAATCAAAATCAGCGGGTGGTACAGGATCAGTTTTGATCTTCAACCAGTGCAAAGCACTGCTTGGGGCTTGTTGTAGTAAAAATTGATCAGCAAAATTCATCATAATTGGGATATTCCAAGCACTTTTGAGGCTAAGCAATCCCAAACAATGATCAAAATGGCCATGAGTCAAAATGACTGCTTCAAGAGTCAAACCACGTCGGAGTAATTCTTCGTTTAGAAAATCGCCATCATCGGCAGGATCAATAATTAGGGCAGTGCCATTTTGTTCATTGTTGAGCAAATAAGTGTTGGTTTGTAATGCCCCCAGTACAAAAGTTTCAATTTGCATAAGACTATCTTAACACTGCAAGTCTAATTGCTATTTGCTCCAAAATGAGGTAATTTCTATAGGAATGCAAATCAAAATCAAACTTTTTGATCAGTCTTTGCCTTTGCCAGAATATAAGAGTAAAGGAGCTGCAGCCCTTGATCTTTACAGTCGTTTGGACATGATGATTGAGCCTGCTACAGTTGCCTATGTTCCCTTAAATATTGCTTTAGCGATTCCAAAGGATTACTTTGTGTTGTTGTCAGCTCGTAGTTCTCTCCATAAAAAAAAATTAATGATGGCTAATGGGGTGGGGATTGGTGACAGTGATTATTGTGGTGATAATGATGAATATATGGCGGCTTTATATAATTTCAGTCAAGAAGTAGTGCGAATTGAAAAGGGCGAGCGTTTGGTGCAGATGATTTTACTAAAGCGTGAACAAGTGAATTTAGAAAAATTAGAAGTTTTGATCAATCAAGATCGAGGCGGTTTTGGAAGTACAGGCAAAAGATAATATTATGCGTGATCAGATGACTAAACTCTTCGATCAGGTTGGTTACACTAAGGAAACTCATCCAGCTTTAATCGCTGCCAACAGCATTTCTTCTTTGGAGTCATTGGTAATTTACACCTTAGGTGAATTGCTTGAGTTAATTGCGCAACATGAAAACTTACTAATTGCCAGTGAGCAAGCCCACCAGAAGTTAGCCCCACCCAAATCATGGTGGCTAGAATTTACAGATTTTATCGTCATGTTAAAAATTATTGACGAAAAAACTGGACATCAGTTTTCCATGTCTGAGGCTAATTTTTCAGTTAACGGTCAATTCAGAGGTAATTTTGATTCTCTCAAAGAACAAACCATTAATCTTGGAGAAGGGAATGTGGCTCGCAATTTTGAATTACTCTTAACAGAATTAATGTCGCTAGTGAAACATTTAGGAGTAGATTTACAGGGCGATCTTTACGCTCGTTTGATTAATGCCAAATTATTTTTGAACCGAGAGGCTCGTTTTTTCAAGCTGGAGCCCAAAATGACTGAAGCCGAAATTATTGCCAAGAATAATCACGTTTTTCAAGCGCTGCGTTTGTTGAGAAATTTCTTGCTTGAGGCTACTGGCGAAGAAATGACCTTACAAATTTGGATTACTGATTTTTTTGCAGCAGAAATTCTTGATTGGCGTCATAGCCAAGCTGCACTTGCTAGATTATCTGAAAAAATTAATAGTTTCAAATTAAAAATTAAAGATGAGTTGGCTTGGAGTCTAACTGCCAATCCCAAAGAGGATCCTTTTTTGCAAATGAAAATGATGATTGCTGGTGCTAAAAAAATCAGTGGGGGTAAAGAAAGTGATAAAGCAACTTTACAAGCATCCTCCTCTAATGCTACTCTGGGAACAACTGTTTTTTGGACTTAAATTAATTATTTTTATAAATTAACGAAGAAATTTTGAAGCAATGAAAAAAAATGGACTATTGATTACTCTAGAGGGTGGTGAAGGCGTGGGCAAAACTACTCAAGTAGTTAGGCTCAAAGAACATCTGATTCAAGAGGGTAAGGATGTGGTAGTTCTGCGCGAGCCAGGTGGCACAGCCATTAGTGAACAAATTCGTGAAGTTGTTTTGTCCAATAAAAATGTTGGCATGGCTTATACAACTGAAGTTTTACTTTTTCAGGCAGCGAGAGCACAAATTTATCGAGAAATTGTTTTACCTTCACTCGAGCTGGGCAAAGTTGTGGTTATGGATCGTTCTCGTGACAGTAGTGTGGTTTATCAGGGAATGGTGAGGGGTTTTGGAGTGGATATCATTGAACAGCTCAATGATATTTCAACCAAAAAAACTTATCCAGATATAACCTTTTTGCTTGATGCTTCAGTTGAAGTTGGTTTAGGACGTCGCATGAGTGTTGAGGGTGCTAACCGCATTGATTATGAAGCCAAAGATTTCCATGAAAAAATTCGTCAAGCTTACTTGCAAGTTGCAAAAAATGATTTGAAGAAATATAGCGCTCATTCTCGTTGGCAAATTATTGATGCCTCAGCCACTGCTGAAGAAGTGGAGCAGCAAATTTGGGCTGCAACCAAAGTCTTTTTGCAAAAAAATAAAACCAAAGAGTGGGAAAATCAATTGGAAGATATTTCTGTGGATTATAGAGAAGAATAATTTCTCAGTCCTTTAACAAAGTCACGTTTGACTAAAATTGTTTACTTGTTTAAGTTAACAATCTTTGTCTTCACTCAGTGAACTCGCTGTCTATAAACATATTTTATCTATTTATGTTTGTTAATCAGCTCGTTCAATGGACTTTGTTAAAGGACTGAGAAATTCTAATTATTACAATGAATTAATATCAAACAATGCAAAGATTACCAAAAGCAGTTCGTCAGTTAGTGGAAAAGTTTGAACGTTTGCCTGGCATTGGGCCCAGATCGGCGCAACGTCTTGTTTTTTATCTTTTGCATAATCCAGTGACTGAGCTGGAGGATTTTGCCAATAAACTTTTGGCTCTTAAAAAAGAAACGGTGATGTGTGGACATTGTCACAATATTGCTGAGAACGACCCATGTTCAATTTGTGCTGACCCTAATCGTATTACCACTTCCATCTGTGTGGTTGAGCAACCGTTAGATTTGCTAGCGATCGAAAAATCGGATAAATATCAGGGTTTATATCATGTTTTACACGGTTGCATTGCCCCTCTTAATAATATTGGCCCAGATCAACTTTACTTGCGAGATTTACTCAAGCGTTTGCAAGGAGTGAATGAATTAATTTTGGCGACTAATCCCACTATGGAGGGAGAGGCTACAGCTCTTTACATCAAGGAAATGATTGCCAGTTCTAACTTGCCAAGTAAAAACGAAATTGTGATTAGCCGTATTGGTCATGGTTTGCCAATCGGAGCGGATATTGAGTATGCTGATGGGGTGACTTTAGCCAGAGCACTCGAGGGAAGAAGAAAAATCTAACTTGCTTTTTTTGGTTTTTTTGCTATTCTAAACTTAGATGAAATTAACGATCAGACAATTGGTGAAGCACTAATTGGAGGTCGTTTTTTTTATGCGTAAACGATGTGGATTGAAATATAAGTTATGGCTTTCATGCTAGCCATGAAAGTGAAAGGAAGAATTATGATGAACGTCATTGTTCAGGCAAAAAGTCTCAAGGTTACTCGAGCTTTGCGCGAATTTATCCAGAGACAAAGCCATAAATTAAGCAAACTCAAGGATCTTAAAGTCACAAAAGTAACGGTTTATTTGGAACAGGACACCAAAAAATCTACTGATAGCAAAAAAGTTTCTGTCAAATATAGCATTGAAGTGCCGGGCAAAGCTCTTTGGGTGGAAATTGATGGCTATGACTTTTATGATGCCATTGTTGATGCCACTAATGCTGCTTTGCGCAAAATGTTGCAAAACAAGGAGAAAAAAACTGACTACAGGCGACTTAGTAAGCACAGCGAGTTGAATTTAACTTAATTTAGCCAAGCTCTTGCACTAGTTAACTTTTTTCTGTTACCATAATCGTAAGATTTATGGCAGATAATCAAGATCCCTTAGCTGCTCTCCAACAATTACTTGAAGATCAGAAAAAACAAACTAATTCTAGTGCATCGACTCCGAATGCTGCAGCTGTTTCCGCTCCTCCAGTTTTGGAAAATCCTCCTGCGGAGGAAGAAAAAAAGCCTGGTCCAACACCAGAGGAACTTGCTGTTTTGCAACAGCAAAAAGAAGCTGAAGATCGGGCTAAGATTGAAGAACAATTAAGCAAAATGCAAAATGAACTAAAAAATACACCTCAATATCAAGCTAGACTTAGCCAAAAACAAAGCAATGAAGCTCTCAGTGAGCAAAAAAGATTGGAAGAACGAAGCCAACGTATTTTTCAATTAAAACATTTAGATTCTTAATTTCTTATGTCAAGTTTTGGATCACCAACTGCTGGAGTTAAGACGCAAATGAGACCTGGAGGTGGTTTTCGTCAGAGTTTTGGCAATTTTAGCGACGAACATGAAAATGCTAATGCTGTAAGTTCAGCAGTTGCTCAAAAACAAACTGCTCAGCAATCTTCTGTACTTGGTCAACAAGGCTTGGCTAAGCAACAAGCCGCTGCTGCAGGTGCCGGCCAAACTCCTTTAGCTTCTCCAGAGACTGCTTCACAGCAAGCCACAACACCACGAAATGTTTCCAATATTGGTGAAGAACTGGTACTGCGCCCAGCCAAAGATATTTTAAATACTTTCAAATCATTTTTTGACTTAAATGCACTGCTTGGTATTAATCCAGGTGATACTCCAGAGAAAAAGGCCAAAAAACAAAAAGTCGCCACAAATTGGCAAAAACTAACTAGTGAAGAGCAAGCCTACATTCAACAGAAATTTCAAGCAGATCAGCAAAAAAAACAACAAGAACTCCAAGAAGAGCAACATAAAAAAGAGGAAGAAGAGAGGCAAGCGCAGGAACAAAGTATTGCTCCTCCTAGTAGCCCAAAGAAGGGCCCGATGGCTCCACAAGGTAGTAAAAAGGCTCAAACTAACCAACTAATGCAGAATAAACGTACACAAATGAGCCAGGCCGATGGTTAAACTAGTCAAAGTAGTTCACTCAAGCTACAATATTGCTAAATAAATGAAACTCTACAACACGCTTTCCAAAAAAGTGGAAAAATTTCAGTCTCTACATGAAGACACTAAACAGGTAAATATGTATGCTTGTGGGCCAACTGTTTATGATTACACCCATATCGGCCACCTGCGTAAATACGTCATGGATGACATTTTGGTCAGAGTTTTGCGTCATGCTGGTTATGATGTGAAGCACGTGCAAAATATTACTGATGTTGGACATTTGGTTTCAGATGATGATGAGGGTGAAGATAAGATGGAGAAGGGTTCACGTAAATATGGCCAAACTGCTTGGCAAGTGGCTCAAAAGTTTGAAGATTATTTTTGGTATAGTATGGATTTGATGGGTGTCTTGCGTCCCACCCTTAGTTGTCGCGCCACTGAGCATATTCAAAGTCAGCTAGAAATGGTTTTAGATTTGGAACGAAAAGGATTCACTTACGTGATTGAGGATGATGGAGTTTACTTTGACACCGCCAAGCTTAGAACTTATGGGGAACTAAGTGGACATGATCCTCGTCATGCGCCTAGAGAAAGTAGAATGGGGGAGATTTCCAACAAGAAAAACCCCAGTGATTTTGCTTTGTGGAAGTTTGAAAAAGCAGGTGAAAATCGTCAAATGGTTTGGCCTAGTCCTTGGCATCCACGCAGTTTTCCTGGTTGGCATATCGAATGTAGTGCGATGAGCATTGAACATCTTGGTCCGCAATTAGACATTCATACCGGTGGCATTGACCATATTGCGGTTCATCACGCCAATGAAATTGCTCAGTCAGAGACCTACACTGGGCAGAAACCTTTTGTTAAGTTCTGGGTACATCATAATTTTTTGCGCGTTGATGGTGAAAAAATGAGCAAATCACTGGGTAATTTTTACACCATTGATGACATTTTGCAGAGGGGTTTCACTGCCAAAGCTTTGCGTTTGTTATTTTTGAGTGGTCATTATCGTAGTGAGCAGAATTTTACTTTTACAAGTTTACAAGCTAGTCAAAATGCTTGGCAGAAGTTGTTACAAGCTTATTTGGAAATTAAGAACCATCGTGATGATGGATTTGATCCGGCAGAAACAGATCCTAGTGCTCAAAAGATTGAGCAAGAATTTTTTGTCGCAATGGAAAATGATCTTAATACCGCAGAAGCGCTGGCAGTAGTTTGGAAATTGTTAAAAACTGACTTGAGTAATACTCAGAAATATCGTTTGCTGTTGGAATTTGATCGAGTTTTGGGCTTGGGATTGATTTCGATTGATGATGATTTGGTTAAGCAACCATCCGCTCTGCGTGTGGAGGACTTATCCAAAGCTTTGCAGAAGCTATTCCAACAAAGAGAAGAGGCTCGTAGTAAAAAAGACTTTGCTAGGGCAGATGCTATCCGAAAAGAATTTAACCAAGCTGGTTATCAATTGGTGGATCAAGTGGACACTGTTTTGATTAAGCCTTTAGAGTCAAATGCATAGTAGTTCGCTAAAATGTTCTCTAATCGAAAAATAGTTATTCTGAGTAACAATTAAGTGATCTAATAACTTGAGTCCCATCAAGTCAGCTAGTTTCGCTACTTTTTCTGTCAAAAGCAAATCTTCGTCTGAAGGCTCAACCGTACCCGATGGGTGATTATGTACCAGGATGAAACTATTAGCATTTAAGGTGAAAGCTGGTTCAAAGATATTTCTTGGTTCTAAAAAATTATAGTTAAGTCCACCAATAGCGATGATTTTTTTACCAATTAATTCTTGGCGTCCATTCAAAAAGAAGGCCAAACAATATTCTTGTTTCTTTTTGTGTAATTCAGAAGACAAGATAAAAATTTTCTTAGGTGTATTGGCTTGCTTAATTTGTGGTTTTTGGGCTAAACGTTGACCCAACTCTAAGCTGGCTAGAATTTTGCTTGCCAAAATTTCTCCGATACCAAAGATTTCAGAAAGTTTTGGTGGTTTTTGCGTTAATAATTCTTCCAGAAATAATTTTTTTTCCACTTTTTTGGCCAATTCCAAAACATTGCAATTCTTGTGGCCACTACCGATAATTAAGGCAAGCAATTCAGTGTTGCTAAGAGCGGACAAGCCATTTTTTCGAGCTTTTTCTCTCGGTCTATAACGCAGTGCTAATTCTTTGATGCTTTGTTTTTTCTTGGGCTTTTGTTTTGGCACAAGTCTATTATAATTGGAGTAAGTTGCAAGAAGTTTACAAGAACAGATTAGAGTAATTTATCTAATTGTAGCTCGAGTTCTTTGTCGGAACAGTTTGAGCTAAGTAGGCCAATTTTGTTGTCCCAGATGAGGCCTGGTACGACGCTATATGGTTGATTGGCGTCAACCACTAGTAAGAGGGGAGTAATTGTCTTCTTGCTAGTGTTCTTAAGAGATTCGAGAAAATTGAGAATTTTTTTGTTGGAAAAACTGCAACTTAAAAAAACTAAATCAAAAGTTTGTTTCTGCAAC
>CAZIBP010000026.1:0-14179 GCA_964537665.1 uncultured Pseudomonadales bacterium
CTCGACCCTGAAGGATATTATTAATATCGACCCTTTTATATCACAGAAAAATGCCCAACATAAGAACAAGAACGATGCGATAAACACCAAAACTGGTCAGAGTATTGTTTTGAATAAACTTAATGAACCACTTCAACACCAAGATGGAAACCAAAAAAGCAGTAACTGTTCCTATTAATAACACCATTAGTTCTTGGCTGGAAAAGCCAGTTTTGGTTTCAAATTTGAGCAGGTCCAGTGCAGCAGCACTGCAAATAGTCGGCAAAGCGAGTAGAAAAGAATATTTAGCTGCACTACTTCTTTTTTGTCCCATCAGCATCATGGTGATAATGACCGAACCAGATCTGGAAACTCCTGGTACCACAGCTAAGGCTTGACCAAGACCGATTAAAAAGCTTTGCCAAGTACTGAGATCTTGAATGTCTTGATTAATTTTTTGTTGCTTGTTGCGGAGGTGCCATTCATAAAGAATAAAGATCAGGCCGACGATCAAAAACGCCCCAATCATCAACCAACTTGTTTCGAAAAAGAAATTCTTAATAATGGAATGAAGCAAATATCCAATTATGGCTGTGGGGATGAAAGAAATGATGAGTTTTTTGATTAAGTTAAAATCTCTCATTAGTTCTCGACCATAGAGTAATAAAACCGCCAAAATAGCTCCGGCTTGAATAAAAACCTCAAAAAGCTTCAGGAAGTCAGTATTTTCCAAATGGAGCAATTGGCTGGCAAAAATCAGGTGAAAAGTGGAAGAGACTGGTAAAAACTCAGTTAGACCCTCAATCACTCCAAGTACGAAAGCTTGCCAGATTTGCATGATAGTGATTATAGGAGAAATTGCGGAGATGGGCTAGTTGGGAATTTGAGGAAGTTAATGAGGTGTTAAAAATATATCCTATAATATTGACAATAATGCTTTTACCAGATATGCGTGCAATTGCTGCACAAGGTATTTGTTCTAAGCATTTTGCACCTTAACAAACTTGAACTACTAAGCTTTTGAGTGAGGTAATTAAGAAGATTGATGTCTTTTTATCACCCCACTCAAAAGGATTTATCCTTTAGCAGGTGGGCAACAAACCACATCTTGAAAGGATGAAAAACGAAATGAAAAAGACCCTGCTCCAAAGTTTGACCAACGAAAGCCTCCAGAACATTCTGATTGGCGGGTCCATCACAATGATGCTCCTGTCCTTCTTCGAGCCCGCAAGTTGGCTCATGTTCATTGGCTTGGTGTTAGTTGCCCCGCTTGTTTTCGGATACGGCTGGGCAGCGTTCATTGACCGCATGGACGACAGCGTGCAGTTCGCAATTGAGATGAGCAAGAAAGCCCACATGGTTATTGGGCTGGCTTTCTCGGTTCTCATCGGGATGGTTTGGGCGGTTGTTGGCACTCGCGTGCCGGTATTCCCGCTCAACCCAATTACGAACGCCATCTTCATGTTGGTGGCTCCCAAAGTTGTATTTCTGCTTTGGGGTTTTGCCACCACCGCGTTTGGGTATTGGTGGGCATGGAAAACCATTGTCCCCAACACCAGTCGTGGTCATCAATAGGAGGATGTCATGTCCTCTAATCGCTCATCAGAAGGTGACATCACCGTCAAAATCATCATGCTTGTTTTTATGGTGATTTTCGCTATCTGGTTCTACTCGGCATCAGAGTCGGGTACGGGCTGGATTTCAAACAAGTGGTCCGAGACCAGGACCTCTTGTAGCGACGGTGACTGCACCACAACCATCACCTACTACATCCAACTGAAAGACAGCAGGGTGTACACGGTGTTTTGGGGCACAGCTCACTGGGATTACATGATGGAAAACAGTGAGATTGGCTTCAATGCGCGTGGTCGGCGTATTAATTTCTTCATGTGGCGTGTGGCGGTTCCCGCCATTTTCAGCTGGCAACAGTTGACAGCTGCACCGTAGTTCAGTTTGAGAAAGTGTTATAGGGCGTCCGTAAGGACGCCCTATTTCGTTTTAACCTTTTCTTATGACAGTAGTGACTTATATGCCACTCGCCAGGATCAAAAAACGTCAACTCTTGGCGGAGGTGACAGGGATCGAACCTGCGAAGCCTTGCGGCTCTAGTTTTCAAGACTAGTGCAATTGACCACTATGCGACACCTCCAAATTTGTTTCTTAGAACTGACAAATTATACCAGTCAAAGATCTAAATTTACAGAGTGAGCCACTAATTTACTGGGCAATTTTGACTCTTTACATATCCCCATGTGGGGGATTAGAATTAAAGTATGTTTCACACCAAAAGTAAAAAAGACAATGCTTTGCACCGCCTAAAAATTATTAGAGGGCATCTTGGCAAAATTATTCAAATGGTTGAGCAAGATGCTTATTGTATTGATGTTTTGGTCCAGACCAAAGCTGTGCGTAGCGCCATAGAGAAAGTTGACGAAGTGTTGTTGGAAAATCACTTGTCTTGTTGTGTGGTTGATCACGTCAGAGAAGGACGCAGCAAGCAAGCAGTTGAGGAAATTATGAAGGTTTTTAGTAAGTCAAAGTAAAGGATTTATGTCAAAAGGTTTGCAATTAGCTTTATTTTTTGTAATTTTTTTATTAGGAGTTGGTTTTGGTTATTATTTAGCTCCTGAATATCAGATGCAAAATATAATAATGAAAAAATCTCATGATCTAGGTCCAGCTGATCAGTGGGTAGATTTGCGCTACATTGACAATATGATTGCCCATCATTTATCAGCAATTTATTTATTAGAACAAGCTTTGGCTCAAACCGATCGCCAAGAAATTAAAGATTTGGCCAATACAGTGATTGCTGCTGATCGTGAGGGCATCAAGCAGCTCTATGTGGACAAAAAGAACTGGTATGATAACGATCGTCAAATTACCCAATTTAACAAGGTTAATCTAGGTGAAAAAGATGCCAAATTTGACTTACGTCTACTCAATGCTTTACTGATTCACCATCAGGAAGCAATTGACAGTGCCAGGGAAATTTCTCGTAAAAGTGTGCGCAATGAAATTCTTAATTTAGCTAGTGAAGTTGATCGTTCATTAAGCGAAAATTCCAAGCAATTAGAATCATGGAGAAAGCAGTGGTATGACATCTAAGCAAACTGTTACTTTTAAAGTTAAAGGCATGCACTGTGCCAGTTGCGCCAATGTAGTTGGCAAGAATTTAAGCAAAGTTAAGGGAGTTAGTCAAGCAGTTGGCTATTATGCCACAGAAGAGGCTGTGGTCAGTTATGACGACAAACAGACTAATCTAGAAATAATGAATCAGAAACTCAAGCCACTAGGCTATGAACTCTTGACTGCGAACGTCCAAATTCAAAAAGATAATCATCATGATCACGCAGCAATGTTGGAGCTAAATAAGGAAAAAGAGCAAATTGAATTTCTCATGCCGGTTGCTTTGTTTGTTTTCTTAGCCATGATGTGGGAATTGGCTGCTGCTAAATTCTCTTTTATTCCGGTCTTGCCTTTTCCAGAGGAGATTTGGTTGTTTTTGCAGTTCATTTTGGCCAGTATTGTTTTGTTTGTTATGGGTAACAGTTTCACTCGAGCTCTATTAGCTTTTGTACGTTTTGGTAAAGCTAATATGGATACTTTAGTTGGTTTGGGGACTGGAGCAGCTTATTTATATTCAGTTTTTGCTTTATTTTTTCAGGATTTCTTGCTGCGTTTTGGTCTGCATCGAACTCTTTATTTTGACGTGGTGATTATTGTAATTGCTTTTGTTAAATTTGGTAAATATTTGGAAGCGCGTTCTAAATTACGTACCGGTGAGGCTTTAGCCTCATTAGTTAAATTACAAGCCAAAACTGCTTTGGTCAAAAGAGGTCAAGAATTTGTCGAAATTGCTATTGATCAAGTGCAAGTAGGTGATTTGATCAAAATTAAACCAGGCGGTAGTATTCCTGTGGATGGTTTGGTTGTAGATGGTGAATCAGCGGTTGATGAATCCATGATTACTGGAGAATCTTTGCCTTTGCAAAAAACAGTTAATGATCGAGTTGTCACTGGAACGCTCAATGCTGATGGGGTTTTGTATGTTGAAGCTAAACAAGTTGGTCAGGCAACGGTTTTGGCCAAAATTGTTGAAATGGTCAAGAATGCCCAAAATTCTAAAGCACCAATTGAACGCTTGGCAGATCAAGTGTCAGCTATTTTTGTGCCAGTAGTTTTAGTCATTGCTATTTTAACTTTATTAGCCTGGTTATTTTTACCAGGAGTCGATCTGCCATTTTCAGAAGCTCTCGCTTTTGGTTTGAGTTGCATGATTGCTGTTTTAGTGATTGCTTGTCCTTGTGCGCTAGGTTTGGCAACGCCAACTGCCATGATTGTGGGGGTGGGTCGTGCAGCCAAGCAAGGCATATTAATCAAAAATGCGGAAAGTTTGGAGCAATTACACACTGTTACAACAATTGTTTTTGATAAAACTGGCACATTGACTACTGGAAAACCAAGTTTAGAGCGGATTGTTACTTTTGCTGATCAAAAAGAAGAAGAGATTTTATCTTTGGCTGCTTCCTTAGAGAATAATTCAGAGCACCCTTTGGCCAAAGCGGTAACCGATGAGGCTTTGCGTCGCCAGATTCCTTTGATTTTGGTAGATAAGTTCAAGAATTTATCTGGTGAGGGAGTGACTGGCAAAATTAAAGGTCAGCAATATTTCTTACTTAGCAAAAAAGCAGTCCTACAAAGACAAACTCTGCCAGCAAATGTGCAAAGTTTTGTGGCTGCTAGTGGAGAATCATTACTCTATTTGCTTAATGAGCAAGAAATTCTTGGAATTATCATCGTAGCTGATCAACTCAAAGCCACTAGCAAGGAAGCGGTGACCAAACTAAAAAAAATGGGTATCAAATTAGTCATGTTAAGTGGTGATCGTCAGGATACAGCTGAGCATTTTGCCAAACAACTAGGGATTGATCAAGCGATTGGGGAAGTGCAACCAGCACAAAAACTTGACCAAGTTAGAGCATTGCAGCAAAAAGGAGAAGTCGTGGCAATGGTGGGAGATGGGGTGAATGATGCGCCTGCTTTGGCAGCGGCCAACGTAGGTATCGCCATGAGCACTGGCACAGAGGTGGCAATGTCGACCTCACAGGCCACTATTTTGCGAGGTGATTTGCTCAAAGTGGAGACAGCCATTGCTATTTCTAAATCAGTGATGAGCGTGGTGCGCCAAAATCTTTTTTGGGCTTTTGCTTACAACGTTGTTGGTATTCCTTTGGCAGCTGGGCTTTTTTATCCACTTTTTGGTGTCTTACTCAATCCGGCTTTTGCTGGGATGGCGATGGCTTTTTCCAGTGTGAGCGTGGTGCTTAATTCACTACGTTTGAAATGGCATGCTTAGAACTGCACAATATTGAATTGTTTGAAGCCCATTTCCTCAGGCAGCGAATCTTCAGTAGTAGTGAGAAAAAATAGCAAACGGGTGTCTTCAACGATTTCTTTTTTGCCAGTGAATTTATCGGTGATTTCATTGGTGTCCCACCATCGTTCCAGGAAAGTTTCTAAGCTAAAGATGCGATTTTGCCTGGCAAAATCTTTGTAGGGATCCACGATCACCAATTGTCCCAGTTCTTCATCAAAAAAACTAATAATGCTGTAGTGGCCATATTCTCCTTGCTCTTTTTCTGCCTGTTCTTCCTCAATGGAGTCATAAAACAAGCCTTGCCATTCCACTCCAATGGCGATGCCGCGACTAAGCAAGTATTTAATGTCTTCGAGCGAAGAGTAATATTTGTACCAAAAAACTAAATGAGGGGCGATGCGATTGCAGGCAATCGCAATTTGATCCACTCGCATGCCTTGCTCATCGATTACATCTTCCACTCCTGCCACTTCAGCAATCATCGTTTGGGAGCTTGTGACACCAAGCGTTTCTAGCAGCATTTGCAGCACTGCTGCGCCGCAATGAGCTTCAGAAATCTGTGTAATCTGATGAACTTGCATAAAGATTATATTTTCGCTGCATACTTACAAAGCAAACTCTTCAATAAGTGAGTGAATTCCACCCCGTGTAGCGCCAAAACTTCAGTCATGGGCAAACCCTTGTCTGGTCCCAGAGCAGTATTGGGATTACAGTCAATGAAATAAGGAGTTTTACTAGCCTCATCATAGCGAATATCAAATTTAGCGTAGTCGCGATAGTCTAAAGTTTCAAATGAACGTACCACCAGTGGAGTAATGCGATCAATTACGTCTTGTTCTGGAATTCTGTAATAATAGGCTTTGACATCTTCATAACTTTCCAAACTGGTGAAGTCATGTTTGCCATCCGGTTTGATGCGGAACATTTTCTGACCCAAGAAAACATGTTTTTTGTGGCCATCATCAAAGATGACTGCTGTGATTTCTGGTCCACCAATGAATTGCTCAGCAATGACATGCATTTTGTGCTGTTCAAGCATCTTGGCAATTTTCTTGGTGGCAGCTTCTATAGTTTCTTTAACAGCTTTATTGTCAATGCCGACACTACCACCACTTTCATTAAGCTTGATAATCAAAGGTAAACCAAGATCAGCTGGAATTTTGGAACGCATATCCTTGATAAATTTATAAGCTGGGGTGGGAATATCGTGAGCAATTAGCATTTGTTTAAACATGTGGCGATCATTGCCCAAAACCAGACCTTTGAGGCCTGAGCCGGTGTATTTGACTGCAGAAAGCTCCAGTGCACCAGGAATAGCTGGTTGCAAGCCATCTCTACCTCGAACGGTATCAACCAAATTGAGAACTAAGTCTGGTTTATCGACCAAAATATTAGTCAAGAAATATTGATTAGCAGCATAACCCTTCACCGCAATTCCCAATTTAGCTACTTCAGCAATCACTTCTTCAGCCCGATCCTCCACTTCCACTTCAGCATCATAAGAACCTTGAGTCGGGAAATCTTCCCGATCGATATGAGAATAGGCTACAGCAACCAATTTGATTTTCTTCAAAGATTCGTCATCAATAAAAAAAGGAGTTTGGTAAGTTTTAGACATATTCCTTTATACTTGCAGATAATTTAGACTTTGTCTAGAATAATTCTCAATTTGCAGTAAGCCATCAGAAATTTGAAATGATTATTAGCCGAAAAAACAAATTCTTTCTGGAATTGAAATTTTACGCTAAAGCGATTTTTTTTGCTGCTTTAGTCTTTTTTTTAACCTACTTGTATCTTGATTGGCAAAAATTGCCAAATATTCTCAATAAAGCTGTGGCAGACAGTGCCACTTTGTTAATTAGTTTATCGATGTTGATGAGTGCTTTGGCTTATTTTTTTAATTTTGCTGACCGATTGGTGATTTATCGCAAATATATTGGAGTCGTTGGTTTCTTTTTTGCTCTTTATCACTTATTTTTGTCTCGCTTAGTTTTGCAAAATTTACTTAATAATTTTGCTTGGCAAAATTGGCAGTGGCCTATTTTAACTGGATTGTTAGCTTTTTTAATTTTTGCTTTAATGGCGATAATTTCCAATCAGTTAGCCATTAGGTTGCTCGGAGCTAAGCTATGGCGTTTAATTCTAAGAACAGGCTATTTAGGTTTAATTTTAGTTTTGTTGCACGTTTTTTTGCTCAAGTCAGCTCGCTGGCTCAGCTGGCTGAAAGATGGCATGCAAACGCCGCCAGCTTTAAGCTTGATTGTGACGATTTTGATTTTACTAGTTGTTTTAGTAAGGATTGTTTTGGAGTGGAGCTTGAGGAGGAGAAGGAGGAAATAGTTGTGGTATTATTCACTTTATTTGTCATTTAAAATAAAATTTATGATAAAGTTTTATAGTAATTTAAAGAGGATTAGATGCGTTGGTGTCATTTTAGTAAAAGAGGATGGATCAGTTCTAGCACAACTAAGAGACAATAATCCAAAAATTTTTAACCCAAATGTTTGGGCTACATGTGGTGGCGGAATGACTGAAGGCGAAGACCCAAGCTTGCAAGCTGCCGCCTCTAGAGAGCTTTTAGAAGAAACCGGATACGTAATTAGTCCAGAACAGTTACGTTTTTTATCTAATGATGAAGTAACCCTAGAAAGCGGATTAATTATTGAGCATAATTATTATTATGCTCCGTATGACGGCAAGCAAGAAATTCAATGTTTTGAAGGGCAAGAGATTCGTTTCCTTAATCCAAATGAGCTATGTAACGTGCAAATTGCAGACGGTCATAAAGAATTGTTTACCAAAGCCTCAGAAAGTTTTTTAGGAGGAAATCCAGAGAGAAAAAGGTTTTAGTTGCAGATCGCAACTTCTTTGCGAGCAGCTAGCCACTGATTAAAGTTTTGATCACTATGATTAACAACCATCTCTTTTTCTACACCAAGTTCTTTTAAGATAGATAAATTTTTAAATAATCTTCTAAAAATTCTAAAGTGAACTTGATCATTATTTTTAAAAACAGTTGATAAATTTTCTTCGCTAAATTGATTTTCAATTGGTAAATCTTTTAGAATTTCTAATTCAGAAAATGCATGAAAATCTAAACTAAACACTAATGGCACTTGCAGTTGCACACATATTTTAATGACATCTCTATTCACTTTTTCCTCATCAGCACCCAGATCATTTAAAACGTTAACTTCAAAAGCAACTCCTTTTGCGTGCATCTTCTCAAGAATAGGTAAATAATCAATCGCATTAATCTGCCCAATTATTCTAGCTGATGGTCTGGCTGGATGACCAAGTACAGTCACGTGCGGATTGTCTAAGACTTTTAAATACAGATTGACGATATAATCAACTGTGTAGTTTTTTTCTTCAGAAAAAACTGACCAAATAAAACGATGAAAAGAAGCCACCACATAATCTAACTCTCTTAAACACTCCTCGTTGAGACTCAAATGACCTTCGTCATCTATAATGTCTGCTTCAATACCAACAATTACTTTAGAATTATTTTCTTTTTTTATCTCAATTATTCTTTTCAAAGTTTCATCTGAAGCTTGCTTGATTAGACGAGATTTAAAAACTTCTTTATCCTCTGTTTCTGGTCTTCTTAGGTTATCAATATCAGTAAAAGACAGCATGGCATGATTGGTATCAGTGATACGAATGTCACTTTCTCCAGATAAAAGACGTAAGTATTCAATAGCCATAGCATGATTAAACTGACGAAATTCATCAGAACCAGTCTGTTGATTCTCACTCTGATGTCTAATGTGCAGATGAGTCACTGGACCATTAAGCCAATCTAAAAGTTCGTTTTTCATTTTATATTCCACTGAGTAAAGCAGTAACTTCCTTAGCATGAGCTGCATTGGAAGATAATAAATAAAATTTACCTTTAGCTAAAATTTTTTGAATGGCTGGATTAGGATCTGTTTCTCTAGGAACTAACAATTGTTGTAAACCAATTTCATCACGATTTTTATGTTTTAGATAATATCCCTGCAAATATCCTTCTACTTCTCCTTGATCCATGACACGCAGCGATGGTTCCTGATCAGATGGGACTGTTTGCACTAAAACTATAGCATCAACAGAGGTGCAACTCTCAACTGAATTGGTAAAATAACTTTCCAATTCTCCTGGATCTATATAAGCTCTGCCATCAGTTCCAAAAGCGCCCTTAGATTTAAGATCTTCAAGTAAAGGAATAATATATGGACTACCACTTTCATTCATTTCTTCCAAAGCGTTGAGTCTAACTCCGGTAGCCATTGGATAACCATAAGCAATTATTTCGTCTTCTTTGACTTTTAGGGATACATGAGAATTAGTTACAAAACTAGATCTAGAATCATCATTAAGCAAGCAATCCAATATTGTAGAAGTTTTTCCAACACCTTTATCACCAAAAAGAACCACACCCTTTCCATTATCATTAACTAGAGCTGCTCCTTTAAACATAACTTTTCCATCACAAGCGTCTTCATACATCATTAAGCTACGAATCACTCTCATGACCATCTTATAATCTGCACTATTCCTAATAATACTGATTTTTTTGATATCATCATCGACAATAAGTGAACTCTCTTGTAAAAGATCATCTACAGTGTCCTCTACTAACCAATGATCTTTTTTAGAAGATGCTTGGCAACCAGCATAACTATCGAAATAATTATGACAAGAATTTATAGCATCAGGATCAGCAGATCTTAAAGTTACGCTTACACTATCCAATTCAAAAACCTGTTCAACCATTTCTTTTTCTATAACTTTTTGCAACTCATTAATGGTGGATTGCAAAATATGATGTTGATTGTGTAATGACAATAAGCTATTAAATCTAAATTTAGCATAGTCAGCTTTATCACCACCATTTTTAACAGTATCTACATCAAAAAAAGTTACATCAGCTGCTTGAGTATAAATATATAGACTTAACATAGACTTAAGCTCACTAACTTCTAAATTATTGGTACTCAAATAACCTTCCAAAAAAATCTTTAGATGAGCTGGGACAATTTTTTCTCCATGAAAAAACTTATTAATTTGAATAAATGATCTAAAAACTTCATAACATCTATAAAAAATACCTGCACGAGCAAAATCCACTGCACCCTTAACCTGATGGTTCTCATCAAACAATAAATTCTTCATGTAAATATCGCCATGGACAATATTTTTTGGAAACTTATTGGCAGCTCTAGTCATAACAGGAGAATAAGAGTTGGCTATTTTCATTTTTTTTCTTAATATTTCCTGCCATTCTTCATCAACATTTTCCTCACAATATTTTTCCAACAACTTAGAAAAATGATCTCCATTCGGTGGATTGATATGTAACAAAGCCTCCAAATCATGTTCATTGGTGATATTAAATTGAGCCATTGAAGTGTGCAGTGAGCCAACAAAAGCACCAATCATGCGAAAGAATCCCTCAACATCCTCAACTTCTTCACTCTTAATTATTTCGCTGCTAGCAAATTCAGTTAGATCATAAGTGTATTCACCCAAATCAACATACAACTGTTTACTTAGAGTTGGGATAACTGATGGGGCAAAACCCATGGCACGATTAACTGAATTATGAACTCTGGTAATAAAATCTGTACGTGCTGCAGAAAATTCTGGTGGATATCTTTTAACTACATATTTTTTCTCACCTAGTTGAAATAATAAAACATTATCTTGAATAACGGTTAGCACTTCGGCTTTTTCCGGTTCTTCGAAATAATGACTTAAGACCTCAGTGAGACAAAAGTTAGGAATTTCCATGACAATTTTTGTAGGCTGCACTAAACGAATCTATAATATATTGGTTGGTTTCTTCCGTAATTTGAGGATGAATTGGTAAACAAATAATTCTGTCTCCAAGTGACTCTGCAACTGGTAAAATTTGGCCTTTAACATATTTTGCTATTAGTTTATTTAATTTGTAAGTTGGTGGATTGCCAACTACAGTGCCAATACCGTATTCTTCATCCAGTATTTTGCGTAAAGCATCACGCTTAGCAGCAGAAAAAGTTTCTGGCAGAATCATAGTATATAAATAATATGAACTTTCACTATATATAGTATCTTTTTGGATAACTAAACCATCAAGATGAGAAAAAGCTTCGTTGCGTGCAGCAGCCAAGGTTCTTCTACCCTCAAGTAAAGTTGGTAACTTACGTAATTGCACATCACCAACAGCAGCCTGCAATTTAGTCATTTTATAATTACTACCCCAACCCTCATTTTTACCAAACGAGCGATATTGTCGCAAAATTGCATCTAATTCATGATCGTTAGTGGTTACCATACCACCCTCACCCAAAGTAGTTAACATTTTTTTTGATTGAAAACTAAAAAAAGTAGCCCAAGCTTCGGTACCAAGATGTTTGCCTTTATAAGTGGTGCCCATTGATCTGGCAGCATCTGCAATAATTTTTGGTCTTTGGCCCTCTGGATAAGCTGCATTTACAACTCTAGTGATTTCATCCATATCAGCAGCAAGACCATTCATATGAGTCACTACAATCGCCTTAGTTTTGGCAGTTAGGCGTTTAGTTAAATCAGCAGGATCAAGATTGACAGTTTGAGGATCTGGTTCAGCTAAAATTAATCTGGCACCACTACCAATAATAGCTAAATGAGTTCCAGCAAAATTATTTGAACAAGAGATAACTTCATCATCTTCTTGTAAATCGAGGTAGCGCAAAAGCAAATCAAGCGCACCACCAGCACCATTAAAAGCAATAGCGTGGTCAGCTCCACTTAAAGTGCGAAAATGATCTTCAAAAGAAAGAGTCTCACGCTCAGCTCGAAAACCAACAGTTGGGACCATTGATTCACGAAGTACTTGACTGACTACTTGAACTTCTTCCTCGTCGTAAACACTACCGAATGGTGGCTCACCATAAGAATGAAGACCTTCTTCTATTTTTGACATAAGCGTTTAACTAATTTTTCCAGTAATCAATTCTTCAACAAACTGATTGGCTTTTTCAGCACCGAATTCTTCCCTTGCTTTAGCAGCAAGTTCAAGTAAAAGGTTAGCTCTAGTTTTGAAAGGATCGCACATAGGAGGACATCCCTCTGGCAAACGTTTTTTCATTTCCAAACGTTTTTCACCTTCCCAAACTTCTTCAAAAGTTTGTTCGATTACATTACCATAAGGCTCAACACCAACAAGAGCATTGTAGTTACATGGAAAAACACTACCATCAGAACCAACAGCACCCCAGAGATCAGTAACACGACAATTCTGGAATTGACGTTTAGTGACTGGAGGTTTATCCAAATGATGAATCTGAATAAATTTAAAATCATCATTTTGCAAAGCTACAGTTTCACTCACCAAAGCAGAAGCTTGTTTTAGTTGCTCTGAAGAAAGAAGTCTGCCACCGGAAATATCTTGTTTCATGCGTAAAACATCTACACCAATTCCCTTTAATAAAACAGCAGCATCATACAGTTCATGAAAATTATCTGGATGCAAAATCATAGAGGCATTGATGGCTAATTTACTACCAGATTCATTTCTAGCTTGAACAAGCTTAGTGATATTGGTAATAATACGATCGTACATACCTTTGCCAGCTTCTAAACCAGCGTATTTAAGTTTTGCAAAAGTTTCAGGAGTAGCAGCATCCAAACTAACATTGATGTAATCCATTTTTAGTAAAGTTTGGATTAAATTATCATCAATCAAAGCAGAATTACTAAAAATACCAACACGTACAGGACGATCTTTATCTGCTTTAAGCATATCTACAGCAAGCCTAAAAGCATTTTTAGCTACCATTGGTTCTCCAGTAATACCAGAGAAAGAAAAGTTGTTAATTCTAAAACCTTCTCTCTCATAAGCAAGCATGTCACCAATAACTTTTTCCATCACTTTTGGATTAGTTAGACGGCTTTTGAGACGATCTGTTGGTTTGGCATTTTTACTACCATCCAAGATACGGGCACCAATACACCACTCACAACCAAGATTACAAACACCAGATGGATGAATGATAACTTCGTATGGTGGAACAATTTTGCCACTATTGATAGCTTCTAAACGAGCCTGTTGATCTATAAGCATGCTAGCTTCATTAAATCTTCCAGGTAAATCATCTCTACGGAGATGAAGAAGAGGGTTTTCGTTCATAATAGCTGAGCATAATAACATATTTTGATCTATTTGTATATAGTTATAGGACTTTAGATTAAACAAGCGATTAAAAAGATTCAAGTAGTTTTTTATTCAATTCATTGATAGCCAGCTTGTTGCTTTCAAAATTAAGTTTATTAAGTGCTTTCAGGAAAGGCAGCCACAAATACTTGCTATGTTCCTTTTGTATTTTTATTAACTTGGTTTGCAATTGCACTCCAAAAGAATACTCTGGAACATTAAGTAATTTTGGATTACAAACAAGACTACTAATTTCTTTCGTTGGAATGTAACCAATGGATTCGAGTTTTAGAAAATTATGATCAGCACTTATACCAGCTTCTTCAAAAGACTCTCTTTTAGCAGCTTCCAAAGCATTTTCGGTATTTTCACCTCCACCAGCGATTCCTTGCCATATTTGCAAATCTGATCTCTTAAAAATACAGTAACTTATTTGATTATTGATAATCAAATAAGGAAAAATTAGAACCTGAAATGGTGCTCTCATATCTAGAATTATATAGGAAAAATGTTATCTTTTTAAAGATTTTAGTGCGATGTGTGTTCTAAAATTACGTAAAAGATAAAAATTTCTTTAATCTACCCCACAAAAGTCAGTGCTACTCCAGTTTTGTCGGCTCTGCCAGTTCTGCCGATGCGGTGAATGTAGTCTTCGC
>CAZIBP010000027.1:0-13859 GCA_964537665.1 uncultured Pseudomonadales bacterium
TAAGCTGCTCAAAATGGGCTAGTAGCGGTTCAAACTGAGTGTCGTTGGGGTCACATTATAAAAAAGAGCGTATAAGACGCTCTTTTTTATTATTTAATCCCGCTATTGTTGATCTCGCTAACGCAATTATTCATCTCGAGGTTGATGTGAAAGATATAGATCATGTTTCTAATATGGTTCCAGCGAGATGGGCTGTTTCAAGAGCAGAGTACGAAAATTTTGTGAATTTTAGCAAAACAAAATAAGCATCGTGTTTAAAAAACCGCTAATTTTGATTTCAGTCTCAATTCTAATTCCTTCAAAAATTTGCGATTAACCTCTGCACTTCTAATGCTGACTCGGAAAAAGCGATTATCAAAGCCTTTAAAATTATCTCCGGTAACTACTGATATATCAGCTTGTTTTAAGAACTTGGCAAATAAATTTACAGAGATTGAAGGTGGAATCTGGACAAAGAGGTTGTTTGCTCCTGAAGGAAAAACTTTAAAACTAAGTCTTTGTAAAGTTTTACTCATCAATCGACGTTCTTGGTCAATAAACTTTTGACTCTGATCGATAAAATCTGCATCCCTCAAAGCAAATCTGGCTAAATTTTCACTCAAACCACTAATCGGAAAAGGTTGAGTTTCTGCCTCTAATTTTGTAATTAGGTTTTCATTAGCCGCAATAAAACCAATTCGCAGATTGGCTAAACCAAATCCTTTGGAAAAAGTCCTAATAATCAATAAATTTTTCCTATTCGAGATTTCATTAATCAGGCTGTCACCACCAAATTCAATATTTGCCTCATCAATAACTAATAAAACTGACTCTGGAACTTGAGCCATAAAGTCTAGAATTTGACTTTTTTTCAGAACATTTCCGGTAGGATTATTTGGATTGCAAAGAAAAATCATGCGCGTCTTACTTGTTATAGCTGTAAGTATTGCAACTAAATCAATGCTAAGATCAGCTTTCATTTTGATTAGAACTGCTCGTTGTTTGCCCAGTTGAGCACTAATCTCAAACATAGGAAAGGTTAGGGCTGGCATAATTATTTCACCATCGATTTGACCAAAAACTCTTGGCAAATTGATAATAATTGCCTCAGAACCATTAGCAATGAAAAAATTCTTAGATTCTAAATTAAATTTTCCAGCCAAATCTGACTTGAGTAAAAAACCATTTGCTTTTGGGTAATCATTGAAACTGATAGCGATCTTCTTCAAAGCACTAACAACCAAAGGAGAGCATCCAAGTGGATTCTCGCTGAGTGACAAATCAACTGATCTTTTTTCCAAGAAAGCATAAAGTTTTTGCATGCCTTCTTTTTGTTTTTTATTATTTAATTTTGTTGGCATTTTTTGCCTTTCCAAACACAAAAAAACCTCCTAAAAGGAGGTTTGTGATTTGACTAATTTATGAAATTAAGACATTAAAAACACACACCTCCCTGTGGGGCGTAATACCAAGCGCTATGGTGAGTGCTATTTAATAACATTATTGGCCTATTATAGCTTAAGTCATATTAAATATCCACTTTTGCCTAATTTATTGATGTAAAGAATTGTTTTTTTGATATTTTATGATATACTTATATACATTATTATATTGATAGATATGCTCAGTCTGACCAATAAAGACATAGATCTATCAAAAACATTGAAAAATATGAAAATAATCCCCAAAGTTAGTGAGCATTTCAGTATGGCTCTTTGCGCCTTCAGCATGTTGCTTTTTAGTGCGCAGAATGTAAGTTTACCAAAAAATTTAATTAGACAAGCCTTTGCTGATCGCAAAGAAAATGTAGAAATTTGTCATCGTACCAACGCGATTAAAAACCCTTACAGACAAATTACTGTCGATAACAGTAGTATTGATGGAATCGGTAACGGCGATCACTATTTAGAACATCAGGGTCCACTTTTTACCACAGGTATGGCAAATGGTGATTATTGGGGAGACATTATTCCTCCAGTTTCTGATGTGCACTCAGGATTAAATTGGACTGCAGGTCAAGATATTTACACCAATAACTGCAAAGTTCCTGGACTTCCAGAATGTGAAGAAACTATCTCTTGTCCAACTACTTGTGATTACGAGGGTGGCACAATTCAAGGTGATTGTGGAGAAATAGAGTGCGCTGCCACTGAAGCATGTGAAGAAGAACCTACACCTACACCTACACCTACACCTACACCTACACCTACACCAACTCCAACCCCAACTCCTACCCCAGAAATTGGTAAGGAACACTCTAGTTTGTACGTCCCAAAATTAACATGTGAAGAATATGATTTTAAAGCTGAAATGGATCTTAAAAATGACAACAATCCTATCCAAGATGTATTAATTGTCTTTAGTTATAATGGCATGCAAAAAAATGCTTATACCAACAAAGATGGTCGCGCTTCTGTAGATTTCACCTTCACTGGCGAAGCAGTTGTCAAAGCTGTTCCCAATAACGGTTATCCTACTCAAGAAACCAAAGCCACTCAAGAGACTAATTGTCAAGAAATGGGCGGAATGAGCAAAATTGAGACTAGTATTGGTGGAAACGACAATCGTGTGCTTGGTGCCAATACTTATGCTGAAACTGGTGTTTTTGAAGATGTCATAATGAGTATTGTTGGCCTCAGTGGTGCTACAATGACTGCAATAGGTGCCAAACTTAATGCCAAAAAGAGGAAATAAAAAGCAACAAAAACAGAAATTTAAATTTAATATCCCTATAGTCTTAATCACTGTAGGGATATTTTTTATGGCCATTTCCTCACTACATTGGTACCTGCGTTGGCAATCCCTCTCTTTAGACAAAAATTTACTTGCTAAATACATCAGTTACGAACAAACAGATTTTGCCTTTCAACCCAAAAGGATTTATATTCAATGGTTTTTAGATACAGAAATTACCGAACAAATCCTAGTCAATAACAATTGGACTATTGCTGATCGAGAGGCTTCACACTTGGCTTCTTCCGCTAATCCTGGTGAAAATGGCAATATTATTATCTACGGCCATAATAAGCGTGAAATTCTTGGAAACATTCGTGCTTTAAAAGGAGGGGAAATCGTTACCATCACAACAAACGACGGAGTCGAGCATCAATACCAAGTAAAAAAAATTGTCGAAGTTAATCCTGATCAAATTGACTATTTACTCCCCAGTAAACAAGAAATTCTCACTCTTTACACCTGTTCAGGATTTATGGATCAAAAAAGATTTATTGTTCAAGCTCAACCAATCAAATGAAACCACTAAAAATTAAATCATTAAATTACCAAAAATCAAAGCAGAACAATCTTCATAAATTCCTACACCTACATGACTCCAATCTCCCAATTGGTTACCGTCATGAGCTGGATCAGCCGCATACATCCATTCAATAAGGTGAGTGCCAGTAAAACGCATGTGCGTGCTCATGTTCTCACCAAGACTATAAAAACCAAGTGTTTTATAGCCCTCTTGTTTGTCGACATAATTACTAAAACCCGCATGACCATCAGAACCGTTTTTACAAATATAGGTAGCCCGTTCTAGAGCATATTTTGCCAAACGATCATCCCAAGTTAAATTAGACTTACCCTTAGTATAACGATAATGATTAAGTGCTTGAAAAGTTTCTGTTGCTGTAGCCATAGTAGAATCAAAACCAACTTTCATTCTGTAACCAGTTTCGCTCACTTGAATCGCTTGTCCCCAAGCCGCATTTTTTAAATCTGGATCATTTACGTAAGGATCAGCTGGAGTAGGTTTTTTAGTTGGAGCAAGCGTAGGAGTCAGAGTAGCTCTGAGAGAAATTTCGGCAATAATTTTTGGATCTAATTTATTAACCACAGCGGCTGGAGTTGCAATTTGAGCTTGTTTAGTAATGAAATTATTGAAGCTCTGAAGGATTGTCTGAGCAAGTAAATTTCTCTCATTGACGCTACTCAAGAAAAAAGCAATAACTGCTAAAAATAAAATTGAGAAAAAAAGTAACTTGACTGCTTTTAATAACATCTAGCATTGATTATATAATAAATTAGTTATGAGACTAAGTAAAAAAAATCAACAGCTCTTATTTAGCCTAGTTGCTCTACTATTTTGGATAATTTTTGTACCCAAAAATATTGGTCAAGAAAATCCGAATAAAGAACAAAACCATCAAATTCAAACTGGAACCACTCAGCTGGTTAATGAAAAAACTAATGCCAGTGATTCAGCTACTTTAAAACTGGAAAAAGCCACTGTTCTAAGGGTTATCGATGGCGATACGATCGAAATTCAAACAGCTAGCGGATCAGTCAAAAAATTGCGTTATATTGGCATTAATACTCCAGAAACAGTTGATCCTCACCGCAGTGTACAGTGCTTTGGCCAACAAGCTAGTGACCGCAATAAAGAACTTATCGCCAATCAAACAATCTATTTAGAGAAAGATGTTTCAGAAACAGACAAATATGGTCGCCTGCTGCGCTATGTTTATCTGGAGACGAGCAACCTTTCAGTTAATGAACAACTAGTTAGCGACGGCTACGCCGTCGCGTCTAAATATCCACCAGATATCAAATATCAAGATAAATTGGCTGCAGCGGAAAAACAAGCAAAAATAGCACAAAAAGGTTTGTGGCAAATTGGTGTTTGCCCACTAAAGTAGATTCAAATCTACTTTGCAGAAATAAATTCTTGTAAATCCTTGAGTACTTCGCTAGCGTGAGTTAGTGGCTTAACTTTTTCATAAATTTTAGCAATTTTTCCCTGTGGACCAATTAAAAAAGAGCTGCGTTTAATTCCCAAAAACTTTTTGCCAAACATGCTTTTTTCGACCAAAACTCCATAGGCTGATAGAACCACCTTATTTTCGTCAGATAAAAGGGGAAAAGGAAGACTGAATTTCTGAACAAATTTACCGTGACTTGTCACCGAATCAGCACTCACCCCCAAGACTACCGCATTAAACTTAGTAAAATCAGCCCAATTATCTCGAATTGAACAAGCCTCAGTGGTACAACCAGGAGTATTATCTTTTGGATAGAAATAGAGTAGCAACCATTTACCTTGATAGTCACTCAATTGGTGGAATTGACCATTTTGATCTGGAAGATTGAAATTTGGAGCTGTGGATCCGACTACTAGTTTGTTCATATAGCAAATTATATTACAATACGCCCATTATGATTAAGGCACTTGTCTCGGATTACGATGGCACTTTAGTTGATCATCACCACCAATTAAGTGAGCTAACATTGCAGGCAGTAAGCAATTTTATTGCTCGGGGTAAAATTTTTACCATTGCAACTGGTAGGATGTATCAAGGTGTGGTAGGGGAGATTGCCAAACAGCTAAATTTACAACACCCCATCATCGTTAGAGGTGGTTCAGAAATAGTTGACCCCAAAGATGGCAAAGTACTTTGGGCTAAATACATAGAACAGAAAGCAGCAAGCAAATTGCTTAGCTTCTTAGACTCGCAACACCAAATTGAATTTGCAGCTGAAAGCGGCAATTTAGCCTACACGCAAAACGGCAAAATTGAAAAAGAATTTGGAGCCGGTACTCAATTTGATGATCTGGCTAATATTAATCCGGCTAGAATTCCAAAAGTCGTAGTTTTTCCTGCTTATACTGAGCAAACAATTGATCAATTAATTGCAAACATTAAAAACCAATTAAATGGTCTGCATTTGGCTAAAATCACTAGTAGAAGGGGTTTTGGCATCGACATTAACAGCGATCAAGCTGGCAAAGAGAATGCACTTAAAATACTGGCAAAGTTACTTAACCTGGATTTGCAAGAATTGGCAGCCGTTGGCGACGGCCACAACGACTACCCACTTTTAATTAACTGTGGTTTTAAAATCGCTATGGGTAACGCTCCTTTGCAACTTAAATCCATCGCAAACAAAATTGTCGCTACTCAAGAAAACAATGGCATTGTTGAAGCTATCCAATTGATCTTAGATCTATAAGAAAGCTTAGAAGTGTTCTGGGTGATTTAGAGCATCTGCCTTCGTTGCGTGAACAGTTCCGTCCTTATGTTCTGGTGGAGTGTAGATGGTATAAAGCTTCATCAAATCAGTGGGAGAAGTATTAATCACGTTGTGAGCACTACCAGCAGGAATCACGATCGCCACACCATCAGCCAAAAAGAATTCTTCACCGCCAATAATAGCTTTACCTTCACCTGCTTCAACGCGAATGAATTGATCGTGTTCTGCGTGAGTTTCGAGACCAATTTCTTCCATAGGTTGCAAACACATCAAGACCAATTGGGAATGAGGAGCGGTGTAAAGCACTTTGCGAAAATTATTATTAGCGAGAGTTGCTTGCTCAAGTTGGACACTGTAACCTGACATAAATGGCCTTTCTTAAAAAATTAATAACATACAAATTAAACTAAACTTTCCCCAGTCATTTCTTTAGGTTTTTCGATTCCTAATAATTTTAACATAGTTGGAGCAATATCGGCTAAAATGCCATGATCGCGTTTAAGTTTTTTAGTTGCAGAATCAACTAAAATAAAAGGCACTGGATTAGTTGTATGAGCCGTTAACATATCTCCATTGTCACTTAACATTTGTTCGCAATTACCATGATCTGCAGTAATTATCATGATATAACCATTCTTTTTGGCTGAATTAAGCATTGTAGATAAAGCTTGGTCAACAGCTTCCAATCCTCTAACTGTAGCTGGTATGTTACCAGTATGACCAACCATATCACCATTACAAAGATTGGTAAAAATTACGTCATAATTAGCGGTTGTCATTTTCTCCGCAATTTTATTGCCAATATTAATTGTCTGCATCACTGGATCCTCATCAAAATTGGTCACTTCTTTGTTTGAATCAAACATCAAACGATCTTCAAGATAATATGGCTCTTCACGCTTACAATTAAGAAAAAAAGTTAGATGAGCAAATTTTTGAGTTTCAGTAATGCGCAATTGCTTGAGCTTATTTTCAGACAGAACCTCACCTAAAGTTTGGTTGATTATCTGTGGAACAAAAGCAACTGGCAAATCATAATCATCTTTGTATTTCGTCATTGTTACAAAACATAAATCATCCAGCTTCTTTTTTAAAAATCTTTCTGTCAACTGTCGAGTGCGATCATTGCGAAAATTGGCAAAAATTACTCCATCATGCTCTTTAATAGTTGCAGCTTTTTCGTCAGATACTTTTAATAAAGTTGGTTTGATAAACTCATCGCTTTCTTTTCTCGCATAAGCATCAGTAACTGCTTGATGATAATTTTGAGCGCGCAAACCTTCTCGTCTAGTTAAAGCAAAAAAAGATATGTCGGTACGATCCCAATTATTATCCCGATCCATACTGTAGTAACGCCCAGCAATACTAGCCAACTTGGCACCTGTTTCTGTTAGAACTGGTTCTAACAGATGAAAACTGTCTGCTTCACAACTAAAAGGCTCAACATCGCGCCCATCAGTAAAAGCGTGTAAATAAATCTTCTTTACTCCGGCTAGATGAGCACTACGCAGTAGTGCAAAAATGTGATCTTGATGAGAGTGTACTCCTCCTTTGCTAAGCAAACCCATTATGTGAAGACTGGAATTATTTTTTTTGACATGGTTAAAAACTTTAGCGAAAGCTTCATTTCGTGCAAAACTACCATCTTCGATTGCTAATTTTATTCTAACTAAATCTTGATAAATCACTCTACCTGCACCAATTGCGGGATGTCCTACTTCTGAGCTACCAATTTGGCCTTCTGTTAAACCTACCGCTAAACCAGAGGCACTCAATTGCGCATGTGGATAATTATTCCATAGTTGATGATAAGTTGGCATTTTGGCAAGTGACACAGCATTGCCAGGGTAATCTCTATAAATGCCAAAGCCATCAAGAATAATGAGGAGTAGTTTTTTCATACTATTTACGTAAAATTCTCTCAATTGCCATTAAGCGATTATATTTGGCAACACGCTCACCACGAGTCGGACCCACCTTAATAAAAGCTGAGCCAACAGCCACCGCCACATCAACCATAGTGGCATCATTGGTTTCACCGCCACCACGATGAGAAGTAGTGGTCATTAAGCCATTTTTGTTGGCTAGCATGCAACAATCGACAGTTTCAGTTAAAGTGCCAATTTGATTAAGCTTGATCAGAATAGCAGAAATGGCCTTTTCATCAATTGCTTTTTGCAAACGCTCTACGTTAGTGACCGTCAAATCATCACCAATCAGTGGCACATGGTGTTGATCAGTGATCACTTTAAGCTTGGGCCAGTTGGCCCAATCATCTTCCTGCAACATGTCTTCCATAGTGGCAATTGGATACTTTTCCAACCAAGTGGCGTAATAGGCAATTAATTCATCAGCGTTTAAAGATCTCTTTTCAACCTTCAAATTATATTTACCATCAACGTAAAACTCACTAGCAGCGGCATCAATGGAAAAAGCAATATCTTGCCCAGCAATATAACCAGCATTCTTGATTGCTTCTAGCATGTAGGTAAAGGGAGCTTCGTTACTAACAATACCATTTGGAGCAAAGGCGCCTTCATTACCGACATTAGTAGAGAGATTGTTGGCTTTGAGCACTTTGCCAAGTTGGTGATAAGTTTCCATAATCATGCGTACATTTTCTGCAATTGAGGTATCTCGACGAATAGCGGAGAAGCAAAATTCTTGCAAATCAGTGGTTTCATCCGCGTGCTTACCACCCTCAATTGCCACCACCATTGGCTGCGGCAGTCGATTTAAATCTACCCCAGTTTGAAAAGTCTCGATAATATGCTGAAACAATTCAGTTTTTTTACTATTAGCAGCAGCATTGGCTACGGCAATCGAAACTGCCAAAATGGCATTTCCACCAAGCCTAGCTTTGTTTGGGGTGCCATCCATCTCAATCATTTTTTCGTCCAAGCCGCGTTGATCATAAGCATCAAAACCAACTAAGCTAGGAGCAATTTGCTTACTGATGTTGGCAATGGCTTTAAGCATCCCTTTGCCACCCCAACGATTCTTGTCTTCGTCCATCATCACTGTTGCTTCATGACTACCGGCTGAGGCACCGTATGGTACCGAAGCAGTGCCTTGCGCACCATCTTCTAGAGTTACCACCACTTCAATGGTTGGGTAACCACCAGAAGCTAAAATTTCGTTAGCTTGAATCGAGACAATTTTCATTGAGAACCTTTCTAAAACTTATGTTTGTGATTGGCTAAATTACAAGGGTATTTATATACTACCCATAGTGTTAATTCCACTAGAAGAAATGGTTGAAAAAATCAGCTTAGATAATTATTTTAAATCAGTCTGCCAACTCATGGTCGTCCACGGAGTGCTGTTTTTTTCGTTAATCAAAAATTTTAAAATATTTTCTTGTTGTTTGTTGGCATTCAGATCGCGCATCCAATAAGCTCGCCCATAGATGTAATGACGCCCAAATTCTTCAAAAGAGCTGTATGTTGATTGAATTTTGATAGCGGCTGGCACAATGTAAGTCCAAGCCTCTTCTTCATTAATCCAACCCATGCTGTAGCACCAGCGAGCCACATTGATTAAGCGAGCAAAATCCCAAGCAATTAACGTTTTATCTCCAGCTAAATCATGAACTTGTTTGGCAATATCGTGAATATCTTTAATATCGCTATCGCGACACAATCTCTGGTCCACATCCTGTAAACTCTTACAATCAGTGATGTTTCCAACGACTAACACATCATAAACATTGTTGTATTCAGTGCGTTGGCCTTCACGCTTAAGCCAATCAAGAGTCTCCAAAGCGCTCTGGCGATCAGTAATGCCCCACCACTCATTCATCATCGAACGTAGACCAGTTGGATTGAGATTACTCTTCAAGCTAGTCATGTTCTCATTGTTGTATTGAGATAAAATCGCTCCCAAAGCTAAAACGTAATTTTTTTGTTCTTGAGTTGGAAGATGATAGACATAAGGAGTTGGAGTCGGGGTAGGCAATCGATCATCAACAGATGATTGCGAATTAGAAAGATTCGCAAGTTCTTGGTAAAAAATGACAATCTTATCACTAAAATCAGCTTGTAAATTTTGCTTTAGGTTAAAAAATCCTTGCTGATACTTGGATAAGTCAAAACTAAATACACCAAGTAATAAAATAAACAAAAAGACTAGCAAAAATAACAGTTGTGAACTTCTTTCAGTAAATTTCATGCCTTGTTATTATTTTTTTGCAAAACCCTCAATCGCTTTGAGTACCTCAACTGGAACAGCAAAAACCACAGTATTACTCTGATCAGAACTAATATCATTGATACTATTGAGAGTGCGTAGGTGCAAAGCTCCAGGACTAGTGGCCAATGTTTTGGCAGCTTGAGCTAAATTCTCACTCGCTTGCAATTCACCTTCTGAATTAATAATCGTGGCGCGCTTTTCACGTTCAGCTTCGGCTTGTTTAGCCATAGTACGCACCATTGACTCTGGTAGTTCGATGTCTTTAAGCTCGACACTCTGAATATCAATACCCCAAGTGGCAGCGTGCTTTTCAACAATTTCCAAAATTTCTGCTGCAATTTTTTCACGATTAGATAACAATTCATCCAAAGTAGCCTCACTAGCTACTCGACGCATAGTGGTCTGTGCCAATTGTAAAACCGCATAAGTCACATCTTCCACTTCATTAATCGTTTTGGCTGCATCACTCACTTTGTAATAAATTACCGCGTTCATTTTGCAAGAAACATTATCTTTAGTGATAGTATCCTGCTTAGGCACATCATCAGCCTTGATGCGAATGTCAACTTTTCTAAAAGATTGGAAGATGGGAATAATCAACTTCCAACCAGGACTTAGAATGTAGGAAAAGCGACCCATGGTGTAAACCACCCCTCGCTCGTATTCATTAACTTGCTTGAGAGAAATCAGAAATAAAAAAATCACTAGAGGAATAAGAAATTCCATATGACCCTTTCTGTTTGGTTCTTAGATTTTATTTGTTAATCTTGAGGCGCGGGTGGGATTCGAACCCGCGAACGAAGGTTTTGCAGACCTCGCCATTAACCACTCTGGTACCGCGCCAAGTCAAATCAATATTGTAACCTACAATAAAACTTTAAGACACAAGCAAACATAAACAATTATTATCAGAAATAATCAAACTTTGTGATGTAGAATATAAGCCTATGAATAGTAAAAATAAAAGCTATACTCTGCTATTTGCTTCGCTTATTTTCACGATTATCTTGTATGTTAACTACAAAGGCAACATTGTAAATAGTTTGAAAAAATTTAGTCCACAGAGCGAATCAAAACAAAACCAAACAAATCAAAAAGTAAGTGTTTTTTTGCTCAATAAAGATAAGTACAACACTAAAGATAATACCGACTACTTTGACTTGGTTAGCAGAGAAACACAAAGGGAAGACATTGGAACATTTGCCATAGAATCAATAATTCTAGGACCAAATGATTATGAAGTTCAAAACCAAAAGCTTCAATCAACCTTTGGTTCAGGCAAACATGCCTGGTTCAAACCAGATGCAATTTCAAGTTGTGCAAATAAAAATTTCACTTTATCAATTAACGATCAAAAAGCCACTGTAAAATTCTGTAAAGAAATTGAATTTGCAGGGGACAACTCTGGATACATAATTCAAGAACAAATTACTAAAACACTGAAGCAATTTGAAACCATAAAACTAGTAAGAGTCCTCGATACAAATGGTAATTGTATTAATTATATGTCTGGAATGAGTGCAGACCAATGCTATTACTAAATTGAACCAAATCATTATGTCCAAAACTTTTTACATCCAAACCTATGGCTGCCAAGCCAACAAAAGCGATGCTGAGCGCCTCACTGCTATGTACTTGGATAACGGCTATACAGAAGCAACTGATTGGCAAAACTGTGATGAATTAATTTTGATCACTTGCAGTGTGCGTAAAAGAGCAGAAGACCGAGTACGAGCTTTTCTACACAAAATCATGAACTACTTCCAAGAAGAAGAAAAGCGTCCACCTAAAGTGGTTTTTTCTGGTTGCATGTTACATCATGGAGTAGCTCGTTTACGCAAAATGCTGCCTATGGTGGATGAATTTATGCCCACCAATAAAATGGCTTTTGCCAAAAGAGCAGCCCGCAAAGATAAAAATCACGCTTTTGTACCGATTTCTACTGGTTGCAACTCTTTTTGCACTTTTTGCATCGTTCCCTTTGCTCGTGGGCGAGAAGTCTCACGAAGTAAGGAAGACATCCTTGAAGAGATTGCTGAACTAGCTAAAAATAACTACAGCGAAATTACCTTACTTGGCCAAAACGTTAACTCTTGGGGTTTGGAAAAAATGGGTATTAGTGCGCGCAAAATGATGTTACGTGGAGACATTAAAAGAGAAGATCTACCCAACAATCAATCTCAATATCTCAATGTGGAAGGTATTCCACCTTTTGTTGAGCTGTTACAAGCTATTAGTCGTTTTGAATCAATTAAAACTATTCGTTTCCTCAGTAGCAACCCTTGGGACTTTCATGATGAACTGATTGAAGAAATTGCTCGTAATCCCAAAATCGATCGCTTTATCCATCTGCCAGTTCAATCGGGTAGTAATTCCGTGTTACATCGCATGAATCGTGGCTACACCCGTGAAGATTACTTGCTTTTAGTCAAAAAGCTAAGAGATAAAGTTAAAGACCTGGTGTTGGGCACGGATATTATTGTGGGTTTTCCCGGTGAAACTGATGAAGAATTTGCAGATACTGTTGATCTGGCAAAACAAGCCAATTGGCATGTAGGCTTCATTAATATCTATTCACCACGACCAGGCACCTTATCTGAAAAACTTTACAAAGATGATGTACCTTATGTCACCAAAAAAGCCCGCTGGGATATCTTGGAACAAATTATTAACAAGGACCATCTGCAAGAACGACCCAAAGTCGTTTAGGCTGAATTGCTTTTAGCAGACTTATAGTTTATCTGCTAATTGAAGTCCTTAAATTTTTTAATTGATGTATCAAGCTTAAATTTGACAAAAATAAATATGTCAATAGATATCAAAAACGATCAAATAATATCAATAGTGGGGGCCACTGCGACTGGTAAGACTGCCTTCGCTCTTGATCTAGCCAAAAAAATACTCTCCACTAAACATTATCAACAAGTCCACTTGCTCTCTGCTGATTCCAAGCAAGTTTATCGAGGTTTGGAAAATCTAACTGGCGCTGACATTCCACAAGATTTCCAACGAAACAACACACTTGGAGATTACCAATTTTTTAGTGATTTAAGTGGTCAAATTTATCTGCATGGTGTCTCGATTATTCAAACAAGCGAGGAATGGTCAGTGGCCCACTTCAAACACTTGTTTAATAAATTAACTGACAATCTAAATGAGGCGAGCTGCTTATTGGTTGTGGGGGGAACCGGTTTTTACCAACAACAAATTTTATCGGCTGCTGCAAGCATTAATATCCCACCTGACCAAGCATTGAGAAAACAATTAGCCAAATTGACGGTGGTGGAATTGCAAGCTAAACTAGCCAAAAAAAACGCAGCTAAGCTCAAAAGCATGAATAATTCAGATCGACATAATCCTCGCCGATTGATTAGGGCGATTGAAATCGCTGCTGCTGATACTAACCTCATTCAAGGACAAGAAAACTTCATTCCCACTTACTACCTACAGATTCCAAAAGAGGTGAGGGAAGCAAAAATTCGCCAAAGAGTGCTGCAAAGGTTCAATCTCGCCAAAGAAGAAGTTGAAAAACAATTAAAAAAGAACAAGTTAAATTCATTGGTCAGAGCCACACTTGGTTTTGTGCAGTTACAACAATTAATTGAAGGCAAAATTGATCTAACAACTTGTATTCAGTTGTGGCAAACCGCTGAAATTCAGTATGCCAAAAGACAAGACACTTGGTGGAAAAAAAGAGAAGTCACGCGAAATCTTAT
>CAZIBP010000028.1:0-13833 GCA_964537665.1 uncultured Pseudomonadales bacterium
TGCGAATGCATCGATATTAAAAAATCCCCTGATTGGGGATTTATTTTTAATAACGCAAAAACCAAACCCCAATCTTAGATAGAGGAGTGGTGATGAAAAGCTAAAACTTTTTCACTTTGTTCTTGCATCGTTTATTATTATAGGGTATGAAAGCTTGTTGGTCAAATCATGCTTTATAAAAAACATGTTAGAATTCATATTAATTCTATGAGGGCCGGTAGCTCAGTTGGTAGAGCGCCGCATTCGCATTGCGGAGATCAGGGGTTCGATTCCCCTTCGGTCCACCACAAAAAACTTACAACACTTCGTTTTCAGCTAGCATGGCAGTAATTTTTTTGTTTCGCTCTGCCACCTGTGGAATACTTTTTTCTCTGATTCTAACTGTTTCACTTTGTTGGTTCTCTAAGGTTAACCACCAGATATTTTCATTCAAATTTTTGATCAACCAGGCGAAGTCTCGCCAATGATGATTACTCATGATTTCTAGTGGTAAAGAATCACCATTCACTCCAATTGGAATATGAAAGCCAGAACCGGCAAATTAGGAAATAGTTTGAGTTGCTTTTGTCAGTGCTATTTGCCAGGCTGCATTAAAAGTTTTTTGATCCAAACGATGTAGAGTTTCCTCTGCACCAGTAATCTCCTTTAGAATGTGGACTAAATCAAACATAACTCCAGCTTGAACACCTGCGGAACGCAAAGTTTCGACAAGGTGAACAGTTCTAGCCAAAGAACCAGGACTAGTGACATTTTCCACTAAAATATGTGGTTTTTGAGCCTGATCAATAATAGTCTGAATTTTTTGGTTACTTTTTAGTTCTGACTCGTGAACAAGTAAATAATTGGGAGCTTGACCAGGCTCAAGAAATTTTTGTTGGGCATCAAGAATTGGTTTAAGCTTGGCTAATAACTGCTCAAATACTAAATATTTACTTTTTTCTAGAAGTGTAGTGCTTGGGTCTGGATCGCCGATAGGTCCGTGTATTCCTCTAGTTGATACTCGCTCATCTACTTTTTTGTTTTTATTTAAGAGAAGGTGTTTCCAAGCAATCATTTCCAAAGCAACTTGTTCTCCTCCCAAAAATGGTAAGCAACTAGCGTAAACACGATACAATTGGTCTAGATCACCAAAAACACCAACAACATCACTTGAGACGAGTATTTCTGCTTTTTTCATTTCAGATTGGTGATTATATCAAACGAAAGACGGTATCTTCCCATCTAACTCCAAATTTGCCCTCTAAGTAGATGCCTGGCTCGATGGTTAGAGCCATGTTTGTCATGAGTTTGGTGGAGTTGGTTTTATAAATTGAGGGTGGTTCGTGAATGTCGATTCCCAGTCCATGCCCGGTGGTATGAATAAAATTTCTCGCAAAACCAGCTTTAGCAATATAATTTCGGCAGGCTAAATCTAAATCAGCTACCGTTATGTCCTCTGCAGATTTTAATAAAATTTTTGCTTGGTGTTGAGCCTTTTTAACTAGGTTTAAGATTTTTTTAAATTCTTTTTCCTTTTGTTTAATTTGCTTGGTTTGCTGTTTTTGCTGTTTAAAAAAAACAGTTCTAGTCATATCTGCGCAGTATTCTTGATATTTAGCTCCAGCATCAATTAAAACAACTGATCCATTGATTAGTTTTTTATTTGTGGCTTGATGATGAGGGAGAGTAGAGTTTTGACCAAAAGCAACAATACTTTGAAAAGCCAAATCACAATCCGCATGTTGGCGAATTTGGTTTTCTAATTTTTTTTTAATTTCTAATTCAGTCATTCCAACTTTTAACTCCCGAATGGTTAAAGCAATGGCTTGTCTAGTAATTTTCTGAGCCATTTTGATTTTTTTAAGTTCCAAATGATCTTTTTGACTGCGTAATTGCCAAATTTTTTGTTTATCAAGGGTATTAATTTTTAGAGTATTTACTTTGCTAATTGCTTGAAACTCTTCGACATTAATATTTGATAGATCAATCGAAATTTCCTTCAAATTGAGCTCTTTTTCCAATTGTTCAAGATGTTTGGTTAACTTATCTGGGTTGGTGCCGAGCAAAACTTTACCTGGAAAATCTTGGGGAATAGGTAAGAAATTTTGCAACAGTAAGTAGGAAGCTGTTTGACTAACCAACAAAAATGCACTTCTTTCTTGAGGAACACTGTTTACAAATGAGGAGAAATAGAAGATGTCGCTATTCTTGGAAAGAAGGATGCTTTGGTTTGTGGTTAGTGAATTTTGAAGTTTGCTTAGTCTTTGTTTGATGAACTTAACCATACTCAAGAAGTCTTAATTTGCTTTATCAAAGCTACTTAAGGCCCTAATTGTACTCACCACATAATTACCATTTTTATCAGCGAAGGCAACGATAATACATTGTAGATCTTCATAAAAATCACTCAACTTAGCATCTTCACCTTGATAATCTTGAAAGTTTGTATTTTTGTCAAAACTAAAATTTAGTTCCTGTTCACCGGAACGAGGTTTAATTTGGAGATCATTTTTGCCAAGACTAGAAATTGAACCAATTGTAATTAATTTGTCTTTCGGACTAAAATTTTTTTCGTAAACGGTAATTCTCTTAATTTTTAAATTATCATTAATTATTTCTCCATAAACTCCCACAAAATCATCTACGGCAATTTCTTCAACAGTTGCATCTTTATTTGATTTTTTAATCTGCACGCTTTCTTCTAGGGGAATTATTTTATTCCCGGAGTAATTACTGACAGTTAAAGTTTCTTCGCTAACTCTAAGCACTTTTGCTAAATAGGCTTTTTCGCTGCGCAAATTAGTGCTAGCACTTCCCAGTTCAGTTTTCTTTTCCTGGATAACTTTTTTAATGTTGTTGATAGTGCTATTTTGTTCTTCTACTTGACCAGATTCGCTAGCATCATTAGTTGCACTTTGGGCAAAGACCAACCTAGTTGGTAGTAGAAGCAAAGTCAGACTAGAGATAAAAAACATTTTTCTAAGATTCATTGTTTTTTTCTGGTTTCTCATAAATAACAGTTCTTTGTTTGCTAATTTGTTTGCCATCTTCATTAATGCTGTTAATTTCAATCAAGTTACCTCCTTCAGCGAGTTGGACCTTGATGGAAAAATTTCCAGAATCGTCAGTATTACTAATATTTTCCAGATCGTTAATTAGAACAACAATAAAACTGTTGGGTGAAGCGCTCCCAGAAACAATTAATTCTGCTTCATGGGTAAACAAATCTTCTTCTGGACTATCAATCACAAGTTGTGGATCTTGCACGATAGCTGAATTGGTGCTTGTTGGATTATTGATCAATTGGTCAGTAGTGTTGTTTTCACCACTTTTAGCATTTTCTGAATTTTGATAAATGCCAAAAGTGATCATCAGACCAAGAGTAATCCCCACAAAAACCGCTAGAAGAATTTCTTTTCGCATAATTTTGCTTAAGAGAGAGTATCCTAAGCTAATTATACACAAAAGTAAAGTTTTTTATGGTAGACTAGGAACGAACTCTGGACTTTAAGACAATTAGCTTAGATTGAACTGGGGTTTGTTTATATCTTAGAATCGCAGGATTTTTATGCAAATCACTTATCACGGTCATTCATGTTTCAAGCTCAAAGGCGAATTGGGTAGTGTTGTAACTGACCCATTTGATGACAAAGTAGTTGGTATCCCATTGCCTCGTCTAAATGCAGAAATCGTAACGATTTCTCACAATCATAGTGATCATAATGCCAAAGATAAAGTCAAAGGTACATCCAAGAGAAGCAATCCATTTATTATTGATTTTCCTGGAGAATATGAAGTTGGAGGGATCTCAGTTTTTGGTAGCAAGACTTTTCACGATCAAGTAAACGGCGCAGAAAAAGGCAATAACATTGTTTTTAAAATTTTAATTGATGGTTTGTCGATCTGTCATTTAGGTGATTTAGCGCACCAGCTAGACGAAAAACAATTAGATGCGATTGGCATGGTGGATATTTTGTTTTTGCCAGTGGGTGGGCCATTTTCGCTCATGAATGATGAGGCTATTAAAGTCGCCAACGCCATTAGTCCAAGCATCTTGATTCCTATGCATTACAGCGATGAATCATATCCAAGTGACACCAAATTGAAGGATTTGGAACAATTTTTGCAAAGTTTTGGCATGTCAGCACAACCAGAGGACAAATTAGTGATCGAAAAAGATCGCATACCAGAAGAAATGCAATTAGTAGTATTGCGCCGTAGTTAATTTTTTAATTTATTAAAGTCGAATATGGATCCAAAAATTCCTCCACATAGTCTTGACGCAGAAAATTCAGTTCTGGCAGCTATTTTAATTGATAAAGATGCCATCATCAAAGTTTCCGAAATCCTCAAACCAGAGTCATTCTACAGTAAAGCTAACCAAGTAATTTTTTCTGCCATGCTTGAACTTTACGATAAACGCATGGAGATTGACGTTGTGACCCTCAAGGATCAGTTAACTAAAGACAAAACTATTCGCACTGCTGGCGGCGTTTCTGGAATTAGTCAATTGTCTAACCTTTTATCTACGGCAGCTAATGTTGAAAACTATGCTCTCATGGTCAAAGAGAAATATGTCAAAAGAGAATTAATCGCTCTTTCGAATGAAATGGGTAATTTAGCCTTTGATGAGAGCAAGGAAGTCAATGAGATTCTTGATACAGCAGAGCAACAAGTGATGGCAATTTCTCAGACTCACGCTCGTCGTGATTTTTTTCCAATTAAACAAACTTTGGTTGAAAGTTTTGATCGCTTGGATGAATTGCAAAAGAGTGGTGGCGAGTTGCGCGGCTTACCGACTGGTTTTGCTGATTTAGATCGGATGTTGGCTGGTCTGCAAAAGTCCAACTTGATTATTTTAGCTGCTAGACCTGGTACTGGTAAGACTGCTTTTGCAGTCAACATCGCTCAATATGCCACTGTGGTAGCCAAAAAGAAGGTAGGGGTTTTTTCTTTGGAAATGAGTCGAGAGGAACTAGTAGATCGTTTGCTAGTTGGTCAGGCTGACATTGATGCTTGGAAACTCAAGACTGGTCGCTTGTCACAAGAAGATTTTCTAAAAATTTCTGACGCAATGGGCGTTTTGGCTGAAACTAAACTTTTTATTGATGACACTCCTGGTCTTAGTATTTATGAAATGCGAACTAAGGCTCGTCGTTTGATGATGGAACAAAACATCGACCTTCTGGTGGTTGATTACCTGCAATTAGCTCATGGTCAAAATCGCGAGAATCGCGTTCAAGAAGTGGGGGAGATTTCTCAGGGACTTAAAAATATTGCCAGAGAATTAAAGATTCCCGTTTTAGCTTTGGCTCAATTGTCTCGTGCAGTGGAGCAACGTGGCGAAAAAGCTCCGCAGCTTTCTGATCTACGTGAATCTGGCTCCATTGAGCAAGATGCTGACGTGGTGATGTTTTTGTACCGCAAAGATGATGATTTACGGGAATCAGTTACTCTGCGTATTGCTAAACATCGTAATGGTGGTTTGGGAGATATTGAACTCTACTTTAGAGGTGATCGAGTTAAATTCTTTGGCATGGAAAATCGCAAACAGTAAGAAATTTCCTATTTAGGACCTTTACGCTCCCACTCCAAAAAGCAAATAAACTAGTCCTCCTGATAAGAGCAAAAACATAGTGAAAAAGCCAAGATTGGCCTTGAGTTTTCTGCTAGATAAATCAGAATTTGGATTATCAACACTAACAATGATGATCATGGCGATCACAATCCAAATAATTCCTCTAATGACGACAGACCAAATGCTATCAACAGCAAAAGCCTGGATGACCAAATTACGAATTAAATCCATGAAATCAATATGACTGATTTTCATTGGAGAGGCAAGTAGATCGTGTGTTATTATTACGCTTCTAATGCATAGCGCTTTACTTAACCCGGACAACACGATTGTGATCGCAGATTTTGACGGCACTTTTACTAAAAAAGAAGTGATGGGTAAAAAAACTTCTGCTCTCATGACCATTTTGATGGATAAAAAATATTTAGGTCAAGCAGGCCTCGATGCTAGTCATGAACTTTTTAATCATTATTATCCAATTGAAATAAATCCACTTATAGGTGAAAAAGAAAAAAGTTTTTTGATGCAAGAATGGTGGGAAAAAAGTTTTGAAGTGATTAAAAATTGTCGAGTTACTAAAGAGATGCTTTTGGAGGTTTGTCGCTCACCACTTTTACAATGGCGAGATGGTTTGCTAGATTTTTTACATTTATTAGCGGAGAAAAATATCCCTTTGATTATTTTTTCAGCTGGTGGTTTTGGCCAACTTGCTATCAAGTATCTTTTAGAAAGAGCGGGGATTTTTACCAAAAACATTAAAATTTTTAGTAATGAAAATATTTTTGATAAGCAAGGATATTTTTTAGGATCAATTCAACCGATTATTCATATTTCCAATAAAACTGGAGATTTATTGGTTAAAAATAATTTGATTAGTGTTAAACCAGATCGTCGTCAATGTCTTTTGATTGGGGATAGTCTAGATGATGCAAAAATGGTTAATAATATTGATTTTGATTTGGTTTACAAAGTTGGTTTTGAAACCGCCAATAAGGTTTATTTCGAGCAAATTTTTGATTTAGTTCTTCCAGTTGATGGATCTTACGAAAAAATTATCAACCTCTTTGATTGAACTATCCAAAATTTAATGTAGAATATGTAAGTCTTTTGTGAAGGTCTTTTAGCCGAGATGGCGGAATTGGTAGACGCGTAGGTCTCAAAAACCTATGAAGGCAACTTCATGAGGGTTCGATTCCCTCTCCCGGCACTGTTGGTTTACAATAATGACTGTATGTTGCCAATTCTTTTTGAGTTTCCATTCTTTCGTCTCAAATCGCTAACACTTCTAGCTTTTTTAGCTTTGTTTTTTTCAGCATTTATTTTTTGGCGTAAGGGTAGGGAAGAACATTACGATACTTTTGAAATTTTCGACGTTTTTTTGCTATCAGGTTTTTTTGGTTTTATTATTGGCAGAATTGCTTTTGTAATTTTTCATTGGGCTACTTTTAGTCGCAATATTTTTGATATTTTTAATGTTGTAGCTAGACCTGGCAATGAACCGCTAGTTGTTTTGGCCGCAAGTATTTATTATCTCTATCGATACGCAGTCAAACGTAAATGGGATGCTTTTGAAGTCTTGGATTTTTATGTTACGGCTATTAGTTTGGGCATGACTTTTATCTATGCTGGATTTTTTCTCGATGGTAGTTATGGCGGAACATTTACTAATTTACCATGGGGCATTATTACACCTGGTACTTTTGAAAAAACTCATCCGGCGCAGCTTTATTCTTTATTTTATTATTTTTTAATTTATCTCTACCTTAGCAAAATGGAATATGCTTATCGTACGCTAGAATGGTATCGCTTTGGTAAAAAAACTGCTCAATCTGGTTTTCTTTTTAGTAACTTTTTGATTTTTACCGCACTTTTTCACCTTTTGACTTTACCAATTCGTTTACCAAGCTTTTTTTGGAGAGGTGTCGCTATAGATTATTTAGTCTATATAATTGTATTTGTTTTTGGTTTGATTTTGCTTTATAAAAGATCTGGTCGCTCTATTAAGTTTCTATCAAGATAGAAATGATAAATCTAAATATCCTATACGAAGATCAAGACTTGTTGCTAATTAATAAGCCAAGTGGTCTAGTAGTTAATCGTGCCAGCACGGTTAAAATGACCACTATTCAAGATTGGTTTGTAGAAAAATTTGGTCAAGAATACTTGACTGATTCTTTTTGGCAAAAAGATCAATCATATCAAAAATTAATTCCAAATGATTTTATTACTGAGTTTGGTCACCCGTTGGAAATTTGGCGAGCAAGATTGGGGATAGTGCATCGTTTAGATAGAGATACAAGTGGAGTGTTACTTTTGGCCAAAAATCCAGGTGCTCTCTTGAATCTTTTAGCTCAATTCAAAAATCGCCAAACCAAAAAGATCTATCAGGCTTTAATACATGGAAAATTAGTAGAAAAAGTCGGCCAAATCAATGCTCCTATGAGCCGCAATCCTCATAATCGTCTTAAATATGCTGTAGATAATGATGGTCGACCTGCTCTAACTAATTACCGAGTTAAGCAAGAATTTACTACTTTAAATGATGAAACACTAGAAATTTTGGCTACGCAGAGCAAAATCAAAGTTAAAAAAATTAAAGAACTATACCAAGCTGGCTTCACTTTACTAGAAATAGAGCCCAAAACTGGTCGCACTCATCAGATTAGGGTGCACATGGCGGCTTTGCAACATCCTCTTGTAGGCGATCAACTTTATTCTGGTAAGAAACGCAGTAAATTGGATTCTTTTTGGTGTCAGAGACAGTTTTTGCACGCCAGATCTTTGACCTTTACGCATCCCAGAACTAATCGTGAAGTTACCATTGAGGCACCATTGGCAGATGATCTAAAAAATGTTATACTAAAGATGGCTGATTAAAAAAGTAAGAGTGCGAAAAGACGTTTAGTTTTTCGTATTCCCAAGTAACAAACCCAATTAATAATTGGGGGGACACCAAGTGAATAAGAAAAGTTAAGCGTCTTTTTTGGTTTTAATAAACAATCAATGAAAGGGATATAATCTATGACTTTTCAGGAAATTAGTTTCAAAAATGATCCAGCTAAATATATTACTCCTAGTTGGGATCAATTAGATGACTTAACCTTGGAGGTGGCTAGACAGGTCAAAAATTCTGGTTTGCATTTTGATTTAGTCATTGCTTTGGCCAAAGGGGCTTGGCCCATGAGTCGCTCTTTTGTTGATTATTCATCTATTCAAGAGTTAGCAAGTTTGGGGATTAAATTCTACAAAGGCATTAATAAGCGTTTAGAAAAACCTGAAATTTATCAGCAAGTTCCAACTACACTCAAGGGTAAGAACATCTTAATTTTTGATGATGTAGCTGACAGTGGAGAGTCACTTAGTTTTACCAAAAGTTACTTGCAAGAAAATGGAGCGGCTACGATTAGAACTGCAACTTTGCTTATCAAACCTTGGTCAACTTTGTTGCCAGATTTTTATGGAGCAAGTACTGATGCTTGGATTATTTTTCCTTTTGAAAAGAGGGAAATGATTGATTTGCTTGGGAAAAACTGGCGAGAGCAGGGAATAGATGAGACAGAAATCCTCAAACGCTATCAACAATTAGGTTTTATGGAGGTTTATCAAAATGTCTGTTGAAATTTTTCATCACGAAACAATTCAAGCAGAACAAGAAGCTAGAAGAGAAAGAAAAAAAGCTCTCCAAGAGGCTTTTAGAGAAATAATTAAATTAATTGTTAATACGGGCAAATATCCAAAGGCCAAAGCAGCGATGGATATAGTTATTGCTTTAGTTGATCCTAGTATTCATTTTGAGAACGGTCGTGTCTTGCAATTGCCTTCAACCCAAGACGAACCATTACTTCCTGAAGCTGCTGCTGTAGCGACTTACAAAGCAGAATTAGCCAGAATAAACTATTTAGAAAATCAGTTTCCTGACTTGATTTTTCTGTTGCAACAATTAAATTTAGCTTTAAAAGCTAATTTAGACGACGGCTTAATTCAAGAATTATTGAAGGGGATAATTTTTGTTGGTGGTGATATTAATGCTTTTATTGCTAATCCAGTTACAGGTGAATTGCAGCAACATCACAAGTTAGAGCGTGATCTACCAATTTTAGATGAAATGACGTACATGAAGATTAGAGATAAGCTCTATCAAACCTATGTTTATCCAAGCAATGGACAGGTTAGAGTGGTTTGGGAAATTTCGATGGTAATTATCAATGGCCAGAGTCATGACTTTACTGATTTAGTTGAAGTAATTGCAGAACCAATTGATGCTGAACTCTTAGAAATTTATTTAAAAGCAGCTCTTTCCAATGGTATGCTTCTAAAATCAAACACTCATCTAGAACTTTTTGAACTTTTGTGTGAAAGTGGCAAAATAAAAACAGTAGCAAAACTGCCAAAAGAACTGGTTGATCAAGGTTATGGTTTTAGTCAATTGCGTCAATCTCCTAAGCCAGAGGAATTGCAAGCGATCTTGCGCTCGATTAATTCTAATGCGCCAGTTTACATTGCTTGAATTGCAGTTAGAATAAAAACCATGTTTAAAGCTGCATTCCACTTCCAGCTCTCCTACGCCACTCTCTAAGAGTTTTCTTTTTTGTTTTCTCGCGCGTCTATTTAGAACGTGAGACTTTTCCTTTTTTAAAAATTTGTAAACTAAATCCATAAGGGATTTAAGAAAGAAACTAGAGTGAATAATACAATTAACGGTACTATCAGTAAAACAACTAATCGTGAACGCAAGCTTGATCTTTTGCTCGCCATCTACATTACTTCAATTGTGGCAGCAGAATTAATGGGAGCCAAAACTTTCCCCTTTTTATTTCTCAATGCTTCGGTGGCAATTTTTACCTTACCAATCACTTTTATTATTAATGATGTGGTTACTGAGGTAGAGGGTAAGGCAAGGTCGCTTAGTTTTATGCGTAGCACTTTTATAATCTTAATTTTGTTGGCTTTGTTCAATGTGTTAGCGATTAGCTTACCACCCAGCGCACGCTCAATCGCTTTTGAGCCAGCCTACCAGACTATTTTTGGCAAATCACTGCGCATGACTTTGGCTAGTTTGGCAGCTTTTTTCTTAGCGGAGCGCATGGACATTTATGTGTTTACCAAAATTCGCGCCAAACTAAAAAATAGCGGTTTGTGGCTGCGCAGTAATGTTTCTAATATTATCAGTTTGTTTTTTGACACCAGCATTTTCATGTTTTTGGCTTTTTATGAGCCCGGTCATGCAGTTTTCGTCTGGTCACTGGTTTTGCCATATTGGGGACTTAAATGTTTATTTTCTATGGTTGAAACACCAATCACATATTTAGCAGTTCGCTGGCTAAAAGGATCAAAATAATCTTATGTTTTCACTTAAATCTCGTTCGACGAAAATTGTTTGTTATTGGAATAGTCAATCTTTTTCTTACTCGATGAAGGAGCTGTTAAAAAACATAAGCATAGATTATGATGGATTAATCAGCTCCTTCAACGGATTGAAGTTTCAAAAATAAAAATTACTTTTTATTAAAAAGGAATATCTATAAAATGCAAAAAACCACCAACAAAAACAAGGACCTAATTTTCGATCTCGTCCAAAAAGAAGAGCAGCGCCAAAAAGAAATGATTGGTCTCATTCCTTCAGAAAACCAAAGTTCAGATGCTGTACGCAGCGTTCTGTCTTCTTGTTTATCCAGCAAATATGCCGAAGGTTATCCAAAACGTCGTTACTACGAAGGCAACCAGGTGATTGATAAGATTGAAATTGAAGCTCAAGAACGCCTGAAAAAGTTGTTTGGCGTGCCATATGTTAACGTTCAACCTTATTCTGGTTCGCCAGCCAACAGTGCTGTTGAGTTTGCCATTCTTGACGAAGGGGACACCATGATGGGCTTGGCTCTTTCTAGCGGTGGGCATTTAACACATGGTCATCCTCAAGTAACTTTTTCTGGTCGTTATTTTAAATCTGTACAATATGGCTTAGATAAAAATGCTCGCATCGACTACGAACAGGTGCGTCAATTGGCTCTCAAGCACAAGCCAAAATTAATTGTCGCCGGCACTACGGCTTATCCTTTTACGCTAGACTTTAAAAAATTTGCAGAAATTGCTGATGAAGTTGGTGCTTATCTTTTGGCAGATATTTCTCACATTACTGGTTTAGTGGTGGCGGGTGAGCATCCAAGCCCGGTGCCATATGCGCACGTAGTGATGTCGACCACGCATAAGACTTTTCGCGGTCCTCGTGGAGCCATGATTTTGGTCACACAGCGTGGTTTAGAAAAAGATGCAGATTTGGTAGATAAAATTGATAAAGCCGTCTTTCCAGCTTTGCAGGGTGGTCCACATAATGAGACTACAGCTGCCATTGCCATTGCTGCAGGAGAAGCTCTAAAACCAGAGTTTAAAGTCTATGGTCAGCAAATCCGTAGAAATGCCGATGCTCTAGCTGCCGCTTTACAAACAAATGGCCTTAAATTAGTGGGTGATGGCACAGAAAACCACCTAATCTTGATCGATTTGACTCCTTTTGGCGATGGCTTTGGGACTCAGGTGGCCTTTGCTATGGATGTGGCTGGGATTTATGCTAACCGCAACACCATCCCAAATGAGCCCTGCTCACCTTTCTATCCATCTGGCATTCGTATCGGCACACCACTGGTTACTACCAGAGGTATGAAAGAGGCAGAGATGACAAAAATTGCTCAATGGATTGCTAGGGTAGTCAACCATATAAAAGGCGAACAATTACCAGCTGAAAAAAACGCTCGTCGCCTCTTTTTGAAAGAATTTAAAAAGAGAATTGTCAAAGATGAAGTGCTTTTGCAAATTAGAGATGAGGTAAAAAAGCTGGCCAACACTTTTCCTTTGTTTGTTTGGTAAAATAATTAGGAAATCTTGATTTTTAAAGACAGGCCATTGAGCGAACTGATTAACAAACGTAAATTAGCTACATGTTTATAAACAGTGAGCTCACTGAGTGAGAAGAAGATTGTTAATTCAAAAAAGCAATAATTTTAGTCGAACGTGACTGTATTTAAGAAACAAGATGAAAAATATAATGACCCTGATTTTTAATGGAGAACAATTAGCCAAACAAAAAGCCCTTAAATTAAAAACAAAGGTGGCTGCTTATCACGCCAAAGGAATTTATCCTAAGGTGGCAGCCATCTTTTTTAAAGAAGATGCTGCCAGCGCTCTTTACACAACGCTTAAGAAACAAACGGCAGAAAATCTAGGCATTGCTTATCAAGCTAAGGCTTTTTCTTTTACTGATTCTGTGGAAGTGATTCAAGCCTATATTGATTCACTCAACTCTGACGAAAGTATCACTGGAATTATCATTCAAAAACCGTGGACCAAGAAATGGCTGCAAGCTGTGCCTGATGGCGATTTTGCCAAGTGGTGGTTTGGTCTAGTTTCACACATTGCCACTAAACAAAGCCATGACGTAAATAAAGACGTGGATGGTTTGGCGCCAGCTACTTTAAGTGCTATCAAAAATGGCACTTGGATGCAAGATGGCATGGTTTTGCCAGCCACAGCTAGAGCAGTACTGTCGATCCTTAAAGATTATCGTGCCAATATCGATCCAAATTTTTCTTATTTGACGGAGAATGTGTTGATTATTGGTCAGTCAGATTTGCTTGGCAAACCACTTTATTGGCACATCAAAGACCTAATGAAACATGGTGCTACAGTCCCTCAAGCCTTTGGGGAAGCTTGCCAAGTTTCGGTGGCAGAAGCACAGAAAAATGACAAAAAATGCGAAGTTAAATTAGTTGGTAAGAAGGGTCTTGAAGAAATTATTGAACAAAAAAAATCCTTATCAGATTTTCGTGTAATTATTAGCGCCACTGGCCAGAAAAATTTATTGAATGGTGACCTAATTGCTCCTCATAGTGTCCTCATTGATGTGGGTGAACCACAAGGTGATATTGATTTACAAAGTTGTCTCAATAAGGCAGATTTCATTACACCAGTGCCAAATGGGGTGGGACCAATGACGGTGATTTCACTGATGGCTAATGCGCTAGATTTGTTGAAGAAACCTTGACAAAGTCTAAGTAACATGTTACTTTATTTACATGCTTACCCAAAGAACCAATGTTCTATTTTCTTCTTTTGAATATAACGAGCTGATTGCTTTGACTATTAAATCTGGTCAGACCATGGGTGAACTGATTAGGCAGGCGGTGCGTAAAACTTACAAAATCAAAGTCGCACCTGAAAGTTCTTTACAAGCAACTTTACAGAGGATTCGCAAATTGACCAAAAATGTGAATATGTCTGGGCTT
>CAZIBP010000029.1:0-13740 GCA_964537665.1 uncultured Pseudomonadales bacterium
GTAGTCGACCAAATTGCTCAGGCACAAGTCAGCAATAGTTTCAGTGGTGAAATGTCCAAGCCAGTTGAACCAGTCGTAATTAAATCTGTCACAATTTTGGAAAAATAATTAAACAAACTCTGCCACTGCTTGGCTCAAATTAATCTTTTGGGGAAATTGTTCAATTAGAGTGGTTTGATTTAAAACTGGCACTTCCCGATGATAAGCAGGGCGCTGATCGTTGCGATACAAAACCCCCAAACCAAGTTTGTTTTGGTCCAGCAAGTTAACTAAAGCTTGAGCTTGATTGCTTTGATCATAATCCGCAGGTAAATCAAAAACATTAGCTTGATACCAAGCATAATCCTGTTCTTTATTGAAACTTGGACAAGGTTGCTGTACGTCGACAAGCGCAAAGCCCTCATACAAAATAGCTGCCTTAATCAACTCAACCATTTGTTTGAGTTTGCCAGCATAAGCCCTCGCCACAAAACCAGCTCCATTGCTAATGGCAATACTTAGAACTCCAATTGGATCTTCGATTAAACCTTGAGGAGTTGATTTGCTGATTGTGCCTTTGGCAGAAGTAGGTGAACTTTGACCAGTGGTCAAACTATAACGATGATTATTAAAAACTAAAGCAGTCAAATCATGATTGCCCCGACAAGCTGCCACCAAGTGATTGAGTCCCTCGCCATAAAGATCGCCATCGCCACCGATCATAATCACTTTTTGGCGATGATTGGCTAATTTAATACCAATTGCGTTGGCCAAACCACGCCCATGCAAAGCATGTAAACCATAACACTTAATAAAATCAGCGGTGTTGCCGCTGCAACCAATACCAAAAACAATCACTACTTCTTCCATCTTAAGATTTAACTCCACCAAAGCCTGTTTTAGGGCAGTTAGAATGCTAAAATTGCCACAACCAGGACACCAAGTGGGCTGAATGGGTGAGAGCAGACTAGCTAAAGTAATTTCGGTCATATTAGTTTATATTGCTTATTTAATTGCTGAGTGCGAAGAAAATCTAAAATATCTTCACTATAAAAAGGTCGACCATCATAACGCAAAATGGAATGCATATCACTAATCTTGGTTTCCCTCTTAATCAAAGCTGCCAATTGACCAGTGGCATCACCTTCCAAAACATAAATTGTGGCAGTTTGACCGGCCACTAATTCTTCAAGCTCTTGAGTGGGGAATGGATAAACACAAGGTAAATGAATGACAGCAGTTTTACTTGCGATCTCATTAAGCATCACCTCTCGTAAAACATTAATTGTTGAACCAAAAGAAATCATAATTTGTTCTGGGTTCTTTGAACCAAGATAAAGCGGTTTAGGTAAATCTTTTTTCAAACTGGCAATTTTGCTTGCACGCTTATCAACTGCTTGCTTGGTGACAACTGCATCTTCCGTAGCAAAACCATATTCATCATGTTCATAAGAATTACTAAGCTGCCAAGCATTGACTTGACCTGGAATTGAACGGATCGAAACACCATTTTCACTTGATTTATAGCGCAAAAATTCACCATCTTCCAAACCAGTTTCTCCCAACTGACCTTGATTGAGCATTGATAAACGACGATTTTGATAATCAAGGGCAATTTTGGGCATGGTTTGATTGGATTCCAAAATATATTTATCTGACATGATTAGAACTGGTAATTGATATTTTTCTGCCAATTCCACCGCTAATTTAGCCAATTCAAAATGCTCCTTAACGTCTCCCGGTGTAAAAACTACTCGTAAAAAATCACCATGACCAGCACCGAGAATAAAATTCAAATCTCCCTGTGAAGTCCAGGTCGGCAAACCAGTGGCTGGGCCTTGCCTAACCGCCTCCAGAACTACCAAAGGAATCTCTGCTACTCCAGCGAAAGACAATGACTCAACCATCAAAGCAAATCCGCCTCCAGAGCTACCGGTCATTGCTCGCACTCCAGCAAAAGATGCTCCTAGTGCGTGGTTAATTGCCCCAATTTCGTCCTCAGCATGTTTAACTACAATAGGATAATGATTTTGCTGTGCCGCTAAAAAATGCAACAAACCAGTGGCCGGAGTCATGGGATAGGCAGAATAAAATTGCAGACCAGCTGCCAAAGCCCCCAAACCAACTGCCTCATTACCAGTTAGTAGCATTTGCTCATCCACCCCCAAATTAACTAGACTCCCAAGTTCTTGCAAGCTACCAGCCTGAATCAACTTATCAGTCGCCTCGAAAGCCGCTTTAAGCACTAAAAGATTCTTAGTGGCGGCTTCTTTGTTCTTGGCAAATTCTTCCACTACCACCCGACCAATAATTTCCAAGTTCATCATCAGTAAACGTGCGCTAAGCCCCAAAGCAGCAATGTTAGCTGCTAACGGATTAGCTCCTTGATCTCTGGCTATTTTCGTCAAGTTAATTGCTAAAGCCTTAGATTGAAATCCTACAAATTTGCTACGATCAAAAGCGTTGGCATTAACAATTACTAGAGAATGTTCATCTAGTTCTTCAAGATGATCATTGATAAATTTCTCGTGAAACACAATTAACAAATCTAAATGTTTTTTCTGACAAGTAGCCCCTTGCAAAGCAGCATAAACTTGACCACTTTGTAAACCTCCCTTGATGAGAGAGGGATATTCATAATAATTAAAAACTGCTAGGCCTTGTCTCTTACAAGCCTTCGCAAACAGCTTGGCTGAAGACATGACGCCTTCTCCAGCTTTGGCCGAAATTTTCCAATTAATCGCTTCTAATTCCATAAATATACAGGTCATTGTACGAGAGGGATCAATAATGGTCAATTAGCCACATCTTCACCGCGCATGTTACAATTTAAGAATTATGGCAAATACTTTACTCATCTACGGCAGTTTAACAGGTAACACTGAGGGTGTTGCTTTCAAAATTCAAGAAATTCTGAGAGAAAAGGGCAAAGAAATTGAGGTAAAAAACGCAATCGATGCGGATCTAAATGATCTAAATGGACCTTACAGTAATTTTATTTTTGCTTGTTCCACTTGGGACGATGGCTTACCTCAAGCAGATTTTAATGAATTCATTGAGAGAATTAGCGTAGCTAAACCAAGTTTAGCTGGCAAAAATGTTGCCATTCTGGGTTGTGGAGATAGTAATTACGTACATTTTTGCGGAGCAACCACCATTATGGAAAATCTTTTCATCAACGATCTTGCTGGCCAAAAAATCATCGAAACCCTCCGCATTGACGGTTATCCAGACATGGAAGAAAACCAAACAATTATTCGGGATTGGGCAGAAAAATTAGGCGGTCTAATCAACTAAGAAATAAATTAAGCTTTTTTGGTTTTGCTAATAATTTTTTTGTTAATTTTCTTGGCTTGAGTGGTGACTTTTTGGGCCATTTTTTTGGCGAAAGCCTCCGGATTTTTCTTGACTTCAGCAGAGATTTTCTTGAGTTGTGCTTTGCTTTTGGCAACTACTTTAGTTGCTTTCTCGCGATTCTTTTTGTCAGAAAAAAAGACAGCAGCTGCTCCAGCGACTGCACCTACTAACATGGGGAAGACACCAGATTTTTTAGACATATTAGCTAAAGAATAGCAAAAATTGCTGAATAAATAAAGTCTATTTGATATCTACCAACAACAAACTATCAGTTTGACGACCAGTGACTTGCGCTCCTAATCCAGCAATAATTAATACTTTTTGCCCAGCTTGTACCACTCCGTTTTCTTTGAGATTATCAACAATATCCATCTCACTTGAATACTTAAAGCTATCATCAGTAGCCAAAACTGGTTCCACGCCATAAACCAGCGACAATTTATTGTAAGTAGTTTTGTCATAGGTGACTGCTTTAATTTTGATATCTGGTCTAAATCTGGAAAGTTGTCTAGCAGTTTTGCCAGTAGCGGTCAAACAAACAACTAAATCAATCTCATCCTGACTGAAATCAAGTAGAGAAAAGGCAGCGTAAGTAATCGCCGAGACATCATCGCTATTAGCCACATCCCAAAGGTCATTTTCGGTCAAAGGCTCGTTATAAGCGGCAATCTTAGCTTGAGTGGCCACACATTTGACTGGATATTTGCCAAGTGTAGTTTCTCCAGAGAGCATGACTGCATCGGTGCCATCATAAATTGCATTAGCTACATCGCTCACTTCAGCTCGAGTTGGACGAGGACTAAAAGTCATACTCTCCAACATTTGGGTGGCAGTGATAACTGGTTTGCCAGCATTGCGACATTTACTAATAATCATTTTTTGATAATAAGCCAACCTCTCAAAGGGCACTTCCACTGCCAAATCGCCACGTGCCACCATCACTGCATCAGCTGCTGCAATAATTTCATCTAAATTGTCCAGAGCTGATTGGTTCTCAATTTTGGCTACCACATCGGTGTGTAAATTTCTTTTCTTAAGTTCCTCGCGCAAAATAGCAATGTCTTTGGTGTCACGCACAAAAGATAAACCAACAAAATCAATATCATCATCAGTCATATTATCAAGCTGCACCAAGTCATTTTCGATCAAGGAAGGCATATTGATCACAATGCCTGGTGTATTCATGGTTTTGCGATGTTTAATGCTGTAATCACCCAAAACTTTGACCGTCAAACTAAGCTGATCTTTTGCCACCACCAAAAATTCACACACTCCATCTTCAATGGAAACTGTGTCTCCAATTTGAATTGCTTCAATCACGTTGGCAGGAATATTCATTTCTCGATCAGCTGGACTCTGACTGGTAAATTTAATTAGATCATTTTCTTTGACCTCAAAAGTAGCCCCATCTTTGGTATTGATGCGAATTTCTGGACCTTGCAAGTCGAGGAGCACTCCAATTGATTTGCCCAACCTTTTGGCTACATTTTTGACTCGATGAATGCGCTCAAGATGCCACTCTGGAGTGCCATGTTTGGTATTAAAACGAGCCACATCCATACCAGCTTTGATTAATTCTTCCATTGTCGCTTCTGTCTCAGTAGCTGGACCTAAAGTAGCAACAATCTTGGTGAGTTTATTATTCATAAGGATATCATTATCTGACAAAGATGGTCTATAATCAAGATATGAAGAAAATTTATTTCGTTAGACACGGTGAAAGTCAGGGTAATGCCCTGAGAATTCACCAATCCGGTGACACTCCACTTTCAGAAATCGGCGAAACTCAAGCCAAGATTGTAGCCTTGCGTTTCAAGAAAATTCAAGTTGCCAAAATTATCGCTAGCCCTCATAAAAGAGCCCAACAAACTGCTCAGGCCATTGCCGCTAAAAATAACCTTGAATTAGAAAGTAATAAACTTTTTGTGGAAAGACGGGGACCAAGCCAACTAATTGGCCTATCACAACTAAGTGAGCAGTCAAAACAAATCAGAGCAGAATTACATACCCACCTCTTGGACCAAGCTGGCAATTGGCGTTACAGTGATGAAGAAACTGCGAGTGAATTCGTCAAAAGAGTCGAAGACGCTCTAGATTTTCTCAAGCACAGGAGTGAAAACGATTTGGCAGTAGTTTGTCATGCCTTGACCATCAGGATGATTTTTGCCAAAATTCTCAATCCAAATGGTGAACTTGCCAACTTATATGAACTTTATGACAACTTTGACCTCGATAATACTAGCCTGAGTATTGCCACTTACAATGAGGAAAAAGACAAATGGCAAATGCTCTGCATTAATGATCATTCGCATCTTGGTTAGCGATTTTGTATAATGAATCCATGCAAAAACCAATCTTTGTCGTTTTGGCTGGAGGAATTGGCAAAAATTTCAGTCCTCTAGTTACTAATAAGAGTATTTTTCCTTTTTTTGACAAACCTCTGATCGCCCACACTCTGGAAATGATTCAGCTTGCTGGAGCCAAAGAAGTTATTGTAGTTTGTAACCACAGTAACGAAGCAATTATCCAAAAATCAGCAGGTAGAAACTTACGCATCCAGACCGTTATCCAAAATGAGGCACTCGGTCAAGCCGATGCTGTTCTGCTAGTTGAGAAACTAGTCCAAAACCAACCAATTATTATTCTGAATGCTGTCGATTTGCTTGAACCAAAATTTCTAAGTAATTTTGTCAAAAAAGCCAGTGGTACTTATGCCCAAATTCTGGGCATGAAAGTTCATGATTACTTTTTGGGTGGCTATTTACAAATCAGTGGCAATAGAGTGGTAGGTATTATTGAAAAACCAAAAAGAGGTGAAGAACCCAGTGACATTGCCAATTTGTTCTTTCATTATTTCTCTCAACCTGCAGAGCTTTTTTCCTTGATTGCCAAACAAAAAAACAGCGATGATGCTTACGAACTCGCCCTAGACGAATTAATCAGAAACAAAGAAGTTAATTTTGTCACTTACGATGGCTATTGGCAAAAACTGAAACAAGCTCATCAGGTTCTTGACATGACCCAAGTCTTCCTCAAATTTAAACTCAAAAATAAGATTGATAGAACAGTCAAAATAGATAAAAATGCTAAAATTGAAGGTCCAGTTCAGATCGAGGCTGGCAGCCAGATTCTGGCCGGTGCCGTCATCAAAGGCCCAGTTTACATTGGTGCCAACGTCATTGTGGGTAATCACTGTTTAATTAGAGATTCAATTATTGAATCAGGTAGCATCATCGGCTTTGGTTCTGAAGTTGCTCGCAGCTATATCGGACCAAATTGCAGCCTGCACCATAATTTTATTGGTGATAGTGTCTTAGAGGCAGAAGTTAACCCCAGTTATGGAACTTGCACCGCCAACTTACGTTTTGATGGTCAAAGCGTCAAAATGCATTTGCCAGCAATTGAGGGGCAAAAGGATCAATTAATCGAAACCAACAAAAATAAATTGGGTAGTATTATGGCTCAAGGCGTCTTTCTTGGAGTCAACTGTTCCATCTTGCCAGGCATCACCCTCGGTGCAAAAGCCACTGCTTTTCCAGGCTCAGTAATTGACAAAGCCATTGCAGCCGAGCAAATGTTCAAGAAAGATTGAAAAATAAACAAAAATTCCCTAATTTTTGTATTTAATCGCCAATCCTAAGGTTATAGAAAAGAGCGAAGCGATCAACAGCAAGAAAGTGGTTTCAACAGAACCCGAATTTGGCAAAGTGTTGCTGCTAATTGTGGGAGTAGGCGTGGGTGTCACAGTATTAGTCCCAGTTGGGGTGGGAGTGGGTGTAGGGGTTTTGGTTGGAGTAGGAGTAGGTGTAGGGGTTTTGGTTGGAGTAGGAGTAGGTGTCTTAGTGGCAGTGGGGCTAGCTGTTACACTAACTGTAACAGAAGGACTAGGGGTGATTGAGGGACTGATAGTAGTTGAGGGACTAACAGTAACAGATGGGCTAAGAGTAATTGATGGACTTAAAGTTGCCGATGGCGTAGCAGTGGGGGATGGCGTGGCACAAGCAGTCATGTTTTTGGTCCAAGTACCACCAGCTTTAGGACAACAAAATTTCACCCCACCACAAGTTTCCACTCTGCCAGCCCAAGCACAAATACTATCTTTGGAAGAACCATCTGCTTCTGGAGGATGACAGTTACGTAGCACGCCATCTCTACCAGGACATTGTTCCACACAAGCAGCAGCTTGTTGTCGATTATCCTGACTTTTTTTGATGAAAAAAGAAGTAATGACAACCCCCAAGATCAAAACTGCCAAAACAGTCCCAGCGATCAAATATTTTTTCTTCCTATTGCTTTCTTCTTCGGAGGGTAATTTGACTGGTTCTGGCGGCACAAAACCCTGACCAACTGAATTGGCCGGATTAGGCAAGTTAGAACCAACTAATTCGGGCATGCTTTAAGCATACTTTAAAGGGAAAACTCTTGTAAAGAAGCATTTACTACAAGGACTATAATACCATCCTGAATGAATCTTTATCTGCACTTTCCCTTTTGCCAACAGAAGTGTTTTTACTGCGATTTTCTATCTTTTAGCAAACAAGAACATCTCATCAGCCAGTATGTGGACAGCTTAATAAGAGAGATTACAATTTATCACCGCATCTTGCCACAAATAAATATCACTACCATTTATCTGGGCGGGGGCACTCCCTCCTTGCTAGAGAGCAAAGATTTAAACAAAATTTTTACTGCTTTGTGCAAAAACCTTCACATTGCCCCCAACGCAGAAATTACTATTGAAGCTAATCCAGACTCACTCACTCAAGATAAGCTAACTGCTTATCTGCAAATAGGAATAAACCGTTTAAGTATGGGCGTACAAGCCTGGCAAGATGACTTGCTTCAGTTAATTGGTCGAACTTATCAGGTTGAAACCGTACAACACGCTTATAGCTTAGCTAGAAAAGTTGGTTTCACCAACATCAATCTTGATCTGATGTTTAGTCTACCCACACAACAAATGACCCAGTGGCAAAGTAGCCTGCGAGAGGTAATCGCCCTAAAACCAGAACATCTTGCTTGCTATAGTCTGGAATTGGATAATTATTCGGTTTTTGCTGCGATGACAAAGAATCATCAATTAGCAAAAATTAGTGAGCACTTGGACCGCCAAATGTATCATTACGCCTGTCAAACATTGCGTGACGCTGATTACCACCAATATGAAATCTCTAATTTTGCCAAAACCGGCTTTGCTTGCCAACACAATCTGGATTTTTGGCATAGTCAAGACTATTTAGGCTTGGGGCTAGGCGCTTCTTCCAAAATTGGAGTAAATAGTTGGCAAAACTCTAGCCAGTTGCAAACTTATTGCCAAAAACTACAAGTTGATCAATTAGCTATTGCTAACAAAATTACTCTAAGTAGGGTAGACGAACGAAAAAGCTTGATCGCTTTGGCACTACGTACCAAAGAGGGCATCAACAAACAAGAGTTGCTCGAACGCTTTAATTGGTCAATCACCAGCAAACGTCGTAGGAGCTTAGACCAATTGATTGCTGCCAAACTGGTCAAAGAAAATGAGGCCTATATTTATCTAACAAATAAAGGCCTAGACCTGCTTAACCAGGCTATTATTAGATTAATTTAACTTAACATAGATCTATTTATAATTTATACTATTGACATTATAGGCCCTTTGTACTAGAATGCTGCTTGTTGTCAATTGCTAATGGTGTCATCCGGCACTTACTAAGCGACTGACGACAGCACATTCACATTGATACACAGAAAAAAGATTATCTCCATATTTTATTTTAGTTGGTTCAAAAAACCCACTTAGAGAGAAACTTTAGAATTAAGGTTTTTATCTAAGTGGGTTTAACTTGACTGGCTTCATGCCAGCCAAGCTGAATCGACAAATCATGCCGGGAGGCTCAAAATCCAGACATCGACAGTTTGCCTACGTCGATGGGAGATATATCATGGCTAAATCACGAAGAATTAAGAAAGCCTTGAAGGCTTGGGAAGTCATTGCGAACGACATCAGTCGTTCCGCTGATTCGATCGTGAGGGGAAAATTGGATGTCGAGGACGACCAGGAGATGATCCTGGAAGGCCTTGATTCATTCGATCCCGGCAAAGAGCGGACCGCGTGGCTGAAAGCCAATGTGCCCGAATTTGCCACTCTCAGCGACAAGTCCCGCACACGCGCATCTGAATTCCGCGCCCTCCAGGATGAGAATGAGCAGTTGCTCATTACCATCGAATTCATCCGCAAGATCCTTCTCGGCAAGAACGGGAACGTGGACAAACTCCGCGAATTCCAGGCCAGCGCCCTCCAGGACGCCCCGTCTTTGATCAACGCCGCTCAAGAGCAACTGCTCCAGGCGATGATCTTTGAAAAGGGCAGTCAAGGTCTCGGCGTTGTCCTCGACAAGGGTGTTGAATCCCTCGCCCGCAAGCTGGTCCTGACCAGCAAGATCGAGATTGAAGAGGAATAAACCCCTCGTGTACCAATGTGATCGAGGCGTCCGCAAGGACGCCTCTTTCTATATATTTTCCTAATAACTTAAAAATACAACAGATATAATCCAAGCAATGGTTGAAAGTAAATCTACAGATTCCACAAGCAGCGAATGGCTAAATTCTCTCACTCTTTACCAAGTAGGGGAAATGATGTTTTATAATCAAACTCATGATCGACCATAATTCGTCCCTTACCGCACTCAAACAGCAAATTCAAAAACACAACATTAAGTTGGTAATCTATGATTTTGATGGAGTCATTTTTGATCTCTGTTGGAATCATCAGGAAACTCCGCATGGTTTTCTCAATGATCTGTACGACGCAATCAACAAAATTGACTCAAGCATCATTCAAAACAAAACTGAATTTATCACCAGACTTTTTCCTTATCCAGAAATTAACGAGATTGGACTTAAATATGGTCGAGCGGTTCAATTGCAGGTCAAAAAGTTGTATCAAGAAAAAGAAACTGCTGCTCTAGATCTGGCCGTACCCAATCAGGAAATAATTCAATTGATCAAAACAATTAGTTTACCTCAAGCAGTCTGGTCTAATAATTGTGCTTCAACCATAGAATATCTCCTCAAACAAGCCGCCATCGACCACAAGATTAGTGCTATTGCTTCCCTCGACAAAGTAATCCGAGCAAAACCACAAGGTGAAGGATTGCAATTAATCAAAAAGATTCATCCAAACATCAATCATCAACAAATTTTATTTGTTGGTGATTCACTTATTTCTGATCAAGCTGCTGCCAGAAATACCGGCATTAGGTTTTATCACTACCAGAAGAGGAATTTGGGGGAGGGGAAATAAGGAGAGATTGCTTGGTTATTCTAAAATTTCATCTTTTAACTTTGCTGCTTCATTTTGAAAAAAATTAATCATTTTTATTTTGTCAAAATTACCAACAATAATTGGATCATCAATATGAGTATCCACTTCAAATAATCTACTAGCTAATTGAAGTGGATCAATATGCCAATCAAATTTCAACTTCGCTTTCATACGAAGATCCTCAATCTTAAAGTTTTCTTTTTTAATAATAAAGAAAAGATCAAAATAATCACGACCTCGTGGTTTTTGTACAATGGTAAATAATTTGTTTGTGGCAATATCAATTATACTATCAACCAACAAGCCATCTCTAAAAGTTGGCTGTTCAATTTGCAAAAAAGGATAGTAAGTAAACTCTAGTTTAAGAACTTGACCATCCTTAAATTTAAGGAAATATAAATTGCGATTAAAGCTGTTTTGATAATCAAATGATTCAAATTTAAGTTCTTTCTGGAAACTTTTTACTGAACTAGTGATGTTTTGAGAATCAAACTCTTCCTGACTAAAAAAATCCAGATCTTCTGAATATCTATGCTGTAAATAGTAGTGTGACAATGCGGTGCCACCACTAAAATAAAAATGTTTAACTAGGCTAGAATTCGCAAACAATTTAAGAATTAATTGCTGTTGTTTTGTTAAAATTGATTCCACATCACTTTTTCCAAATAATTTCGTTTTGCAGGATCAATATTGATTTTATTCCAATATCTTTTAGCTTTTTTCAAATTAATTTTGGTGTTGTTAAGTCCAAAGTTAATTTGTTGTTCCAATACAAACTGATCATATTTCGAAGCATTTTTTTTTAGCCGATTAGAATCAACATTCCAGTTGTACATAATTATTCAGATTATAGCTTAAATTACCTATTTTTACTAGAATTAAATAAATTAAGAATAACTACTTTTGTGTCGGTACATCAATCTTTTTGGGTGGCTGACGAGACTTGAACTCGCGACCTCCGCTTTCACAGAGCGGCACTCTAAACCAACTGAGCTACAGCCACCGTATGCTGGGTGGGATTCGAACCCACGACCTACTGCTTAGAAGGCAGTTGCTCTATCCAGCTGAGCTACCAGCACGTTTCGTATTTACAAAACAAGATGCAATTATAGGTAGAACGAGGTAAAAAGTCCAGACTTGGTATATAATTACACACTTAGCAAAATGCAATTTAAGCTTCACTCCAACTACCAAGCAACTGGCGACCAACCTCAAGCGATCAAACAACTCGTCACTGGAATTAAAACCAAACTCACTGATCAAGTTTTGCTTGGCGTGACTGGTTCTGGTAAAACTTTTACCATTGCCAATGTGATTGAGCAAACTCAAAAACCAACATTAGTCATTGCCCACAATAAAACCTTAGCCGCCCAACTTTATCAAGAATTAAGAGATTTCTTCCCTGACAATGCCGTGTCTTACTTTGTATCTTATTACGATTATTATCAGCCAGAAGCTTATCTGCCCAGCAGTGATACTTACATTGAGAAAGAAGCCACCATCAATGAAGAAATTGACAAATTGCGCTTGGCGGCCACCACTCACTTAATGACCAGACCAGATGTAATTATTGTGGCATCTGTCTCTTGTATCTATTCTCTTGGTTCTCCGGTTGATTACAGTCGTTTTATCCTGGAAATTGTCGAGGGAGAAATTATTAATCGTCAAAGCTTGCTACTGCAATTGAGTAATTTGCAATATGAACGTAGTGACAGTGATTTACTGCGCGGCAGCTATCGTTTGCGCGGCGACATTATTCAAGTTTGGCCAGCTTATCAAGACACAGCCATTAGAATTGAAACTCTAGAAAACAAAATTTTGAGCATTAGAGACATTGATCCCATTTCAGGTAGCATTGTTGAAAAAGAACAAAACAAATTTTATAAAAATAAAATGGCCTTGATTTATCCAGCTAAACATTATGCAGTCGAAATTAAAAGTCAAAAAGAAGCCCTCGCGCAAATTCGCCATGACCTCAACCTGAGAGTGGAGGAATTAAAACAAGAAGGTAAAACTATTGAAGCTTACCGCCTAGAGCGTAAGGTCAATTATGACCTTGAAATGATCCAGGAGTTTGGCTCAGTTAATGGGATTGAAAATTATTCCCGTTATTTCGATGGTCGCCAAGAAGGCGAAGCTCCTTACACTTTGCTAGATTACTTTAAATATAACCAGGAAAAATTTGGTCAAGATTCTTTCCTCACCATCATCGATGAAAGTCACATCAGCGTGCCCCAAATCAAAGGCATGTATTTTGGTGATCGCTCCCGCAAAGAAACCCTGATCAAATACGGCTTCCGCCTACCAAGTGCCATTGATAATCGTCCTTTACAACTACATGAATTTTTACAGAGAAAACAACAAACCATCTATGTTTCTGCCACACCCAATGATTGGGAAATCAAGCAAAGCCAACAAAGAGTGGTGGAGCAATTAGTTCGCCCCACTGGTCTACTTGATCCTATCATTGACATTCGTCCGACTAACAATCAGATCGAAGATTTAACTCTGGAAATTATTAAAAGAAAAAAACTCGGTCAAAGAGTCTTGACCACCACCTTGACCAAAAAAATGGCTGAAGCACTGACTGATTATCTCAATGATCCAGAAAAAATAAGTAAATTGGTCAAAAATAATCTAGATTTGAGCGAGCAAGAAATCATTTATCCACAAGTTGCTTATCTACACTCTGATGTGGAAACCCTTGATCGTAGCGACATCCTTGATGACTTGCGCAATGGTAAATACGACGTTTTGGTGGGCATTAATCTACTACGTGAAGGTCTTGATTTGCCAGAAGTTAGCCTCGTTGCCATTCTTGATGCTGATAAAGAAGGTTTCTTACGCTCCAAAACTTCGCTTGTACAAACTATGGGTCGAGCCGCTCGTCATGTTGAGGGTCAAGTTATCCTTTACGCCGATAAAATCACTCAATCTATGGATTACGCCATTAATGAAACCAAGCGTCGCCGCAGTGTACAAGAAAAATATAATTTGGATCACCAAATCACGCCAATTGGCATCAATAAACCGATCAGAGAAACCTCCCGCACATGCAAGCAACTGTGCCCGGGGATAATAAAAGTCCATATGATCTT
>CAZIBP010000030.1:0-12342 GCA_964537665.1 uncultured Pseudomonadales bacterium
TGCAAAGCAAAAAAGCTGCTTTAATTCTATTTGCTACAAAAGCCTTCATCAGCTATAATTCTTGCAAGTTAATAACTTGAAGGGATTCTTAATTTTTGCAGCTTAACTAATAAGATGCAAAAATGAAAATCTGTAGTATAATAAACGACCTTGCGTGATTAGAAAAAAATACAACAAAAATAGAAGTGAACAAATTTATGTGAAAGCGAATCATCAGATTCGTTTTCCCAAAGTTTACGTTCTGAATGAATATGGTGAGTCTTTGGGGGAGATGTCCTCCAATGAGGCTTTGGAAAAGGCCATGGAGCAAGAAAGTGATCTAGTTCTGGTCACAGAAAAATCTGCTACACCAATTGTAAAAATCATTGAGCTCTCAAAATACAAATACCAGCTCAAGAAAAAGACAGCTGATACACGCAAAAAGTCAAAAAGTGGTGAACTCAAAGAACTACGTTTCACTCCATTCATGGGTGAAGCTGACTGGCAAGTGAGAAATAAAAAAGTAAGAGAGTTTTTGGAGAAGGGCAATAAAGTTAAATTGACTTTGACCTTCAAGGGCAGACAAATTGTCCGCAAAGACTTGGGTTTTGAAGTCTTGGAAAAGATCTTTGTTAGCAATGCAGACATTGGCAAAGTGAGTATTCCACCAAAATTACTTGGCAAAAAACTTCAAGCTCAACTCGATCCAATTGGTAAAAAGAAATAGGAATTTATGAAAAAAATTAAAGTAAAAACCAGAAAAGGTGTTGCAAGACGTTTCCATTTGACCGCGACTGGCAAAGTCATGCGTCGTATTCAAAACCGTCGTCACCTACGCAAAAATAAAAGCAAAAAAGCAATTAGAAACTACAGAATTCCAGTCGAAGTAACTGGCAAATTTGCTAGTAAAATCAAGAAAATGCTTGGTTTAGCTTAATTAATTTCAAGAAAGAAGATCTACTATGTCAAGAACAAAAACAAGCATTGTACGTCGCAAAAGACACAAAAAAGTCTTTGAACTTACCAAAGGTTTTCGCGGCACCAATAATCGTCTCTACAAAAGAGCTCACGAAGCTTTGCTTCACGCTGGTCAATACGCCTATGTTGGTCGTAAATTACGCAAACGCGATATGCGCAGATTGTGGATCACTCGCATCACTGCTGGCATCAGACAGATCGGCGAGAGTCTGAATTATTCTCGTTTCATCAAAGGCTTGAAAACTGCCAAAATTGAATTAAATCGTAAAATGCTAGCTGAGATTGCAGTCAAGGATTTTGACACCTTCAAAGAAATCGTTGCTAAAATCCAAAAATAAGCGTATAAGTAAGAAGTTAAATGTTAGAGTTTTGTCGCAAACACACCACCATTATTTTCCAAAATTTCTTGATGAAGGAGAAAGCGGGGTAATTTGCAGATTAGTTAAAAGATAAATTAAAACCCCGCTTCAAAGAGCGGGGTTTTTAGTTTTATTCAAGGAGAAATAATGTCAAGAGAAACAAATTTTGATAAAAATAGAACAAGTAGAATAAGAAATTATGAGATTTTGCGTGAAAAATCAAAAAATTTAGGAGAAATCATGAAAAACAACCCTAAGTTTCAGTCAAACTCACCAGAACTCTACTTATTAGCCTACTTAAAAGAACTTGGTTCCACCGAGATCTAGGATTATAATGACACTACAATTTTGCTAATTACATATTTTGAATTATTTAAATAACACAATATGAGTCAAAAAGACCCAATTCAACTCTGCCAAGACCTTTTAAGTCAAATTGATCAAGAAAAAAACCTCACTCAAGATAACCTGCGTAGCAAATATTTGGGAAGAAATGGTTTATTCAAGCAACTCGCCTCATTGATTAAAGACGTGCCCAATGAACAAAAAAAATTTTTTGGTCAAAAACTGAATCAAATCAAAAAACAGTTAGAAAAAAAACTCAACTCCTTAGAAAAAAATGGCCAAGAACAAGAAAAAATTGATCTGACTCTGCCTGGTAAAAAAAACAAAATCGGCCATCTTCATCCTATTTCTCAAGCAATAGAAGAAATTAGTCAAATTTTTGAGCAAATTGGCTTCAATCGAGTTAGATATCCCGAAGTTGACTTTGATTATTACGTTTTTGAAGCCCTTAATATGCCCAAAAATCACCCTGCTCGTGATGAATGGGAAACATTCTTCATTGACACTAAACCAAATGATAAATTGGGGAAAATGGTTCTCACCACTCACACTTCTAATGGCCAAGTACGTGAAATGGAACGTCTTCATTCAAAACCACCAATGCGCATGATTAATGTTGCCCGCACCTATCGTCGTCAAAGTGATGCCACTCACACCCAAATGTTTCACCAATTTGAAGGCTTAGTGATTGATAAAGGTATTAATATTCAACACCTCAAAGGCACTCTTGATTATTTTGCACAAAGCTTCTATGGACCAGGGACCAAAAGCCGTATTAGGCCGTTCCACTTTAAATTTACTGAACCTTCTTTTGAAGTTGATTTCAGTTGCCATATTTGTGGTGGTACCGGCAAAAACTGTCGCTTTTGTAAATCTGGTTGGCACGAGGTGGGTGGAGCCGGTATGGTTCATCCCAATGTTTTGCGAGCTGGCGGTATTGATTCTGATGTTTATACTGGCTTTGCTTTTGGTTGGGGAGTGGAGCGCACTTACACTTTGAAAAAAGGACTAAACATTGATGACATCAGGCTTTTTTATTCAGGTAATTTAGAATTTTTGGAACAATTTTAACTATGAATATTTTAATTCCAGATTCCTGGCTTCGAGAACACTTACAAACCAAAGTTAGTCAAGCCGATTTGCAGAAATACCTATCACTCAGTGGCCCTTCAGTGGAGAGAATTTACAATAATGAAGTTTATGATGTTGAAGTCACCACCAATCGTGTTGATTGTATGTCAATTCGTGGTATTGCCAGAGAAGCTGCTACCATTTTAAAAAGAGCAGGCAAAGCAGCCACACTCAAAGACACTAAATTTAACAAAATTCAGCAACATCCAAACAAAAATTTACCTCTACCAGAAATCATTTACGAAACCGACAGTGTACACAGAGTTTTGGCTGTTGTAATGACAGATGTAAAACACATCAATAGTCCAGAATTAATTCAAAAAAGATTAAAAGAAATTAATGTTAATGTTCATGAAGCATTAATCGATATCACTAATTACATTACTCACGAGTTAGGTCATCCTTGTCACGTATTTGACTACGACAAAATTATGAACAGAGGAGGAAAAATTATCATCAAGGAAGCCATTAAAGGTAAGAAATTTATTACTCTGGATCATGTTGAACACCAAACACTGGGTGGAGAAATTGTTTTTGAGTCAGCTGAGGGAGAAATTATTGATTTACCAGCCATCAAGGGCACCCTCAATACTGGAGTTGATCAAAATACCAAATCAATTTTATTCTGGATTGAATCACTAGACGCCAAAAAAGTGCGTCAAACATCAATGAATCATGCCATTCGCACAGTGGCTGCAGAATTAAATGAAAAAAATGTCGATCCAAATCTGGGTAAAGAAGTAATGGAGTATGGGGTGCAATTATTTACTAAGCTTTGTCAGACTAAAGTTGCTTCAAATCTTTATGATTATTTCCCTGATCGAAAGAAGCCAAGTGCAGTTAGGGTTAAATTAAACACCATTGCTAATTATCTGGGCATCAAATTAGCCACAAAAGAAATTGTGGAAATTTTGACCGACTTGGATTGCCAGGTAACAATTGAAAATGAAGTGTTAACAGTCATTCCACCTACTTTTCGCCCAGATATCCAAATAGAAGCCGATGTTGTTGAAGAACTGGCAAGAATTTATGGTTACCACAACTTGCCCAGTCAACTAATGGGGGGAGCACTCCCAGTGAATCCTGACCAAAGCACTAATTATCAACTTGAAAATTTGGTGAAACATTTCTTAGCAGATATTGGCTGGCAAGAAATTTATAGTTATTCGCTTATCAGCGCAAACCAAGCTTTAAGCTCTGGCTACAGATTGTTGGAACATCTTAAATTAAGCAACCCATTAAAAGAAGAAAACACTTATCTGCGCAGAACTTTGGTTCCATCATTGATTGAGATCATCGAAAATAACCCCAATGCAAAAACAATGTCAATTTTTGAGTTGGCTCATGTCTATCACCCTATAGACAACGATTTGCCAGAGCAAAGTTTGAGATTAACCATGCTCTCCAACAAAGATTATAGAGAAATAAAAGGTGACTTGCTAAATCTATTTGATCGACTTTATATTTTTTCACACGACCAAGAACTATTAATTGAAGAGAAACTTACCAAAGAAATACAAATGCCAATTGCCAAGCAAGAGGCTCAGTTAATCATCAAAAAAGGTAAAAATAAAAATTTAATTGGTTCATTAATGATTCTCGACCGAGAAATGGTGGCAATTGAGCTTGACTTCAAAAAACTGCTAAACTCAGCAAAAAAATATCCCAAATATCAAAAATTGGTCAAAACAGCCGCGATTGTAGAAGCCCTAACCTTTACCTTAAACAAGCAAACAGCAGTGGGTGAATTGATCGAAACCTTCAAAAAAGTAGATCAAAGAATCAAGAAAATAGAGTTGTTGGATATTTACAAAAATAACTATAGTTTCAGCTTTATTTATCAAGATAAAACAGTTAATATAAGCAATGAAGAAGTCGAACCAATTAGACAAAAGATCGTCAAGATAGGTCAAGATGAATTCAAAGCTAGCTTGGTTGGTCAAATTTAGTGAAAAAAACAATCTTGATACTGCTAAATTGTTGTTATTTTTTTTAGTTGTTTTCACCTTGAGTCTCAACTTATTTTATAAAGTTTCTCTTAACGGAGCGTATGTTCATGGTTTATTAATTGATTATCTAATTCCCAAAATTTATTTGGCAGAGTTTTTTCTCATTCCTTTTTTAATCATTGAACTAAAACAGTTGAAAAAAATTAAATTAAGCAGCTCACTTTGCTTTTTACTTTTAATCTTCCTCATAAGACAACTCTTAAGCAATTCTGCCTTAGCCGCCTTGACTCATTTAATCCATATTGCTGAAATATGTCTATTTTTTCAGGTAATCAAAAATGAGCCAATTTTTAGAACAAAAACTGGTGAAAAATTTTCTTTAGGAGCAATGTTTGCTGTCGTTATCTTTCAAAGCCTAATCGCTATTTATCAATTTATTTTTCAAAAATCTCTGCTTAACTATCATCTGCTAGGAGAGACCAATTTACATGATCTGGCCAACATCACTAAGGCGCAATTTTTCTTTGGTGAGAGAATTCTGCCTTATGGAACTTTGCCTCATCCTAATATTTTGGCTGGTTTAATTGTCATTTTTTCCATCTTAATTCTACAAAAAATCAAAGGTTGTAAAAAAACACAAATTGCCCTCATTATTAACGTTTTATTGATCATTTATCTCACTCAATCAGTAACTGCTTTATTAACTATTTGCCTTTTTCTAGTTTACCTTTTGATTGACCGGCTAAAAATCAAAATAGCAATGATCACTCTGATTTATTATTTTTTTCTGCTAATTTTGCCTTATTCACTGAGTCAAATAACGAATAAGGAAATTACCAAAGATTCGATTACTCGCCGAGTTGCTCTAAATCAAGTCGCCCTGACAATTTTTGAAAAAAATGTACTCTTTGGCGTTGGAATCAATAACTTCACTCTGGAAGCAGAAAAAAATACCACTAACTTGGTAAGTAAAGAAATCGTGCGTTTCGTGCAACCAGTTCATAACCTTTTATTCCTGATTCTAAGTGAAGGTGGTTTATTACTAATGACAATTATCTTAATCTTCATCTATGAAGCTAGAATTGATAACTTTGCCAAAAAAACCATGATCTTACTGGCCATCGCTAGCCTAGATCACTACCTAATCAGTCAATTTTCAGGATTGGGAATCTTGGCTATTTTCTATCTTTTCATTAAAAGTTAAGGGGTAGGGGTGGGAGTCAAAGTAATGGTTATACTAGGTGTGGGGGTAGGGGTGACAGTAACAATTGGTGTTGGGGTAGGGGTCGGGGTGGGAGTGGGTTCCACATAATTCCATTTCATCCCCCCGGTGCCAATTTTTACCTTGTTACTCTCTTTCACACCACCACTTCGTGAATAAGCCTTGGCATTTAATTCATACTTGCCGCGACTTAGCTTAATGGTGTCTTGAAATTCTCTTTCATTTTCCACAGTTTTCTTCAATTCACCATTAACATAAAACTCAATTTTGGCCACTCCAGCATCGCTGCCAGCTTTAATTTTGTAGCTTATCTCTTCACCATCAAAATTTTCTTCGTTCTTGGGTTGTTCCATGCTAACGTTAATATCACTCTCAGATCCACAATATTCTGTTGGATTGCCATAACGAGAATCTGTTTGTGTTGTTAACCAAGCATCAATACCTTCTTGCCAACGATTGCGCCCATCTTCACTCACCGGATCATTTTCTTTCAAAACTATAAATTCTTTTTCGTTAAAGTCCCCAAAAGCAATTTTGGCTTCGGTAGCTAATTTATTTTCTTCACCTTTACAAACTTTGAGTAATTTATGAATTGGGTCTAGCTCATTACTCAGACTACCCTTAATAATGTAATCAAATTTAGTTGGAAAGTTGTCATGACTTCTAAAACCAGAAATTGCGTCTAGCTCAACTTTTTCGACATTATCTGGCATTGTCCAAGCTGGAGCTTGATAGCCAAGATCAAGAGCAGAAAAGATAATACGTCGCCAAATTGGCGAAGCACCAGTGATACCAGAAGCCACGTAACTCATGGCCGTACCATCATTGTTACCCACCCAAGTTCCAACAATCACGTCCTGACTCCAACCAATCGTCCAGTTATCCTTCATACTGTTGGTAGTACCAGTCTTGACGGCAATTGGCTTACCAGTATTAAGTAGTGAATTCGCTCCAAAAGCAAGCAAACGAGCGTTATTATCAGATAAAATGTCATTGATGATGAAGGTTTCTCCTTGGTCAATTACTCTCTGACCCTCTATTTGATGATGTTCATAGAGAATACGACCGTTCTGATCTTCCACTTTCAGGATAGCAACTGGCTCAATCCTCAAACCACCATTAGCAAAAGCACAATAAGCCGTAACTAAATCAAGCATTTTAATTTCAGCACCACCCAGTGTCACAGCCAAACCAAAACGTTTGAGATTTTCTGGAGTTGGCTCAAGGGTCTTGAGCCCCATGTTGTAGGCTAAATTCAAAAAATTATCCAAGCCAACAATCGCTAAAGATTTCACAGCGGGAATGTTGAGAGAACTACCAAGAGACTCACGCAAACTCACTGGGCCTCTAAATTTGCCATCATAATTCTTGGGTTTATATGGCTGCTCTCGATCATTATGATTAAAAGTTGTTTCCACATCCATTAACATGGAGGCCGGATTGTAACCCTTCTGAATCATAGCCAAGTAAGTAATTGGTTTAATTGAAGAACCAGGCTGGCGTAAACCATCAACAACCACATTAAATTGTCCACCAATCTCGCTATCAAAATAATCCTTGCTGCCCACCATTGCTAAAATTTCTCCGGTTTTGGGATTCATCGCCAAAGCTGCTCCATTACTAATATGATATTTCTTTACTCCCTCAACCTCTTCGGTCACACTGGCCTGAGCTTTCTCTTGTAATTGCCAATCGAGAGAGGTAGTCACCTTGAGTCCACCTTTACTGACTAGTTCGCTGCCAAACATTTCTTCCAATTGAGAACGAACATAAAATACAAAATGTGGAGCCTTGATCTCGGCAGCTGAACGTTCGAATTTTAAACTTTCTATTGAAGCAAGAGCATCTTGATAAGCTGCCTCAGTAATGTAGCCATTTTCCTTCATAGCCGTTAAAACAGCCCGCGTGCGCATTTGCCAATAGGGTTTACCATCATCATCCAAAGCGCCAGAGTAAGGTGAATAAACACTTGGGCGTTGAGGTAATCCAGCCAAAAAGGCTGACTCCAGCAAACTAAGTTCATTAATTGGCTTATTAAAATACATTTCCACAGCTGTACCCACACCCCAACCATTACCACCATAGGGCGACTCATTGAAGTACATCTCTAGAATTTGATCTTTACTAAATTTTCTTTCTATTTGAATTGAAATGACGAATTCTTTAAATTTACGGGTAAGAGTTTTCTCATTAGTCAAAAAAACATTTTTCACTAATTGTTGAGTAAGAGTGGAACCACCCACGACTCGACCGCCACGAAAAATTAAATTATATGGAATACGCAAGATGGTCATAAAATCGAAACCACCATGTTTATAAAAATCTTTATCTTCGATCGCCACCGTAGCGTTTTTTAAATCACTGGGAATTTGCGCAATCGTAACTGGATTGCGTCTTTCCTCCTCATAAAGATCGTAAAGCAGATTGTTATTGCGGTCATAAATTTTGGAACTAAAACCCTCCTTACGCACCACTTCTCCTGGTTTTGGTAATTCACGAGAATACCAAGCAAACATGAACAAAAAAGTCGCAACACCCAAAACTACCAAACCAAAAAAACTAAGTGCCAATAAACGCAATCGCTTGAGTCTTAATATTTTTTTCTCTTCAACTGATAAAAAGCGATGTTTGCGCCAACGACGAGATCTGATTCTTCTTGGTATGAGATTCAATAATTTTTTTCTAATCTGCACAAAAGATAACATAACAGACATTTTACCAAAGATCCAACTTATTTACCAAAGACCTGCAGTGAGATAGAATGATGGGATTATGTTTGATGTTTTAAGTCGTGGAGTCAGCGAAATTTTACCCAGCAAAGAATCTCTTGCCACAGTCATGAAGCAAAGAAAAATTAGACTTTACTTAGGCATTGATCCCACTGGAGCTTTTCTGCATTTGGGCCATGCTGTTGGTTTACGTAAGTTACAACAGTTTGCTCAGTTAGGTCATCAGGTCATTCTGCTGGTCGGCAATGGCACAGTCAAGATTGGTGATCCAACTGGTCGCGATGAAAGTCGACCTATGCTGGATGATGCCACTATCGAAGAAAATTTTCAGAAATGGAAAGAACAAGCTAGCAAAATTCTAGATTTTGATCTAATTGAAATTAGATACAATGGCGATTGGTTGAATCAACTCGATTACACTGACATGGTCAAATTGTTGGCCAAAACTACAGTGCAGCAGCTCTTGGAGAGAGATATGTTCCAAAAAAGGCTTAAGGCTGGTCTGCCTATTCATGGTCACGAAATCATTTATCCGCTTTTGCAAGGATATGATTCTGTGGCAATGGATGTTGATCTTGAAATCGGTGGTAGCGACCAGACGTTTAACATGTTAATGGGTCGTCATCTGCAACAACAATATAACCACCATGAAAAATGGGTCCTAAGCACTCCACTAATTGAGGGCACAGATGGCCGAAAAATGAGCAAAACTTTTAATAATTACGTTGCTCTAACCGATGAACCAAGAGAAATGTATGGCAAGCTGATGAGCATTCAAGATGAACTAATTATCAAATACTTTGAAGTATTAACTGACCTTGATTCTGCAGAAATTGCTGATATGGCTGCAGCCATCAAAAACGGCGATAATCCGATGAGCTTTAAGAAAAAATTAGCTTTCACCATCACTAGAGATTTACATGATCTCTCAGCTGCTAAAAATGCTGAGGATTTCTTCTCCAAAACCATACAAGGAAACGAAATCCCAGATGAAAGTCTGTTCCGTTTAATTACCATTCAAACAATCAAAAAAGATGATGGTAGCCAAATCAAAACAATAGCTCCAAACCCAAATTTTAGTTCTACAGCCTTCAATCGTCTCATAGAGCAGGGAGCAATCAAGATTTTGCCAAACAATAAAAAAGTCGAAAGTAGAGAAGAATTTTTAAACCTTCAAGCTGGAACAAAACTGCAAGTTGGCAAGAGAGATTGGTATAAAATTGATTTAGAAAATTAAACTAATGAATCGAAAAAAGAGAGAACAATTTATCAAAGTTTTTGCTATTTTATCAATTCTAGCCATGGTGCTTGGTAGTATTGTGAGCGCTTTAGTTTTGTTTTTATCTTAAATTAAAACATTTAAACCATGTATCAATTAAATGATTCAGTTTTGTCAATCAAGGGAATTGGTAAAAATTTACAGACGGTCTTAATTAATCACCAAATTGAGCAAGTTTTAGATTTTCTATTGTTCTTACCGCTACGTTATGAAGATCGTTCAAACATCACAACAATTGAAGCGATCAAGCAATTGGATCAAACGGCAACAGAAATCACAAATAGTCAAATCAACCAAAAAGTTAAGGTCAATTTTGTAACCACCAAAGCCAAAGTTCTAAAATACAGCGAATATCGCAAGGGTAGATTGTTAATTAGTCGTGCCGTGATTGCTGATGACACCGATCAAATTAATTGTCTGTGGTTTAATAATAAATTTCTCAAAAACAAGATCGTTGAAAAGCAAGAATATTTTTTTTCTGGACAAATCAAAAATGGCCAATTAATGCAAGCTCGCGTTGAAAAAGCTGATGAAAACTCCAACAATATTCACACTGGACGTCTAGTTCCAATCTATCCGCAATTGGCAGATTTAAAACAAGGTAGTTTGAGAAGATTATTGGCAGAAACAATTTCCAAACTGCATCAAAGCGGAGAAGCAGAACAAATTTTCAGAGACCTCCATTTTCCCTCCGATATCGATAAAATTATTATCTCCAGAGAGAGATTGGCCTTAGAAGAAATAATTTACTTGATGCAGCAATCAATTATTAATAAAAAAACTCACTTACAAAAAGAAGCTCAATTTAGTTTGCAACTAAAACCGACAACTAAAAATCTGAAATTACCTTTTGAATTAACTAGCAGCCAAATTAAAGCAGTTCAAGAAATTCTAGGCGACCTGAGTCAAAAAGCACCGATGAATCGTCTGCTCGTGGGAGATGTGGGTAGTGGAAAGACTATTGTGGCGGCTATACCTGCCAGTATGTTGGTCAAAAATGGGCAGAATGTCTGTTTAATTGCTCCAACCAAAATTTTGGCTAAACAACATTTTGAAAATTTAAAAAATATTTTTCCAGAAATTGATTTTGAACTACTAAGTAGCGATACCAAAATAAAAAAAATCAGAACGAAAACTTTTTACATTGGCACTCATTCACTGTTACAACAATTGCAACTAATCAAACCAAGTCTAGTAATTTACGATGAACAGCAACGTTTTGGGGTGAAACATCGCCAATTGGAAGAATATTTGGGACAGAGCGAAATTTATCCACATCTTCTTAGCATGACTGCCACCCCAATTCCTAGAAGTCTAATGTTGAGCATCTTTAGTCATCTAGATCTAAGTTATTTAGACCAAATGCCTAATTCCAGAAAAATGGCTACCACTTGGTTGGTTCCAGCACAAAAAAAAGAACAAGCCTTAACTTGGTTGGTAAAAGAATTATTGAATCACGATACCAAAAACATAAAACAAGCACTTATTATTTGCCCATTCATCAATCCTTCTTCTTATGCTGCTACTGAGAACGTGGCTGCTGTAAAAGCCAGTTTGGAAGAGATGAAAAAAGAATTAAGTAAAATTTATCAAAACTTGAAAATAAAGCCAAAAGAACAACTAAAAATTGATGCTTTGCACTCAAAACTAAGCAAAGACCAACAAACTAAAATTATCGACAATGTTTATGCCCAAAAAATCCAAATTCTGATCAGCACGCCAATGGTTGAGGTTGGCGTTGATCTGCCAAATGCTGACATTATCGTTATTAATTCTGCAGAACGTTTTGGTCTATCTAGTCTACATCAATTGCGTGGCCGTGTAGGGAGAAGAGGACAGGAAAGTTATTGTCTATTATTTACATCAAATCATCAGAACTTGGATCAAGCTAATAATTCAAGTCAAAATAATCAAGAGCGTTTGCAAAAATTCTGTAAAGAAAAGGATGGACTCAAATTGGCGCAAATTGATCTAGAAAATAGAGGAGCTGGCGATTTACTAGGTCACAAGCAAAGCGGTCTAAACAATTTACATTTTGCCTCTTGGACTAATCTAAAAATTATTGAGGATGCTCACAGAATTTTGAAAAAAGACACAAATTATCAATCTTTTCTCCACAATTACTTAGAAAAAGTTAATTCAACTGCCACAATTAAAACAGCTACCAATTAAAACCTCAAATAAAGCTTGCTTGCACCCGATAAGCTCTGCTATCATGATTTAGCATGCCAAAAAATACCAATTTGAGATCTAATCAGTCTGGTCAGGTGGGGGTAATTGTTTTACTTATCTCTGCTGTAATTTTGGTTGTTGGTCTATCGATTGCCAATCGTACGGTCAAAGAAAGTCAAAGTAATCTTGCTCAAGAAGA
>CAZIBP010000031.1:0-4223 GCA_964537665.1 uncultured Pseudomonadales bacterium
ACTCCAGTTTTGTCGGCTCTGCCAGTTCTGCCGATGCGGTGAATGTAGTCTTCGCGAGTTTCTGGCAGGTCATAGTTAATGACGTGAGTGACGTCATTAATGTCTAAACCTCGAGAAACAACGTCAGTAGCAAGTAAAACTTGAATGTGATTTTCACGAAATTGTTGGAGTGCTCTTTGTCTCTGACCCTGGCTCTTATTGCCATGAATAGCAGCCACTTTGAAGCCTCTTTCATGCAAGTCTCGACTTAATCTTTCCATGCTGTGTTTAGTGCGGCCAAAGACCAAAACTTTTTGGAATTCTTCTTTGATTAAAAAATCATGCAGCACTTCAATTTTGACTTTACCTCTGACATCAACAACATTTTGATTAATATTAGCCTTGCTTTCTCTTGACTTAATGGTGACAAAAGCAGGGTTGCGAAGGAAACCTTGCATGATGTTTTCTACTTTTTTATCAGTGGTGGCAGAGAAGAATAGAGATTGTCTTGTTTCTGGTAATTGATCAACAATTTTTTTGACTTCATGCACAAAACCCATGTCAAGCATGCGGTCGACTTCGTCCAAGACGATAGTATCAAAATGGACAAAATTAAGTTTTTTTCGATCATTTAAGTCTTTAAGACGCCCAGGAGTACCAATCACGAAAGCTGGTCTTCTTTGTAATCGCTCAATTTGACGAGAAATGGAAGAGCCACCAATACAAATAGTGGAATAAATTGGTAAATTTTGGCTAAAAGAAATTAATTCATCTCTAATTTGTAGAGCCAACTCACGAGTAGGAGTGACCACTAGTACTCTGGTGTTTGGGTGTTGAAGAACTTTGTCGATTAGAGGAATCAGAAAAGCAGCAGTTTTGCCTGTGCCCGTGTTGGCAATGCCAACCACATCTCTACCTTCCAAGATATAGGGGATGATTTGATCTTGAATTGGGGTAGGTTGTGAATAACCTTTTTGAGTTAAGTTGATTTTGATTTGTTCGTTGATGGCAAAATCAGCAAAAGCGTGTTGGTTTTGATAAACTGTCTCTGGTTCTGGAGCTTGCTTATCAAGACTAGCTTGTTTGATAAACATGGAAGGATCGAAACTGACGACTTTTCTGCCGCCACGTCTGCCACCACCATTATTACCACTCCAACTGCGATTTCCGCCACTGTTGTTACCAAAACTACGGCCGCCACCGAAAGTAGATCGACCGCCATTGCGAGATCCGGAATTGTTTCCACGATTACTATGAAAATTAGAACCAGAACGATTGTTGCTATACATATTTTTATTTCTTTCTTTAATCCTTCATGGGTCAAAGACAAGAAGCAAAAAATATGCGTGCTCAAACCAAATGAATTATTTTAATTAATGAACGGGTATTATAACAGTTCATTGGCCTAATTGCAAATTATAGGATGTTTACCCTAGTAAAAAACACCTCTTTACAAATAATGATTTGTGATAAAATGAATGGCTGTGATTCAAAAAAGAATCCAAATTTATGTCAGAAAAAGACGAACCTATACCTGCTGAAACTAAAAAAGCAGAAAAAACAGTATACATTTGTAATCTCTCCGAAGATGTCTGGCCCTTCATCGAGGCCATCAGTGACAAGCACAAGCGGGCTCTAGAAATAGACGAAAACGCCAATCTTTCTGATCGTGATTTGTTCACTAATGCGGAAGAGAGTGATTTGGTTTTCATCAGTCCCAAGCCAATGCACGATGGTTTTGTGCAGTACTACAAAGATTTATTTGGTATTCGTAAATTAGAGATTCTCACCCCCAAAGTGCACACGGGTGAGACTTGTCGTGATGCCTATGAAGACAAAGCTGTTTTTGAGAGGTTAATTGAGTTGGCTAATCATGTCAAAAAATTAACCTTACTTAGTTATGCCACCAGTGAACAATTTTTAGTTTTGGTAAATCAGTTGAGGGAGCGTGGCATTACTGTTTATACCCCTGAAGCTCCTGAAGAGGAAGATGCTTGGACAGTCAACTTTTTTGGTAGTAAGTCGGGCATTCGCCAGTTAGCTCAGCAAAGTGTGGCTGAAGAGCCAGATTTCTTGATGGGCGATGGTCTGATTTGCGTCAACATCATTGATGCCGCTAAAATTGCCGCTAAAAAGTATATTAAGGAAGGTGGGGTGGTGCTCAAGACTAATAAGGGACATTCTGGAGCTGGAGTACTAATCCTTCGACCTGGTGAGCTGCCAGAGGAGTATAAATCTTGTGAGAGAGCGATTTACAATATTCTCAAAGAGGATGCCTATTGGGACAAATTTCCAATCGTTATTGAGAGCCTGATTAATGTTAATTATGCTGTAGGTGGCGGTTTTCCTAATGTCGAATTCAAGATTAGTAAGAGTGGTCGCATCGACTTTTTATATTACTGTGGTTTGCGAGTGACCAAAGATGGCGTTTTTCAAGGTGTAGAAATGAATGAGGATGTGATGAATGATCGCTTGATGACTCGTATTATTGACATGGGTTTTTTCATTGGTGAACAGTATGCCTCCAATGGCTATCGTGGTTATTATGATGTTGATTTGGTGGCTGCCAAAAATGGCGATCTTTATGTCTCTGAATCAAACACCAGGCGTACCGGTGGTTCTCATGTCTACAAGACTGCACTTAGATTGATTGGCAAAGATTTCCTTAACGATGCTTATGTTCTCTCAGATAATTCTTGGAAATTGCCAAAAGGAGTGACTCCGACTTTTGAACAACTTTTATCGGAATTAAAACCAGTACTTTTTGACAAAAAAACTAAAGAGGGAATTGTAATTGCTTCTGCTAATTTACTTAAGCAGGGTCAATTAGCTTACATTATTTTTGGTCAGAACAAAAAACGTGCCCTGCAAATTGAAGCGAAGGCTCAACAAATTTTAGCTAAGCTTAGCTAAAATAGCCATAAAAAGCGGAATTTCAGCGCGAGCACGATTTTCCATTTTGGCGGCTCTTCCCATGCTTTCTTTATCTGAAGACCACTCCTCAATTTTCTCGATCATAAATCCAGCCTCATTTAGCATTTGGCTGTAATCTTGCAGACTGTGGTGAAATGACCAGGTGACTTTTTTGTTTTGCTCTTGGTTTTTAGCTCCTGGACTCATGTCGATGGGAATTTTGAGTTCTGAGAGATAACGATTCACATAACGTTGTTGTTGCTTGTTTTTTTCATCTACGCTCCAGCCAGATTGGCGGGGAATACGAAAGCACGGATGATTGAGAACAATCAAAAGTTGTCCGTCTTTTTTTAGGTAGGTGGCCGCGTTCTTGATTACATTATCTGCTTGTTCAATGTTTTGCAAAGCCAAGATAATGGTGGCTTTATCAAATTTTTCTGCTCTTTCTCGCAGCAATTTACTTAGGTCACAAACTAAAAATTCGTAATTTGCTTGGCGATTTTTATATTTGGCATCTTTAATCAATTCTTTGGCTAGATCAAGACCTAAATATTTTTGGATATGAGGAATTTTGCGAGATAAGATACCCTGGCCACAAGCTAAATCTACTAAAGTATCTGTGTTTTTTAAATTTAGTAAACGTAGAACTCCAGGAATAACTACGTGTTCGTGATAGTAGTGGCCCTCGTTGCCTACGATTTTGTTGTACCAAGGTGCCACTTTGTTCCAGGAAGTATCTTTGGTTTTGTTTCTAGATAAATGATGATTTTTTTGCACGTTCTATTTCTTTCCGTTATATTATAGCTTAAGTATGGCGAAACTGATTTTGGTGAATGATTTGATGCAGACTGGATACAAATATGAATTGACAGCGCCGATCGGTGCTAGTTTTGACAAGGATTTCAAACCACAATTGAGTCCCAGAGAGATGTTAGAGTTGGGTGTGTTTGGTGGTAAATACATGACAGATTGTCAGGATGAGTTCCCCAAAGCTTGGTTTGTAAAAGCGAAATTATGTCATGAATTCCATGACAAAGAACTCAATTTTTTTAAAGTCAATGCTAGTCAACCTCTTTCTGTTTGGCAAAAAAAAGGTTGGATCTATCAAGATGATCCGCGTGGTTGGTTTCAATGGTATTGTCGGTATTTCATGGGTCGTCGTTTGCAGAATGGTGAAGACGAAAGACAAATCAAAAGATGGCGCATGTTTCGTCGTCATCTGTCACAAGTGGAACAAAATTGTCTGCCAGGTGATTTTGCTTGTCGCAGAGTGCAACGCCAGGCCTTATTACACTGGGCTTATGATTCCAGGAGTTTTTAGGTTTTGTGCT
>CAZIBP010000031.1:4323-8890 GCA_964537665.1 uncultured Pseudomonadales bacterium
AGCAATTTCATAAGTGAGCAATTGTGAAACAATAATGCTGCTTAGATTGATAAATTTTTCTGCATTCGGCAGTTCAATGAAGTTATCAAAAATTGCTTCATTTTTGCTTGCAATGCCGATCACTCTAGCTCCGCGCGCTTTGACTTCATGAGCACTGGATAAAATTTCTTCTCGACTCTGTTGATCTAGTAGACAGATCACTGGCGTGTCTTTTTCAATTAGAGCAATGACGCCGTGTTTTAATTCGCCAGCACTAAAACCTTCAGCGTGCAGGTAAGAAACCTCTTTAATTTTAAGGGCAAATTCTAAAGTGCTTGGCAAAAGTTGTCCGCGCCCCAAAATATAAAGGTCGGTTTTTTTACTGAGCAATTTAGCAATTTTTTTGATATTTTTAATATGTTCTTGATCGTCCAACCAATTCTTGAGTTGCTTGGAGAAATTTTCTAACTCTTTTGTAAAGGTGTAGTTTTTATTTTTCAAGTAATCTGCCAGCGCCATACCAAACAGCATGTGGCCGGTTAGTGCTTTGCTACTAGCTACGCCAATCTCTGCACCTACATTAAGTGGGTAGGCAATGTTGGCTATGGTCATTAAAGTTGATGAGGGCATATTAACCACTGAAACGATGAAAACACCTTTGTCTTTCATATATTCCACAGCTTCAATAGTGTCGGCGGTTTCACCGCTTTGACTCAGGATGATAGCCAAATCTTTTTGGCCAAAACTACTCGCAAAGTCTAGGTAATCATATGCTGGAACATGATAAATGTTTTGTTTTATTTTTCTTAAATTGTCTGCAATGCTCAAAGCAGCATAGCTAGCTGAACCAGCTCCAACAATGTAAATATTACTTGATGATTCAATTTTCTTTGCAATTGTTTGGAATAATTCTGCACTTTTTGCTAATACTTTTTGCAAACTTTCTGGTTGTTCATAAATTTCTTTGTGCATGAAATGAGCATAGTTGCCTTTATCTACCTCCAAAGCTTTTTGGTTAATTTTTTGGAAGTTGATTTTTTTAGCTACTTTGCCATTTGATGCAAAAGTTTCCAAGCTTTTACCATCAAAATGCACAATTTCTTGATTGTTGATGGCATAGTAGCTTTTGGCATCGTGGCTAATGGAGGCTAAATCGGAAGAAAAATAGTAGTCATTTTGCTTGCCTTGCCCAACGACGAGAGGCGAGCCCTGTCGGAAAGCCCACACTTGGCCATTTTTTGTTAAGACAATAATGGTATTGCGACCGGCTAATTTTTTAATTACTTGACTGAATTTTTTCAGCTCAATGCAATTGTCACACTCAGTTTCCAATAAAGCCACGATGACTTCTGTGTCGGTTTCTGTCTGAAATTTATAGCCATTGTTTTCTAATTCAGTTTTGAGTTCTTGGTAATTTTCTAATACTCCATTTTGCACTAGGGCAAAACTGCCATTTTGAGCCAGATGTGGATGCGCGTTTTTTTGCGTTACGCCGCCATGTGTAGCCCAGCGAGTATGGCCGATGGCGTAATCGCTATTGGCAAGTTTTAGTTTTTTGACTTCGCTAATTTTTCCCACGTGTTTTTCGATCTCTATTTTTTGATCGCAGATGGCAATCCCCCATGAGTCATAACCACGATATTCAATTCTTTTAAGTCCAGCTAGAACTTTTTCAGTCGCCAAATAATTACCTAAACAGGCGTAAATACCACACATATATTCCTTTGTTTTAAATTAATGATGATGAAAGATTTTTAAATTAAGACTTTGTGAATTTGATCTTAATTTTTAATGGATGGATCTTTGTTTTTAAACGCTTAACCACCCAAAGGGTCTCCGTAGATGCTCTGCTTTGTAAATTTATGTTTATTTGCAGGTCCGATCGCGATTTTGTTTGAGGCAAAATTGCATCCCTCTTCCTCGTCTCCTTGTTTTTTTAAAACAAGGCCACACGCTCAATTGGAAATTTTTATAGTTTGCCTTTCTGTTAATTTTCTAGTGAATATGAGTATATCACTAAAAGTTAAGTGCTATACTTACTTTCATGATTAAATGTAGTTGGGAAGACGGTAACCAAGCCTTGCTAAGACATGTTTGTGTAGATGTTTTAGTGATCAGAAATAATCAAATTTTACTTAACAAGAGAGGTACTTTTGCTGGCAAGAAAATTCTAGAATATGGCAAATGGAGTACGATTGGTGGCTTTGTAGAGAGAGATGAAAATTTAGAACAAGCAGTAAAAAGAGAAGTCAAAGAAGAAACTGCTTGGTTGGTCAAAGACTTATTTTTGTTTAGAATCAATGACGATCCTAATCGTCCCAAAGAAGATCGCCAAAACTTTAGTTTTGTTTTTGTGGCTAATGCTGATGTGAGAGATGGAGAAAGCAAGGATGAAGAAGTATTGAGTTTGAAGTGGTTTGATTTAAATAATTTGCCAAAAGCAGCAGAAATGGCTTTTGACCATTTGGAGAACATTGAGCTTTATAAAAAATGGCTAAAAGAAAAATTTACCCTACCAGTTTTGGGAAAAATTTGAAATGTGGATTTTTTACGCTTCTTTAATGTTTTTGGCTTCCAATGTTTTATATCTATTAATTCGTTTAGCTCAAAAACAAAATATTCCAATTAGCTTGTATTCATTTTTTCTATTCTTCATACCAAGTGTTATTTATTTTTTTGCAGCCCAATTTACTCAAACATCTTTAATGCTTGCTCCAAATCACTTTTTGTTAGTGATCACAGCAGCGTTTTTTTGGAGTTATTTGGGTAATTTTTTCTCACAAAAAGCAATTTTATCAGCTGCAAATCCAGGCTATAGTTTAATTCTACAAAAAAGCTATGTAGTTTTTACAACTATTGCAGCCATTTTTTTATTCAAAGCAGAATTTAATTGGCAAAAGTTTATTGCTATTTTATCGATTTTATTTTTTGCGCTGTTAATTTCAACTTCTAGTAAAGAGCATAAAAGCAAAAATTATAGATGGGTTTATTTCTCTTTACTGACCAATTTATGTTTGGCATTTGGATCTTTGATTTCCAAATACTTTTTGAATTTGGGTTTAGAACCTTTTGTTTATCTTTTTTATATTAATCTTTTTGTTGCAACTTTAAATTTCTTAGATTTTAAGAGACAAAAAGTAGCTACAAATTTATCAAAATGGCAAATTATTTTAGTAATTTTAATTGGAATTTTTTCAATGATCTTTAATTTTTCAATGCAACTTGCTTACAAAGGAGTACCAAACATTGGTTATGTTTCGGCGATTAACGTCTCTTCGATTATGAGTGTCACTTTGCTTTCAGCCTTATTTTTTAAGGATGATCTAACTAAATTGAAGATTGCGGGAATTTTCGGAGTTTTGGTGAGTTTATTTTTCTTGGTGGTTTAAAGATTCTTTTCGCCCCAGTCATGTATAATTTTAATGATTGGTAGAAGTGATTTGCCTTTTTTGGTCAAACTATATTTCACGTGTGGAGGGTTGCCACCGAGTGTTTTGCGGGTAATTAATTTATTTTTTTTAAGATCTTTGAGTTTTTCCGAGAGAACTTTGGCTGAGATAGGACCAATAGTTTTTTTAAGATCATTAAAGCCAGTTTTTTCTTCGGTTAAATGCCACAAAATCACCAAGTTCCATTTTCCACCAAATTTATCTAAAAAATTTTGAAGAGGACAGTGTTTTTTTGTCATAAACTTTAGGTTACTTTTTGGTACCTACTTTATTTTTGTAACTATATAGTTTAGTATAAATTAATTATATCACTAATATGGGAGAAATCGACTATGTTTGATCACAAAGCGGGAGAAATAGAACTAAAAAAATTAGCTTCAAAAATGCAAGAAAGAAATTTTGAAGTAGAAATCGTTGTCACAAAAGAAGCTGCTTTGGCAGCAGTGAAAAAAACACTGCCAGATGGTGCAGAAGTTATGACTGGTTCGTCAACGACTTTAAAAGAAATTGGCTTGATGGATTATTTAAGTTCTAAAGATTCAAAATTTACTTTTTTACAAGAACAAGTTAATCAAGAGAACGATGAAAAAAGCAGACAAGATTTGCGTCGTCACAGCCTGACTGCCGACTATTTTATTTCTAGCGTCAATGCGGTTACGGCGGATGGAGCACTGGTAGCAGTTGATGCCACTGGTAGTCGAGTTGGAGCGATGCCTTTTGCAGCGAAAAAACTCATTTTAGTCATTGGATCGCAAAAAATTACTGCAAATCTTGAAGAAGCAATGCGACGCATCAAAGAATACGTTTTTCCACTTGAAAATAAAAGGGCAATGGCTGCCTATGGTGTAGGTAGTATGCTTGGCAAATGGATAATCTTTGAAAGAGAAGCAATTTCTGGTAGAGTAAAAGTGATTTTGGTAAAGGAATCATTAGGGTTTTAATTAAATTCAAAATGACGCATAAATTTGGTCCATCTCTTCAATTTTTTGTTCAAAGAAATTCTTTGCTTAATCAATCTTTAGATTTTTCTTCTTTGGAGATTATTGATAGTTAAGATTATTTTGAAATTAATCAGGCAAATTTTTTTGTCAAAATTAAAAAATTTAGTTATCCTAAGTTTTTTTACAATTTGACTGCTA
>CAZIBP010000031.1:8990-11697 GCA_964537665.1 uncultured Pseudomonadales bacterium
GAGATGGCAAAAACCTTATCATTAGATTTAATGGTTTTTGATTCGGAGAAAATTTCTTTATTTGAAGATTACAATTCTTTATTTTTGGCTGATCCTTACATTGATCCTTACGCTAATTTTAGTGTAGCGATGGCCAATAGCTTGTTGGATCAGCAAACAGACATGATTTTTACAGGCATGATGGCTGACGATTATTATAAATATTATGATCCACTAAAAAATAGTAAGCATGAGAATTTAAGAGTAAATAATAACGGGCGATACTTTCAGGACCCAATTATTAAAGAGCAAGCTAATCCTGCAAATGATAATCAGCACATGGAATTAAGTTCACTTTTCAAACAAGGTTCTTCTGACAATATTCTTCTCTATGACATACCGTGGCGAAACATGGGTGTTTGGCCAGTTTCGCCTTTCCTCTCTGCTGCTCTGATTTCTTTTGCCCTTGTTTTACCTCAGGAACTTAAAGAACATAAGAAATTTCTCAAGAGCTATCTTAAAAAAATCTTTAAAAAATATTTCATGCAGTGGGAGCAAAAAATTACTTTGTCTGCTGTCTTGGCGAAAAATGTTTTGCAACAAAGCGCTAAGTACTCCAGTGTTGATGTTAACCAGCAATTAAAAGATTTAAATATTCTAAATTTGGAAAAAATTGAAATTTTAATGAAAGAAATTGCAAATGGCAAAAATTTAGAGAAAAATGACAGAATTTTGGCCTTTTTAATCTTGAAATTAAATCATTTTTTAAACATTGCTTATTCAAGCGTTTTATTATAAGCTTTAACAACTATGACAGGAGAAAAAGATCTACAAAAAGAATATCAAACAACCAAAGAAATGATGGAGCAATTATTTATAGCTGAAATGCCCAAGCGCAAGACTAGAGAAGACGGAGATACTGTTTGGACTGGGGAATACGAGGATTAGTTAATAAGAAGATTAAATTCTATGAAACAAAAAATTATCACCCTTTTTTTAGTTGTTTTGATTGCTGGTCTAATGTCTTTGGTGGTAATTGGCAGTAATAATAAGGAAAAACAAGCAGCAGCAAACAAAGTTGCTGCTCTCAAAGATGGATCACCGATTCTTTATTACGGTGATACCTGTCCTCATTGTAAAGATGTTGAAGAATGGCTTAAAAGTAATGCTGTAGAAGAAAAAATACAATTAATTAAAAAAGAAGTGTGGAATAATCGTCAAAATGCAGCAGAATTAAGTAAAGTTGCTGCTAGTTGTGGCCTCGACGTCAGTAATATTGGTGTGCCATTTCTTTATGCGGAAGAGAAATGCTTGGTGGGTACACCAGACATTGTGAAATATTTTTCAGACAAATTGAATATTACTACTGCAGCAGTGGAAAATATTAATGAGGCAACTGGAGCCGCTAATCCAGCAGAAGGAACTACAAGTGCAACTGCTAACTAGTTTGTTTTTGTTGTTAGTAGCTTTTTTAGTTTTTGCTCCGCCAGCTCGAGCGGTTTGTCCAATTTGCACAATAGCGGTTGGAGCGGGATTGGGCTTTTCTCGCTACTTAGGTATTGACGACACTGTCACTGGCTTGTGGATTGGCGCACTCATTTTATCTAGTGCATTGTGGACCGCTAGTTGGCTCAAAAGTAAAACCTGGAGAATTCCCTACAAAACTGCTTTTTCTGTAATTCTATTTTATCTTTTGGTGATTCCCCCATTGTTTTGGATGAAGATGATTGGTCATCCAGACAATACTCTTTTTGGAATTGATAAGATTTTACTTGGTACGGCAGTGGGTTCTTTAATTTTCATGGCTGGAGTGTTTCTGGATAAATACTTACGCACTCTTAATGAAGGTAAAGTTTTTGTTTATTTTCAGCGAGTAATTTGTCCGGTTTTGTTACTTAGTATTGCTAGTGTGGTCTTTTTTCTGATCACTCATTGAAAGGTCTTATGTCTTCAACCAAAAAAGCCATGTCTCTAGATTTAGATGGTTTCATGAATAAAGTCAAAAAAATGGAGCATGGTGAAAAATTAGACCTATCTTCTGACGAAGATTTATCAATTGCCATCATGAACCTGATTAGTATTGAAGAACATTTGTTTTTTACTGCCAATAAAACTGGTAAATCAAGCTATTATGATTTGCTTTATGAAATTAGAGAGATTCGCAAGCAGTTGCTCAAACGCATTATCAAACAATATGAAGGAGAGGTTTGGTGTATTAGCAAGCATCTTTTGGCTTCTTCAATGCGTCTGATGGAGGTGGGAACCAAAGCTTTAACCAAAGGTGATAATAAAGATGCAGCAGATTTGTTCAAAAAATCTTATGATCTCTACACTTTGTTTTGGGGTTTGAATATGGGAGCCGTTAAGCTTGGTTCTTCTGCCACCAAGAATAGCAAAATGAGCAATCAAATTAATTTGATTGCTGAAGAGACTCCAGCCAAGAATAAAGGCAGTGTGAGTGTTTTTGATAAACTTGGGGCGATGGTCAAAAAAGCTATTGATTGTTGTATTGAATAGGCTTATAGTCTGCTTAAAGTAACAGGAAAGGAATTAGTTCTATGAAAAAGTTTTCCACTTTGTTTTTGTCCATATTAGTTTTTTCTTTGTTTCTTTTTGTGGGAGGAGTTAGTGCCGAAGGCACAAGGGGTGATTTGACAAGTACGGGACAAAATCAAGAATTAAGACAGGTTGACGACAGCAATGAAACTGAAAAAGATGAAACTGAGGA
>CAZIBP010000032.1:0-11363 GCA_964537665.1 uncultured Pseudomonadales bacterium
ACATTTCACCACTGAAACTATTGCTGACTTGTGCCTGAGCAATTTGGTCGACTACTTCAATGCCTGCGACAACCTGGCCAAAAATAACGTAATTTGGTTGAAGTCCATAATCTTGATGCATGATAAAAAATTGACTGCCATTGGTGTTGGGACCAGCATTAGCCATTGCTACTGTACCGCGCAGATACTCTCCCTTGAATTTTTCATCAGCAAATTGATAACCAGGTCCACCGGTGCCGTCACCGCGTGGATCGCCACCTTGAATCATGAAGCCCTTGATTACTCGATGAAAAATAGTGTTGTCATAAAAATTATTTTTAGCTAAATAAATAAAATTATTAGCGGTGATGGGAGTGTTCTTTGCATCAAGGCTAATGGTAATGTCTCCATAGCTTGTATGGAGGGTGGCTTCATATTTTTTGTTTTGATCAATAATCATCTCTGGTTTATTCATTTTTTTGTTAGCTGACAGGCTGGCTGGCATGCTTTTATCCTCGTTACTATATTTAATACTATTATCATTATTGATGGCTTTCTTGGTCATTTTTTTAAGGCTTAAAAAAGCTACCAAAGCCAAAAAAACCAACAAAACCACGACCAAAATATTTTCTTTTTTCATAAATAAGCGGGATTTAAGTCTATCAAATCTTCTCTACAAAGCAAGTGATGATGCCGAGATTTCTCTTGAGGCCCAATTTTTTCTTTTCGTAGAAGACTGCGGTTTCAATGATGCGAAAGCCAGCTTTTTTGAAATACTTGATGATTTCGTCTTCTTTAAACCAAGTATAGAATCTGGGTTTGAAGTTGGACATCTCCTCTTCTTCAAAACCTTCTCCCTCACCCTCTTTGACAGAAATGTAGAGAATGCCGTTTTTCTTGAGTAGGCGGTGAAATTCTTTGAGGGTGGGCAAAATATCTCTTCTATTTAAGTGAATCAAGGTGTCGTTGGACCAAATACCGTTAAAACTCTCTTTTGGAAAACTAGTTTTGCACATGTCAGCAACCTGAAAATGAACTTTGCTAGCGTAGGCTTTGGCTAAATCAATCAATTTTTCTGATAGATCAATGCCAATTACACTAAATGATTTGGCAAGAATCTTGGCATCACGACCCCAACCGCAGCCAGCATCGAGAACTTTAGCATTTTTGGGAAGAATCTTTTTGAACTTGGCGATCTCCTCAGTCAATTCCAGATTTTTAGTTTTTTTCTGGTAATGATGAGCAATTTCGTTGTAAGTTTGAATTGTTTTTTTGAGATTTGTTTTCACTCAAAAAACCATTTTAACATGAGTAAATAAAAATAAAACCAGCAATTTCATTTGTGGTAAAAATTTAATGTTGGAGAATAAAGTCGAGCGAATCAATGAATTTGTCAGCATAGAAATCAACTTCAATGTTGACGTTGATAAAGGCTTGCTTAGTGATTAACTCACTTTCCAAAACAGCAACAAAACATAAATCAGCTCCTTTGGCGGCGAAACCATCCTTGAGAGCATTACCGACGTAAACAGTTTCGTTGGGAGTAACATCGAATTCATAAAGCACTTTACTGAAAACTCTAGGATCTGGCTTGAGATGATCTGAGTTGTCACGGTGATAAAAAGCATCAACTCTGTTGCCGAGTGGATGATAGAGAGAAATCATTGGCTTGACCTCAACGTATGATCTGGAGGTGACGACTGCAATTTTTTTGCCATTGGCTCTTAGTTTATCCAGAACTAGCAAATTTCTTTCTGGAATGGCATCCATTTTGCCTTCTTTGATTGCTTGGGGCAGCATCTTGTCAAAACGTCTCATGAATTCACCCACATTGATGCCGGGAATTCTTTCCTTGATTGCTTCTTTGAGGTTTTGACCCCAAGTAATACGGTGAATGGTGCGATCCATTGGTTTAAGGCCCATAGAAATTGCAATCTCATTTTCAAAATGGAAACAAGATTCCTCTGAGAGGCAGATGGTGTCGTCAAAATCTAAGAGTACTAGTTTGATCATGCTAGTATTCTAACAAAAAAACGCAAAATTGCTGGAGAAATTTAAGCTATAATCATTAATATGATTGAAATTGGTGGAGATGAATTTTTAGCTGCTCTAGATGAAGGAGGTCAATTAGTTTGGACTGACTTAAAGCGAATTTTGCTTGATCAAAGTTTGGATTTAAGTCCTAGCTTGCATGCTGCCTTAGCCTCAGAATTTGCTAGTTATTCGCCAGCTCTACTTAACCAACTTGGTTTAATGCATGATAGATTGATCTTCAAGACTAATGGTCGACAAGACAGTCAATTTTCCTACGAAATCAACATGGTCAAAACTTTACTCACTCGAGCCAAAGAAGTACAAACTCTTTTACAAGCAGATGAAGAACTGATTGTAGATTTGGTTTTTGCTATTCTTGTTAGTGATATTGGTAAAACTGGTCCAGAGGTAGCCAAAAAAGGTCAATTCAAGTCAGTTATTTGTAGAATTTTCAATCAAGCAATTTTTTCCAATAGACACAAAGAATGGTTAATGAAGGCCAAGCCTGAAACTTTTCCACCAGAAATCAATAGATTAGTAATGCAGATGCCGGATGATGATACCAATAGTGCTTTTAAGGGTGGCTTTTTTCAATCTTTGCCAATTAGTGTTTATTTATATGTAATTAAGCAAGTAGCTTTGGAACTCGCTGGTGAGAATCAAACTTTAGTTGCTCAGGCAGAACAATTATTTACAATTTCTAAGCAGGAAAAAGAATTTTTACTTAAGCTCGGAATTGACCCAGATGTTGAGCAAATTGGGCCATTTTTTACCAAAAGCCATGTTCTTTTTGGTGAAGATTTTTTGAGTCAAACGGGTATGCTTAATGATAGACAACAACAATTTGTTCCCATTGCTCTCTCTCATCACTTGTCGCAGGGTATTTTGCCAGTCTCAATTGCTGGGGTTGAGAATTTACTGGCTCATCCAAGTATGCTTCGTCAAATTATTTTTTTGGAAATTCTTGATAAAGTTGATGCTTTTCATTCACGTTTCAAAGACAAACCACTTGAAGAAGCAAGAGCTAACACTTGGGATTTTATTAATTCCAAATTGCAGTTTAATTACCGACAATATCCAGATTTAATTAAGCTTTACCAAGCGGTTTTTCAAGAAATGACCAATTTATAGGTTATTTGAGGTTTATTGATTCATTCTTTTCCAACTACAATTTTTTGGGCAAGCTTCTTCCATCAAAATTTTTCCTCTAGAGATGTGAATACCCACTGTCTCACAACCTTTGACAGAAAACTTTTCATTTCTTCTTAAATCTTCAGAAAATAATAGTAACAAGGGACAAGTCATATCACCAGGAACCCAAGCGTATTGCTCGGCTGTTTTTTCATCAACGACTTGAAGTCTGCTTTCTCCGCGTGCCATTCGCTTATTATATCAAAAAGTATCAATTAGGCTTTAAGCCAGAGAAAATCTCTATCCACCAATAATAATTCTAAGTTGAGGAATTTTTTGCAGCAACAAAGTTAAGAGTGAGCTAATGAGTAAAACCAAAGTGACATTAAGAAAATTATAAAGATAAACATTCATTTGCAATTGATTGAAGTCAAAATGTAAGGTTTGTCCAAGTAAAGCAATGACGTAAGGATGTAGTAAATAAATCCCAAAGGATAGCTTTGCCATTGTAGTTAAAAAAGTAGTTTTGATTTTTGAGAGATCAATGCTGAGCAAATAATTAAAGGTACCAACAGCCATCAAAGTAACCGGCAAGCTTAAATAGCTACTGGTGTAATATTGCCAAATCGTGGTTTGCAAGGAAATTTTTTGTTGCATGGTCATAAAATCTCCAATGATCGTTAATAGCCATCCACCAAGAATTAAAGTGAGATTGAGTTTTTGTTGATCAATTCTTATCCATTTATTTCTCACCAAACCGCCGTAGAGATAAAAAAATAAAAAAGCAGTCCAAGCTGTTAGATTATTAAAAATTTGACCATTATGTTTGGTTAAATATTCAAGCAAAGTTGCTATCAAAGAGAACAAAAGACTCAACATGGTTAAAAATTTGGCCAACTGCTTTTGTTGTTCTTGAGAGAAAATTAGTTGCCAGACTGGATTGAGCAAATAGAGGTAAACCAAGATGACTAGAAACCACAAAGGTGAACTGGGAAAATTAATCATTCTATTCACCTCTTGATTCAAGAATTGACCCAAATGATTATTGGTGGAAGCAAATTCAAACCAATTCAGAATCAAATTGATCAAAGTAAAGAAACCAAGTGGAACAATAATTTTGCGGATAGTTTTGATTAGATTTTCTTTGATAGTTTTAGTTTTTGGGATCACCAGAAATCCGCTAAGCATAAAAAATAACAAAACAGAAGTTTTTGAAATAGCCGTGATTGGAGTCAACAGAAAATATAGTTTGGTGGAGAAAAAATCTGGTCTAACTGTGAAATTAAGGATGGTGTGCAACATAATCACCATCAACATGGCGATTACTCGTATCAAATCAGCATTAGCCAAACGTGAAGAATTAGTCATTTTTCCAAGTATTATAGCAAAAATTACTTCAACTAAGCTTAGTCATCAAGCTTGAGAAATTGGTAAAGCTCACCATCGCTAAAACCTCTGTGACGATAATATTCTCTAGTACCAATAGCTGAAATGACGGCTAATTTTTGGAAACCTGCTTTTTTACTCAAAGCAGCAGCTTTGGCGATTAATTTTTTGCCAAAGCCAAAATGTTGCGCCTTATCGTCTTGTTGTTTTTGACCAATAGCCAAACTACGACCATAAACATGAATTTCCCTAATCATGGCCGCATTTGTTAGTTCTTCGCTAATTGGTTTTACTTGCTTTGAAGGTAAGCTGAGTCGCAAAAAAGCCAAAATTTTGTCTTGATAGACAAACTGAATAAATTTTTCTTGGCTGACGCTAGTTACGTAGGTTTTAATTTTCAATTTTACTTTAGCCATTTCAAAGGGCTGTGAACGAATTTCTCTGGATCGAATATCTTGCATTTTTTGCTTAGTTTTTTTGATGTGTTCCTCTGCAATTTGTCTAAAATTACTTTTGGTATTGCCTACCACAATATCTTGGGATGGAATGTCGCGAATCATGCGAGTGATGCGACAGTACTCTGGGGTGTGAGTCAGGGTGAAAGCAGTGATTGCCAATAATTCTTGATGCGAATAAGGTTGCCACAAGCCTTTTTTGTAGTAGCGCATTAGTTCAGCGGTCTCAATCAATGAGCAAGGATAAATTTTTAATTCATCGGGCCTGAAATCTGGATCTGCAAAAAGTTTTTTAAAATCTCTTTGATCTTTTTTGACAGTGCCACCATAGAGATTAGCCATAAAATGAATATGTAGTTTGAAGCCCGCTTGTCTAAGTAAAGCAAAAGCTTGTCTAACTGCTTGGACATCGTGTCCCCTCTTGTTTTTGCGCAAGATTTCATCATCCAGGGATTGAATGCCTAGCTGGACCTTAGTTGCTCCCAAGCGACGAATTTTTTTGACACTGGACTTATTAATTTCATCTGGTCTGGTTTCAATCACTAAGCCAACGCAGCGTTGCATCGCTGTTTCATTTTTGACTTGTTCAGTTTCTAGTTTAGTCCAAGTGGCTTTCTGATATTGCACTACTCCTAATTTATTTTCTGGTTCTAGATAATATTTCTTAATCAATGAATTATAGTTATCAATAATGCTTTCACCTTTAATCTGTAACTTTGCAAAATTTTCTTTATTTTCCTTGGCATTAGTATTCAAAAAAGACTGAGTTTGCCATTTTTTTTCTGAATCTTTGAATTTTTTTTGGAAATTTTGATATTTTTTTATAATTTGTTTGCTATCGTTCTTGCTTTGAAAATCATTCATGGCTCTAAAACATTCTTTGACGAACCAAATTTGGTATGGTTCTGGATAAGCTGTCCACGTACCTCCCAGAATAATTAGTTCAACTTTATCGACTTGGTGACCCATAGAAAATAAAGCTTCTAAGCGATTGGTAGTTTGTAGATAAGGATCGAAATAATTTTTTTCGGCTCGTTGTGCTCCTGGTTCATCTGCCAAATAACTTTTGGGCATACGTAAATCATTGGGACAAAAAATACATTTGCCAGGACAAGGATAAGGTTTGGTTAGGACAGTCACTGGAGCCACTCCAGAAAGAGTACGAATTGGTTTGAGCAGAATTTTCTCAACCAATTGAGGATTAAATTTTTTGAGTCCTTTCGTGCCAGCTAAATTTTTATATTGTTCAATGATCTCTGCGTAACTATAGTGGTGACCATCAGCTTTTTGGTATTTTTTAATCAAACGCAACAATTTTTCAATTGGTTGATCGAGGTTTTCCTCCAAATCTTTGAGGAGTGAGATTATGTTGTTTGGCATCATTTTTATTTTTCTAGGTAAAGTCTCACACTTCAATCAGTCCGTAGAAGGAGCTGATTGATACTATCAATTAGCAAAAAAAGCCAATAAACAGCGACTTCTTCGAGTGAGATAAAGATTGTTAACTTTAAAAGCAAACAATTTTAGTCGAACGCGACTGTTTGAAGTATAAGACTTTAAGACTGTATTATAACTTAGTTTTATCTTAAAATAGTCTTGATGAGAAAAACAATAATCAAGCTGTTAAATCAACTAAACTTAGATTTTTATAGACAAATTAGCGTTGATTTTAGTCAAAGTCGCAATTTTTCTTGGCAAGGTTGGTCGAAGTTTTTACAATTTTTGCCAAAAAAACAAAATTTACAAATTTTAGATATAGCTTGCGGTAATGGTAGATTTGTTGATTTTTTGCAACAAAATTTCAACCTGAATTTTAGTTATTTAGGTTTAGATAGTTCAGGGGAATTATTGGAGATTGCCAGAAAAAAATACCCAAAGGTCAAATTTGAATTAGTTGATTTGGTGGAAAAATTATTAAAAAATGAAAAACAAATAATTGATATACAAAAAAAATTTGATTTGATCGTTGTTTTTGGCTTAACTCACCATTTAGCTTCCACTAAATTAAAAGAGCTGCTTTTCAAAAATTTGAAAATGAGTTTGAGTGATGGTGGTTTAATTATTGTTAGTAATTGGCAATTTGCCAGAGAAAAAGATAGATTTGCAAAGAATATTTTGACTTGGTCTAAAATTATTGGAAATTGGCAAATAGATTTTGGGCAAAAGATTAAACTAATTTATTTGTGGTTGCATTTGACTAAAAATGATTACCTACTTGATTGGAGGAAGGGCTTGCAAGCTCACCAAGCATTTAGATATTGTCACCAAATTGATGAAGAGGAAATGTTTCAGTTGGTCAGCGCGAGTGGCTTGCGAATTGTTGATAGTTTTTTTGCTGATGGTAAGTCTGGTAAACTCAATCAATATTTTTTGCTGACTGCTCTTTGAATAAATTTTTTACAAAAGATCACTAATTAAGCATTTTTCATACCTGCTGCTTCTTGCATTGCAAAAAGATAGGCTCCGAAATATAATAATCTCCTTGCACATTGCCCGATCGTCTAATGGCAGGACAGAGGCCTTTGAAGCCTTTAATTCTGGTTCGAATCCAGGTCGGGCATCCATTGACGACACCGTTCAAAAACGGTCACCTTTTCTTTAAAAAAAGATTGGTAAATCAACTCCTGGTTTTTTAGATATTTCTAGTGATGTTTTTCCATTAAGTCTGTTGAATTTGCTTGTACAATCAGTGAATTTCTTTGTTCTTCTCCTCATGAAGTAGGCGTTAAGCCATAGGTTGGCATGTTTAAAACTCTCAAAGCCTTTAAGTGGTTTAACTCGTGCTTCTAGATGAGAGTTGAAGCTCTCAATTAAGTTGGTGGTAGTTGGAGTACCTTTTCTTTTTAGATAAGCTAAAAGAAAAGGTTGCTTCTTAGCAAGTTCCAACATAATACTAGAGCAGGTTTCATCATCAGAGAATTGTTTAAGTAAGTTGCCAGCTTTTCTTTCGAAATCTTCTCTTGATCTTTTCACAATGAGGAGTCTGGAAAGCAGTGAGAAGAAAAGATGGTGACTTTGGTTGAATTCTAGATCAAGTAAAGCCTTCATGTTACGTAAGAAGTGAACATGACAAAGTTGCACTACTACATTTGGGAAAACATAGGAAGCAGCGTTGTAAATATTCTGGTTATCATCACAGACTAAAGCCTGAAGTGGATAATCTGCTAGCTTAAGACTTTCAAAGAATTTTTTGCAGTTTAGATAATCTTCAGCTCTACTCAATCTGTAATGGGGAATGTCGTGAGTTTGGTAGTCAATGCCGTAAATGACTGGAATTTTTCTATCATATCTTTTGACTCTGACATACTTACCATCAACAAGTAAGATTCCCTGAAACTTTTGGCAATACCATCTGGTAACATCAATACATAAAGGGAGTTCTTTAAGACCTTTTTGGACTTTTCTGTAGATCGTGGTGGTAAAAGAATCATGAATATCTGCAATACTTCGAAATGGGATTCCACTCAAGTGTTCAATGAGTAGATTTTTAGGATTAAGACTTTCTCTAGTTCGATTAATTTGGAACCAATGATTGCAACTTTGACATTGATACTTTAATTTACCTCTCCGTCTTCCTTTCTTCCAGGTTTTACTTCTACAAAGTGGACACAAAGGATTGCTTTTCATCTCTGCATCATAGGTTTGACTGAGTCAAAACACTAATACAGAGCAAAACATTAAGCTAAACTAAAGAAAAAAGGTGACCGTTTTGGAACGGTGTCCATCCATTTTTTCTCCTCAAGACAACGTCTTAATAACAACGGTACCCACAGTTGGATTAGAACTAACAACAAACTTTTCAATGAAGCTGCATAATACATCTTCATCAGAAATGTAAACTTTATAGTAAAATTTAAACTATGATAATCATTGACACCACTGGTAATGATGCTGAAACAAATGCTGAATTATTTTACAATTTCTTTAATAGTAATCATGAAAGCCTATTAACTGACGACTCGCAATTGGTGGAATTTAATGAACAAACAGCAGAACAAGATAGAACGTTGCAGGCCACGCAAGTAGTTGATTGCATTGTTATTGCATATGGGGAAAGACTAAAGAGGGAAAAGATTTTATTTCATTAGTTCATAAAAGTGGACCAAGCTATGTTGAAGAATTAATAACAGAATTTAGAGATAAATTAAAAGAAGCAAAGTTATCTTACTTGGTTATACCAGGATCAGAATCTGGAGACAGAGTAGTCAAAGAAACAAAAGAAGAATGTGAAAATTTGTTTAAAGAAAATGAAAAAATAGATTCTATACCTGAGCTAAAAATAATAAAATATGATAGAAGATATGATAAAACAGCTGTTGCCATAAAAGGCCAACCAAACAATGCTCCAAGCATACTAGTGGTGAGGCCAAATTTTGGTTATTAAAAACAGAATGATTTTTCTAAGAAAAAAGTTCTAACTTCATCTACTAGTGCCATCACATTTTTCCCCTCAAGATAGCATCACTATAACAGCGGTGCTTTCACTTGGATTCGAACTTTTTATTTAGAAATAGAAAAAATTTCTTTCAAAGCCAAATATCTATCTTTAATTTCATCTTTTACTTCTTCAAAAAAAATCTTATCAGCAAAGTCTCTATATATTTTTTCTTTCACCCAGTTTTTGTATTCTTCAAAACTTTTGTTTTCTGGTAAATGCATCCAAGCAAATTGCAAATAAAAATCAGAGCTTAAATGGGCTAAAGCATCTGCTGAAGCCATCACTTTACCCTCTAAAGTGGTTGGCAAATTCCCATTTTTACAAGAATGATAGGCAATTACTTCTTCCATCACCAATTTAATTTCTTCCTGACTGTAACCTGACTGTTTTAGCAATTTAATGCCTTCTGTCGTTGAAATATTAGCATGATCTTTATCATGCCTATGAACAAAAGCATCTCCAAAATCATGAAGCCAGGCTCCTGCAACAGCAATATTTTTATTAGCTCCAAATCTGTCACACAAAACCTCAGTTTTTTCAGACACCAATAGTAAATGATTTTTTAACATCCATTGAGCAAACTCTTGCCCTGAGTTTCTATAAGATTTAATTACTAAATCCGAAAGTTTATTTAAATTTGACATAAATTAATTGTAACATTCGTTAAGAAAAAAGTTCTAACTTCATCCACTAGTGCCATCTTTCACTCTCCATCAATTAAAACTCCTCAATAAGTAGAGTGGTTAGAACTTTTTCCTGATATAATTTTAATATGTTTGAGATGTTAGTCGAAACTCCGATTGTTGAACAAATTAAGAAGATTATTGTCTCCAAAAATTGGTATTCCCTGACAGAGAGTGGCAGATTTGTTTGGGAAGAGAGTCTCAAAAAAATGGCTGACCAGATTGGTGAAGAAATAGGCGAAATTGAACCGGAGCAGCTTAGAGAAATTATTGAAAGTTCTTTCACGCAAGAAGCATTATCCAAAACCAGCGAAGGCTGTTTCGTGGACAGTCTTTTAAAAATCGACCCCAACCTAATCTTGTGGTCAGAGGGAGACTCAACTTGGCAAAAATTAAAGGCTATAAATACCGGCTTACTTGAAAGAGAAGGCTTAATTGCAGAATTCATTAGTAAAGAAAAAACCGCTGTACTCAAAGGTCTCATCTTAGTCTTGGCACAAGAATCAGAAAAGTCAGGCGAAAAAACTTGCATCATAGTAATTGATGACAAATTAAAGAATCTAACTCATGCGGCCAACTTGCAAGCTGAAACTGCAAGCACCGGCACCATCATTAAAACCTTTTTACTCAATCTCAAAGAAGCTTTGGCAAATCCAGACGCTTGCCTACAATTTATATTGCAAATACAACAAGAAATAAGAAATATTAAAATAATAGTTGATATGGACGGAGTAATTGTTGATACTGATGGCGTTTTGGCTAAATTAGTGCCAGCAAAAATTGCCAGGTTCTTAGAGCAAAAAAATATGAGGAGTTGAAAATTTAACAAACATTTAAGATAAATTGATGATAAAAAGTTCTCACTTCATCCGCTAGTGCCATATTTCACTCTCTCTTAAGTAAAATAATCAGATTAGGACAATTTAAATCTATTCTTTCATTTGTTATACTCATGATATGAAAATTGTTATTAGAGATATTGAAGTTGAAGATTATTCTGAAGTTTCTCAATTGATTCAAAAAACACATAAAATTTCATTCGGTAAAATTTATCCAAAGACTTTAGTAGAAGATTTGTGCAAAAAATATGAACTCAGTGAGCTGGCCAAAAAAGCTGCTGAAATAAATTATTGGGTTGCTGAAGATAAGGATTTAGTAAAAATTTTGGGTATTATTGGTCTGAAAGATAATGAGCTGAGAACATTTTTCGTAGATCCAGATTTTCAGGGAAAGAATATTGGGAAATCTCTCTATAAT
>CAZIBP010000033.1:0-11282 GCA_964537665.1 uncultured Pseudomonadales bacterium
TTTTTCTGTTTTTTGGGGCCGTTGTAAAGCACGATTCCGTCATCGGTGATTTTACCCATGTTTGGATTTTTGCGAATCAGTGAGAAAAGTTGAAAGCCGCCAGAATCAGAAGAAACAAAACCTGGCCAATTCATCATTTTTTTGATTCCGCCAATTTTTTTTAGAATTTCTTCACCAGGTTTTTGGATCAAGTGATAGGTATTAACCATTACTCCCTCAATACCCACATTACTTAAATCTAGACTATCGAGATTGCGGGCCACTCCCAAAGTGGCATCTGGTAGATAAATTGGCAGTTGATAATTGCGATTTTTAATTTGAATTGTTTGCACAAAGGTATTATACCTTGCTTATTGGCGCTATAATCTGATGAGTTATCTTGAATTATCTTCATAAGATGCAAAAACTAAGCGAACAAAACCAACAATCCATCATCAAGAGAGCAGAGCCAAAGCTAAAAAGGCCAGTTACGGCGAAGCCTGTTTTTCAAGGTGTTTTTTTTCAGCTTTGGCAATGGCAGCAGGAACTTTATGATGGAAGTCAAACTACTTTTGAAAGTCTTTCTCGGCCAGATACGGTGACCGTTTTGGCTTTGACTAAAGAACAGAAAATAATTATGACCAAGCAGAGTCAACCAGGTTTTCAGGAATTTATGAGTTTGCCTGGCGGCATTATTGATCAGGGAGAAACAGTTTGGCAGGCAGCCAAGCGGGAATTACGAGAAGAAACAGGCTATTCTAGTCAAGATTGGTACTTTCTTTTTAGTAGTCAAATGACTGGCAAAATTGATTGGGCTAATTTTTATTTAGTAGCCAAAGACTGTCAATTAGTGGCAGAAAAAAACCTTGATTCAGGCGAGAAAATTACTTTGGATTTTATTGATGTGGCTCAATTTCTAAAATTAATCAAACAAGTGAACTTCCGCGATAACGATTTTGTTCTCTGGTATTTTAGAGTAGGTGAGGATTTACGGAAATTATTAAAAATGGTTTAATGCCAATTTTGACGCTCATGAAACTTAGTTTCGGTCATTTCTTCCCCGGGACAATCTTTGAGTGATTGTTCTAAAATAATTTTGATTAGTTCAGACTCTCTGTCACCAATAACTTTTTTGGCTACGTCAATAACTTTGGTCATAATTTCATAGTCATTTAAACCTTCAAGCTCCCAATCTTGAATTCTTAAATAAGCAACTGCTTTATCAATGTCTAAATTTCGTTCGGCAAGTAATTTTTTCATCTTGGCTGACATGTTTACCATAATGATTAATTATTGTAGGATATAGCTTGTTATGTCAAGTTCAACTAAAAAATCAATCAAGAAATTAATTAGACCAATTGTTGGCCGCAAAATTGCTGGGGTAGCTATTGCCTTTGCCAATTACTTTGACATTGACGTCACCCTGATTAGGTTAATTCTAGCTATTACCATGATTCCTGGAGGTTTTCCAGGATTATTCATTTATCTTTTGTGTTGGCTCATTATTCCTAGTGAAGAATAAAATCTTTTGTTAAAAGCAAAATCCCTGCCTCTCGCGAAGCAGGGATTGTTTTGTTTGTAGGAGGTCAGTTGTCACCTCCTATTTTGTTGGATCCCTGTCCGGACTGAACAGGGGTTTTTCCGTCACCGTGGGTGTCACGGTGGGGGAAGGCTTCAAGGAAGCTTCGTAAGCCTTCTTGGCCTGGTCTTTTGCGGCTTCAGCCTTTTCAAAGGCCTTTTCGGCCTCCTTGAAGGCGGCTTCTTCCGCTTCGAACTTTAACAAGGCGGCGTGATACTTACACGCAGCCTCATTGCCGCGGAGACAGGCATCTGCGGCTTTTTCAGCTTCAGTCGGCGCACAGCCGACCAAGCTGAAGCTGATGGCGATGACCAGGATGGCCAACACCAGTTTAGAGGTAACGATTTTCTTCATCGTGACCTCCTTTCCTCAATCTCTGGTTTGGATTACCTTTTATTCTCGGTCGCTTTGACCAAGACATGAGGCAACCAGAAATTGATACAACTAAGCTTGATTATAGCACAAAATACCCTATAATCAATGTTATAGGTCTAAATTTTCTCTAAGACCAAGTCACCATTTTTAGTGTTAAAATTGACTATATGCTGAAAATTGGCGAAACCCTCCCCGACATTAATATGGACGCTTTTCATCTGGAAAAGTTACTCAAAATCAAGCTCTCCGACTATAAAGGTAAATGGTTAGTGATCTTGTTTTATCCAGCTGATTTTACTTTTGTTTGCCCCACAGAACTTGAGGAGGCGGCAGATAAATATCAGGAATTTCAAAAAATTGGTGCAGAAATAGTGAGTGTCAGTACGGACACCGCTTTTGTCCACAAAGCTTGGCACGATAATTCTCAAGCCATTGCCAAAGTAAATTATCCGATGTTGGCAGATCCAGGTGGTAAGTACTGTAAAATGTTTGGAACTTATATTGAAGAAGAAGGTTTATCGTTAAGAGCGACTTTCATCATTGATCCAGACCAGAAATTGGTGGCAATCGACATGCATACCAACAGTATTGGCCGTAGTATTGAGGAAATTTTCCGCAAACTACAGGCAGCTAAATTTGTTTACGATAATCACGGAGCAGTAGTTTGTCCAGCCAGTTGGCGACCAGGCGACAAAACCCTTATTCCGGGAATAGATTTAGTGGGTAAAATTTAATGTCGTGGCTATCTTTACTCATAATTAATGTTGTAGTGATGTCGGTGGCTAGTCTTTTTCAGCGCTTAGCGATGAAGGATAAGGATAGTAATCCAATTTCGTCGGCCATTATTTTTCAATTCATTTTGAGTATTTTGGTGATGTCCTATGTGTTGACTCAAGGCTTCATTTGGCCACCAATGTCTATGTGGTCATTTTTTATGTTTAGCGCTGTCCTTTATGCTTTAGGTTCAGTGATGTTCTTTAAGGCCATTAAACTACTGGAGGCTTCAGAAATGACAATTCTTGGTGGAGTGGGGGCAGTGGTGACGATGATTTGTGCTTATTTCTTTCTTAATGAGCGTTTAGTTTTGTGGCAATATTTGGGGACATTTTTGGTCCTGTTATCTGTGATTCTAATTCAACACAACGGTCGCAAGTTTGCTTTGAATCGAGGTGTAACTTACGTATTATTGGCAACAAGTTTTTATTCTTTTGCCGTGACTAGCGACGCTTTGGTAATTAAAGCTTACGATGCACTTTCTTATGCGGCGTTAATGTCGTTTTTACCAGGAATAATGATTGGTTTGTTTTATCCCAAGACTTTGCGCAGTCTGCCGCAGACAATTAAAAAAATTAACAAGAATTTACTCATCTATGTTTTGCTTTACGCAGTTGGAGTCATTACTTTTTATGGTGCACTTGGGGCAGGGGCGATGTTGTCCCAAGTGGGAGTAATTATTAGAACTCAAATCATTCTAACCGTAATTTTAGCGGCGATTTTCATCAAGGAGAATGATCACTTGTCTCGTAAAATTCTATCTGCAATTATTGGGATGATTGGTATTATGTTAGTAGCTTAAAAAGGAAAATGTATGTCTACTGATACTCGCAAAATTGGTATTGTTGGTTTGGGCAAGGTGGGTATTACTGCTGCTTATGCTCTAATTCTTCGACATGTGGCTGATGAAATTGTTTTGGTTTCACGTTCAATTGACAAAATAGAAGGGGAGAAGCTTGATTTGGAGCATGGTCTACCTTTTTTGGAGCCAAGTAAAATCACCGTAAGTGATGATTATGCTGCCCTGCAAGGTGCTGACATCGTAGTGATTACTGCTGGCGCTGCCCAAAAACCTGGTCAGTCTCGTCTGGATTTAATTGGTGAAAATAAGCAAATCATGGCACAAATTGGCCAAGATATTGCTCCTTATGTGCAAAACAGCGTAGTGATAGTTGTCAGCAATCCAGTAGATGTCCTAACTTATCAATTGGCTAAGATTCTAAATTTACCCAAAGGTCGTGTGCTCGGCACTGGGACGATGCTTGACACAGCTCGCTTCCGTTTCCATTTGGGAGAGATGCTTGATGTTAATCCAAGAAGTATTCATACCTACGTGTTAGGAGAACATGGTGATAGTTCTTTTCCAACTCTAGACAGCTCCACTGTGGGGGGTCAACCTCTAGATCATTTCCCAAATTATTCTTTGCAAAAAGCTCAAGAAGCTTTCCTACAAACCCGTGAAGCCGCCAAAAAAATTATTGAGGCCAAAGGGGCAACTTATTATGCCATTGGCGTAGTCATTGCCCAATTAACTAGAGCAATTTTGCAAAATCAGCGCTCAGTCTTACCAATTTCCACTCCGGTTACGAACTATTATGGCCAGTCAGATTTGGCAATTAGTGTGCCTTGTATTGTTGGTAGAAATGGAGTGGAGCAAGTTTTGCATATTCAGCTCTCACAAGCAGAACAAGCTGCCTTTGTTGGTTCCTGTCAGATAATTAAAAGATTAATTTAAAAGATTAGACGCGGATATTTAAACCCCTTGTGCTAAAATTCATCCATGTCATCTCTTCAAATTGGGATCGTTGGCCTACCTAATGTTGGCAAATCCACTCTCTTTAACGCCTTGCTTAAAAAGCAAGTAGCTTTGGCAGCTAATTATCCTTTTGCCACGATTGAACCTAATGTGGGGGTGGTGGAAGTGCCTGACGTGCGTTTACCAGCGTTGGCGCAGTTGACCCAAAAGACTGATAAGCTCAAAGCTTTGCCACCAATTAAGTATGCTTTAGTTGAATTTGTGGATATTGCTGGCTTGGTGGCAGGAGCGAGTAAGGGTGAAGGGCTTGGCAATAAATTCTTGGCCAATATTCGCCAAACTGATGCGATTTGTCATGTGTTGCGTAATTTTAGTGATGCCAATGTTTTGCGTGAAGGTAGTGTTGATCCGGAACAAGATTTGGCAGTGATTCGTACAGAATTGCAGTTGGCCGATTTGGAAACCTTGCAGAAACAGCATCAGCCAAAAGGTGCCGTTAGCAAAGATGAGCAACTTAAATGGGAGACGATTCAAAAGTTTTTGGCACAAATTGAAAAAGGCCAAAGCTTGGATTGCCAAAGTGAAATTGAGAAATTGCTTGCTCGCGAACTTTGTTTACTAACAGCCAAAAAAGAAATTTTTGCCATCAACGTGGATGAACAAGATTTAGCTAAAACCGATGAAATCGTCGAACTTTTTGCCAAAAAATTACAAGTGCAAAAGGCACAAATTGTAATTATTTCTGCCAAGATTGAGAGCGAATTGGCGACTTTAGCAGAAGAAGATCAAGCAATGTATATGCAGGATCTTGGCCTCAAGCAAAGCGGCCTCTCTCGCTTGGCTGGTGTAGCTTACGAAACTTTAGATTTACAAAGCTTTTTAACTGCTGGTGAGATTGAAGTCAAAGCCTGGACGATTAAGAAAGGCATGACTGCTCAAGAGGCAGCTGGGGTCATTCACACTGATTTTAGCAAGAAATTTATTAGTGCTCGGGTGGTTAGTTATGTAGATTTTATGAGCTTAGGTGGTTGGTCAGCTTGTAAGGAAGTGGGTAAAGTGCGCCAAGAGGGTCGGGATTATTTGATGCAAGATGGGGATGTGGTGGAGTTTATGATTGGTAAGTAGTGAGAAAATCTAGACTTCTTGCAATGCAAGCATTGCAAAAAAGGAGGGTCTGAAATATAATCCTCTCTAGAAATTAAAATTCGCTTATTAATTATCCAAAGTACCAGACGGGGTCTGGTGCTAGCGAATCTTAGAAAAATATGAAATTAGCTAAAGAAATTATTTCCAAAGATTACGAATTAACTTATTTAGTTCCTGGCGATTTATTAGACGCTGATGTTTCCAGACTCAAAAAGGAAATTGCCGATTTAGTTGCCAAGAACAAAGGCACCATTGTCAAAGAAGACGATTGGGGCCGCAAGCACTTAGCCTACAACATTTCTCAGGGAGGTAAAACCTACGAGGAAGCTGTCTACGTGCATATGATTTTGAATTTTCCAGTTTTGAATGTTCAGAAGTTTGACCAAAACCTAACTTTACATCGTGAAATCATTCGTCACCTACTGGTGATTGCTGATGATGGAGTAGAAGCGGCCATCGAAGAATAATTTATGTTGTTGGTTTTTTATTTTCTTTAAGTAAATCATGGTTAATTACATTTCTTGTAGCTTTGCTAGTGCATAATGAACAAAGATCAATATAAATCAACTCTGCTGAGAGAAAGGCTTAAAAATGTCAGTACGTTCTTTAAATAAAGTCATGCTCATTGGAAATCTAACCAGAGATCCAAACTTACGTTACACTCCAAACAGCACTGCTGTGGCTTCCTTTGGTTTGGCCACTAATCGTTCTTGGACTCCAGCTGACGGTGGAGATAAACAAGAAAGAGTAGACTTTCACAATGTGGTCGCTTGGTCCAAGTTGGCTGAAATTTGTGGTCAATTGCTTCACAAGGGTGACAAGGTTTTTGTTGAAGGTCGTATTCAGACTAGAGATTGGAAGACAGAGAGTGGAGAAATTAGAAAAGTTACGGAAATTGTCATCGACAACATGATGTTACTTAGCAGTAGAGGTGGCAAAGTTGGTGAAACTGAAGATCAAGATTTGACTGGAGGCGCAGATGCCAAAGAAACTGGAGAAAGTGCTGCAGCGGCTCCGGCTGAAGCTGATTTGGTGGAAGATGTCTCTGATGACATCCCTTTTTAGTTTTTAAATAAAATATATTAAGTATTAAGGAAGAAAAATGAAGACTCACAACTTTAGCTATAAAAAAGCCGAAGAACTCAAAAGATTCGTCACTGCTCAGGGTGCTATTTTACCCAGAGCCAAGACTGGTCTTTCAGCCAAATTTCAAAAAAAATTGGCTCGTGAAATCAAAAGAGCTAGACATTTAGCCCTTTTGCCATTTACTCAAACTATTTAGTTGATCGCCTTTGCAGAGCACAGTTAAGCAATAAAACTGCTTGTGATTTTTTTTGATCACTAGCTTACAATTGTTTTCCATGAAAGAAAAATCTCGCTTTATAATTGTTCTGCTTCGCAATTCCTTTTTTGCTTTGTTGCTTGTAACACTAGGTTTAATTATTGGCTTTCGTTATGCTAGTGAGGGTTCTTTATTTGGTCGAAAAATTACTTTAATTGACCAATTAGCTGCCAAAACTAAAGCAAGCAATCTATCCAAATTAATGGAGACCTCCAAGAATCAACCTGTTTCAATGGATACTTTTTGGGAAGTTTGGCAACTCTTGGAGAGAGATTACTTAGAAACCAGTGAAATTGATCGTAGCAAAATGATGGATGGAGCAATTTCCGGCATGGTTTGGGGACTTGGTGATCCTTACACCATGTATTTGCCTCCAGAAGACAACAACAAGGCCGAAGAGGATTTGGCTGGCAGTTTTTATGGAGTTGGCATTGAATTAGCTTATATCGATGGGGCAATTGGGGTTTTGGCTCCACTTGCAGATAGTCCAGCAGAGAAAGCTGGTCTTTTGGCTGGAGACATTATTGCCCATGTCAAAGATGAAAGCAAAAAATTAGATGAAGACACAAGCAAGTGGACCCTCGATGATGCGGTCAAACACATCCGCGGGCCAAAAGGTAGCGCAATTGTATTAACCATTTATCGTAAAAGTAATAATAGCAGCAAAGATATTACGGTGCTTCGTGATGAAATTATAGTCAAAAGTGTGACCCTCGAATTTGTGGAAAAAAATGGGCGACAATTTGCTCATCTCAAGTTAGCTAAATTTGGTGAACGAACACTCGACGAATGGAATCAAGCAGTGGGAGAAATTTTGAGCAAAAAGAGTCAACTTAGTGGACTAATTTTGGATTTACGTAATAATCCTGGTGGATTTTTTGATGTCTCGATTGATGTAGCTAGTGATTTTGTCAAAAGTGGAGTGGTGGTTAGTCAGAAATCTAAGTATTCCACCAAAAATTACAATAGCACTGGTCGAGCTCGTTTAGTGGGAATTCCCACCGTGGTCTTGGTCAATAAAGGTAGTGCTTCTGCCTCAGAAATTGTGGCTGGTGCGCTACGCGATGACGCTAAAATTAAATTAATTGGCGAGCAAACTTTTGGCAAAGGTACTGTCCAAGATCGTCGTGAATTAAGCAATGGAGGTGGCTTGCACGTCACTGTAGGTCGTTGGTTGACTCCTAGTGGTAATTGGATTCACAAAGATGGCCTACCAGTCGATTTGGAAGTGCAACAAAACTACGACACAACAGACGATGAAGTGCTACAACAAGCGATCACGCAGTTCTAGAGTCTAGTTCCGCAGCTTCCATAAAAGCTTTGGTGCAAGCGATTAGTTCGTCTAGATCGCCTTCAAGAATGCTAAAAAGATTGTGCCAAGATTGATGGATGCGATGGTCGGTGACTCGACTTTGTGGGTAGTTATAAGTTTTAATTTTTTCTGCACGCATGTTGCGGCCAATGTTGCTTCTGGCGTCACCTAAGGCGGCTTGTTTCTTATCTTCCTCAATTTGCCAAAGTTGAGAACGCAACATTTCTAGAGCAATTTGTCGGTTTTGAGCTTGTTTTCTTTCTGTGCGGGCGTTGACTACTAAGCCGCTGGGTTTATGAACGAGACGTACAGCAGAATTAGTTTTATTAACCGATTGACCGCCAGCCCCACCAGCTCGCATAAAAGACCATTCTAGGTCTTCTTCTTTGATTTCTACCACACTAGCAGCAATTTCTGGTAGAACCGCGACTGAGGCAGTAGAAGTGTGAATGCGCCCAGCAGCTTCAGTACTTGGAACACGTTGAACACGGTGAACTCCAGATTCATAGTTAAAAGCTTTGTAGGCTGAAACAATAGCTGATTGGTCTGTTTTGTTAATTTGACCGGCTTCATCAATAGTTACAACTGGCAACTCAATTTTACCTTTGACCTTGAAGACCAATTCGTCAATTAATTCAATTTTTAAACCTTTATTTTCTGCGTAACGCGTGTACATACGCAGTAAGTCATTAGCCCAAATTTTGGCTTCATCGCCCCCAGCTCCACCACGGATTTCAATAATAGCATTGGCATTAGCAGTGATTAAACCTTCGTCATTTTCACTCTTGTTTTGACTGCTTAAAAAATCTGCCGCCGCAATTTCTAGGGCTTTTTTTTCTTCATTTAAACGAGCAATTTCTTCATTAGCTAGCTCTTTCATTTCTTCATCTTGAAGTAATTCTTGATTACTAGCAATCGCGCTCGTTATTTGATCAATTTGCGACTGATAAGGGTTGAAGTTTTGGTCCATAGTTTACTTTAGTTATTTTATTCATTATATACAAAATATACAAAAACAGAGCCTAAGTGCTCTTGTTGATTGGATGTAAAAGTCAAACTAATTCTCGGAAACGGATGAAGAGGCTTTTTTGGCTTTAAGTTGTGCTTGCTGCTCAACCAAAATTTGCTTGTAGGATTTATTTTCTGCTTTTTCTTTGGTGGCTTTTTTGGCTTTGGATGCAGCGGCAGCATTAGCAGCAGCAGCGGCTTGCATTCTCTTTTGGAATTTATCCACACGACCTTGACGGTCCACAAATCTCATTTCACCAGTAAAAAAAGGATGACAGGCACTGCAAATATCAACTTGCATGGCTTTTTTGCTGCCACCAGTTGTAAAAGTATTACCACAACTGCAAGTAACGACGCAGTCATGTTGCCAATTGCTAGGATGAATTCCTTGTTTCATATGTAGAAGGGTTATTATATTTCAGACCCTGTTTTTTGCAAGACTCACATTGCACTGCAAAAAAATAGCTATACATCAAAGATGTCACTTACGCCATAAATTCAACAAAGTGAAGGGGAAAAAGCTTGAAGTATTTTTTGAATTTCTGTAAGACTTATCAACTTTTGTTCTCCAGAGCTCATATTTTTCAAGGTTAACTTATCTGTTTTTATTTCTTCTTCTCCCACAACAATTACAAATGGAATTTGCTTTTGTTGTGCAATTTTAAATTGTTTACTAAGTCGATCAAAAGTGGGGAAAAGTTCTGTTTTAATTTTCTGTGAGCGTAATTCTTTGGCAATTTGCATGGCTTTTTTTTGATAAATCGTATCTTCAAAGAAGCTAATCATAACCGTAGTACCCATTATTTTGTTTGGAATTAAGCCCATTTGTTCACAAACCTCCACGATGCGATCAAAGCCTAGTGCAAAGCCGGTGGCTGGCATTTTATACCCAGCTAGATCTTCAATCAGATTGTCATAGCGTCCACCTCCGCCTAGTGATAAAGAGGCAAGGGTAGCATTATCTGATTTAGGAACCTTAATTTCGAAAATTAAACCGGTGTAATAGTCCAAACCACGAGCTAATTTCGGGTTAAAAACTAGAGTTTGAGCTTCTACCCCTAGTTCCAAAGTTTTTTGTTCTATTTCTAATAAATTATCTGATATTTCAATATTTTTTATTTTAGATAAAACTTTTTCAGCATTGTTCCTGTCAAGACCTTTGTCAACTAATTCCTCAATGACGGTTTCGGGGCTTTGTTTATCCAATTTATCAATGCTTTGAATGATTGAAAAAATATCAACTTGCCTCGTAACAAAGGGACTCAAATTTTCCACAAGTAAGGCGCGATCATTAAATTCAATAACAATTGATTTAAAACCTAAATTTTTGAAAACTGCATTTACAGTGGCTAATAATTCAGCGTCAGCCAAGATATTGGTACTGCCAAAAATATCGCAATCACACTGAGTGAATTCGCGGTAGCGACCCTTTTGGGGCTTATCAGCTCGAAAAACGTTTTGAATTTGGTAGCGACGAAAATATTTTGGCAATTCGTTTTGATATTGGCTAAGAATTCGAGCAGTAGGTACTGTTTGATCGTAGCGGAGCCCCACTTGACGTCCACCTCGATCTTCAAAAGTATAAACTAGTTTATCAGCTTCTTCGCCATATTTACCAAGTAGTAAGCTGGCATATTCTAGAGTGGGAGTTTGAATTGGTAGGAAACCGTAAATTTCAAAAGTTTCTCTAATTTTGTCGCTAATATATTGTCTCTGACTGGCTTTTTCTGGCAAAAAATCGCGAAAGCCTTTGAGAGTTTGAGTGTTTTGTTTGGACATAATGTTTCCTTTTGTTTTATAGAGATGCTTCGTACTTTAATTTTAATCCGTTGAAGGAGCTGATTAAACCATCATAATTCATAGATGTGTTTTTTAACAGCGAACTTCATCGAGTGAGAAGAAGATTGTTAACTTAAAGAAGCTAATAATTTTCGTCGAACGTGATTAAAATTAAAGTGCGAATGCATCGATATTAAAAAATCCCCTGATTGGGGATTTATTTTTAATAACG
>CAZIBP010000034.1:0-11091 GCA_964537665.1 uncultured Pseudomonadales bacterium
TTTCATCGGACCTCGCTCGATCATTTTACCTGGAGTAAAAATTGGCAAAGGAGCTATTATTGCTGCCGGCTCAGTTATCACTAAAGATGTCAAAGCAATGAAAATTGTAGCCGGTGTCCCAGCTCAAGAAATTGCTGAACGAAAAAATAAAAATCTAAATTATAAACTTGGCCGTCCCAGACTCTTCCAATAACCATGACTAAAAATAAACTGCTTGGTCTAGCTGGCTTAATTGGTTCTGCTTTTGTTGGTGGAGCTATTTTACCTTCAGTGATTCGCCTTGGCACCGCCCTAGTGCACCCATTTTTGCTTAATTGGTTTCGAATCTTTATTGGTTTAGTCTTAATTTTAATTCTGTTTAAAGGTCAATATAGGCTCAAGCTTATCTTGAACAAGAAATATTTACCTCTATCTTTAATGCTTGGTCTTGGCTTGGGCTTGAACACTACTATGTTTTCTTTTGGTATCTCTCACACTACTCTAATTGCTTCACAATTAATTTATGTTTTCACTCCAATTGCGACAAGTCTAATGGCTTATTTTTTGCTCAAAGAGAAAATAACTTCAAAAAAAATTATTGGCATGACAATGGCTTTTTTGGGAGTTTTAATTTTACTTATTTTTTCAAGGTCTGTAGAAGAAAAATTATCACTTGGCACTTTTTATGGAAATTTCATAATTTTTATTGGCATGTTTGGTTATTCTTCATATTTAGTTTTTTCTAAAAAATTAACCAGTGTTTTTTCAATTGTTGAAATGGTTGTTATCACTAACCTGTTTGTTTCGATCTTACTTCTACCTTTTGCTGGATATGCGATTTATCAACAAGGTTGGTCTCAAATTAATCTTTATTCAATATTTATTATGACCATAATTGCTCTTAGTGCTTTAACTTTTATGGCTTTAGGTCAAATTTCAATTAAATATTTATCTACTGCTAATGCTTCACTCAGCAGTTTGATTTCCCCAGAATTTGCTGCTTTGGCTGGAATTATTTTTTACGGAGAAAAAATTTCTTTAGTCCTTCTGATTAGCATGCTTTTATCAATCAGTGGTACCATACTAAGTGTTAATTCTGAGAAACTGTCTTTCTTTGATAAAATTAAGTTGTTTGCAAATAAATTAAAAACAAAGAGGATTGAATTATGAAACTATCAATCATTACCGTCTCCTACAACACTAAAGAATTAACTCTTCAAACTATTCGAACCGCAATCGAAGAAATCAATGCTTCCAAAATCCTTAAAGATCAAACCGAAATCTTCGTTGTCGACAATGATTCCAAAGATGGTTCACCACAAGCTTGCGAGGAGTTACTAAAAAAATTGAAATTCCCACACTACAAAGTTTTTGCCAATAAAGAAAATCTTGGCTTCGCTAGAGCTAATAATCAAGCTACAGAGGTGGCTAAAGGTGAATACATTATATTATTAAACTCTGACACCATCACTCAAAAAGGTGGGCTCAGTTTATTAGTTGATGCTATGGATAAGAATGGTATTTCTGAGGAAACTGCCAATTCTACAAGTAGTTTGGAATTAGATAAATTGGGCATTATTGCCCCAACTCTTCTCAACCCAGATGGTAGCATTCAGAATCAAGGTGGTTCTTTACCGAGTTTGGGCACTGTTGCTTCACAAATGCTTTTCCTAGATGACATTCCTTTTTTTGGCAAATTTTTTCCATCAACTCAACATACTGGTATGAGCGATTTTGCTTTCCACAGTTATGATGAAAATACACCAAAACTAATTGCCAAAGGTTGGGTTGCTGGAACAGCAATGATGATTCGCCGCTCACTAATAGACGATATTGGCATGCTCGATGGTAATATTTTTATGTACGGAGAAGACCAAGAGTATTGTCTGCGAGCCAAGAACCATCACTGGGATATTGCCATTCATCCCAAAGCTAAAATTACTCATTTTGGTTTTGCCAGTTCTTCTTCGCGCAACGCAATTCACGGAGAGATCAAAGGCTACCTTTACATCTTTAAAAAACATATGCCAACTTGGCAATTACCAATTTTGAAAAGCATTATTTATATCGGAGTTTGCCTGCGTCAGCTGCTCTATACCTTGAGAAGTCAAGAAGTCCCTGCTTCCATTTACAAAGACGCTAAAACTCTGTTGAAATAATCCAAATTGCTTTGAAAGTGCGGAATTCTACAAATAGTTATAAAATGGAACATTGATGTTGCAAAATTTTCTCCTTCTCATTGCTAGTTTTCTTCTGGCCTTCATTCCACTTTATCCCAAAATTCCCTTGTTCGACATCTTGCCTGGATACATCGTGAGAGTTAGGCTAGAAGATGCCCTAGTATTTTTAGCATTTTTGTATTATTTAATTCAGGTATTTAGAAAAAAAGTCGACTTTAAAAGCCAAGTTACTCCCTGGATTTTTGCTTACCTAAGTGTTGCTAGTTTATCAATTCTTTCTGCTATTTTCTTGATTCACACCATTCCGCTGGAATTAATTCATGTGGGTAAATCCATGTTGCATTTATTCAGGTACACTGAATATTTTGTTTTGTTTTTTATCATGTTTTCTTCAATCAAAAGCATCAAAGATATTAAGGTAATTTTTTACACTTTAGCTTTTACTGTTTTGGCCATTACTGTTTATGGCTATGGTCAGAGATACTGGTATTGGCCAGTTTTTTCCACCATGAATCGTGAATTTAGCAAAGGTATGGTGTTATATCTCACCGAACATGCTAGGGTCCAATCCACTTTTGGTGGTCACTATGATTTGGCCGCCTATTTAGTTATTGTTTTACCAATTTTTTACCTACTAGCCATTAATACCAAGCAAAAGTGGCCACGCTTGGGGCTGCATTTAGTTCACTTATTAGGTTTGTGGTTGCTGGTGATGAGTGCTTCACGCACTTCCTTTATCGCTTACATCGGCGCTGTCCTTATTGGACTATTGCTTTTTGCTCTTAATCAAGCCAAATTCACTACCAAAATTACATATCTACTTAAAAAAAGCTTTGCTTATTTATCTCTAGTAATACTCATGATGTATTCTTTTGGGGCAGATATGCGCGAAAGATTTGAACAAGTTTTACGTGCCTATCCGGAAACTTTTAGAGTTTATGAAACTAGCAAAGATTTTGTCAGCAAACAAATTGAATTCGTCAGCGACCCGATTGCCAAAATTAAAGAAATTCAAGAATCTAAAAAACCAAAAAATGGCATTGCTTTTGACAACACAGAAATTGCAGTTGTTCTAACTCCAACTGATGAGCAACCTACTCCCAACAGACCAATTGATGTTTATGTTGATATTCCAGACAAAATTGCTGTTTCCACAGAGGGTGCAACTACCACTTATGTGGAAAAACCACGCACTTGGTCGGACAATGCCTTGAAATATGGTCTTTCTTTTGCTATCCGTTTGGATGAACTGTGGCCAAATGCCATTAGGGGTTTCATGAAAAATCCTTTGCTTGGTTCTGGTTTTGCTACGCTTAATAAAAAAGAATTTCAACAATTTACAGAAGCAGAAAGTACTGACAACAATTTCCTGAGAACTCTAGGGGAAACTGGCTTACTCGGTTTTATTAGTTTTTACGGAGTTATTGCTTCACTCGTCATGATTCTTTACCAAAATCAAAAAAAGTTAAAGATGAAGCAACTAAGGATTATCAACATTGCTTTCATTGCCGCTTCAGTTGGCTTATTACTCAATGCCACTTACATTGATGTTTTTGCTTCATCCAAAGTTGCTTTTAGCTATTGGGCCCTTTCAGGAGCTATTCTGGCCTACAATAATCATGTTAAAAAAATTAAAAAGAATTCTTGAAAAGCAATCTTGGCAATTTGCTTTGATCTTGGTCTTAGCGTTGATCTTGCGACTTTATCGCATCAATAATCCTGTGGCTGATTGGCATGCTTTCCGCCAAGCTGACACTGCCTCGGTAACAAGAGAGTATTTAAAAGCTGACAAGATTGATCTGCTAAGACCAAAATATCAAGATTTATCTAATATTCAGTCTGGTCATGATAATTTAGAAGCTTATCGCATGGTTGAATTTCCTTTTATCAATGCTTTATTGGCAGTTTTTCTAAAAAGTTTCAAGAGTCTTGATTTAGTGATCGTAAGTCGACTAGCGTCAGTTTTTACTTCGCTTCTAACCATAATTGTGCTTTACAAACTAGTCACAGAAATTTCAGATACAAAAACCGCCTTATTGAGTGCTTTCATTTACGCAGTTTTACCTTACAGCGTTTACTATTCTCGAGTAATTTTGCCAGAACCATATTTCTTGTTTTTTTCTACTTTATCAATTTGGCAATTTGTTCTATTTGCCCAAACCAAAAAATGGTCACCTTATTTATGGTCATTGCTTGGTCTCGCCTTAGCTGCTTTACTTAAGCCTTTCGTCGTCTTTCTCGCTCCAGTGTATTTGGCAATCATTTGGCGATGGCATCAACATAAAATCTTGAGGGATCCTAGAGTTTATTTATTGCCAATTCTAGCTTTCATTCCGATGTTTTTATGGCGAGAATGGATTAAAAATTTTCCAACTGGCATTCCCGTTTCTGATTGGTTGTTTAATGGCAATGGCATACGTTTTAGACCAGCCTGGTTTCGTTGGTTATTCTACGAACGATTGAGTAAGCTGTTTTTGGGCTATTTTGGCATAATTTTTCTCTTGGCAAATTTATTTAAAAAAGGCCGAGATTTTTATTTATATGCTGCTTGGTGGAGTGGAGTATTACTTTACTTTATTGTTATTGCCGCTGGTAATGTTCAACATGATTATTACCAAAATCTAATTCTGCCAATTGTAACTATTTCTGTCGCTCGTGGTTTGATAATTTTTTATGAAAAATTAGCTCAAAAAATCAATAAAAAAATAACTTTTGTTATTAGTTGCTCAATCCTCATTTTAAGTTTATTCTTTGCCTGGCAACAAATTGCTGGATACTTCAATGTAAATCATTGGGAATATGTCAAAACTGGAGCGGCAGTTGATCGTTTGGTCGATCAAAATGCTCTAGTGATTGCTCCAGCGATGGGAGATACTCAGTTTCTTTTTCAAACTAATAGACGTGGCTGGCCAATCGGTTTTGAAATAGAAAATAAAATTGCTAAAGGAGCTACTGTTTATGCTTCTAGCAGTTATGATTGGGAAGCTAAAGCCTTAGAAGAAAAATATCAAGTAATTGCTAAAAACAGCGATTACATTATTATTGATTTACAGACAAAAAAACCATGAAAATCCTGATGCTAACTCCCTATCTGCCTTATCCTTTGCTCTCGGGAGGTCAAATTCGTACCTATAATTTACTCAAGAAATTAAGTAATAAACACCAAATCACACTTTTTTCTTTGATTAAAAATGAAGAAGAAAAACAATACGTTCAAGAATTGGAAAAATATTGTCACAAAGTACAAGTTTTTAAACGCAGTGAAAAACCGTTTACTTTAAAAAATATTTTCAAAACCGTTTTTTCTAGTTTCCCTTTCTTAGTGATTCGCAATCAAGCCAAAGGTAGTCTGGAAGCTGTCAAACAAGAAATTGCCAGAGAAAACTATGATTTGATCCATGCTGAAACTTTTTACATGATGCCACACATTCCCGAGTGTCAAATTCCCATTATTCTGGTGGAACAAACAATTGAATATTTAGGTTATGAGAATTATGCCAAAAAAGCTCCTTTCTTTTTACGTCCATTGCTAAACATTGATGTGAAAAAAATTCATCTTTGGGAAAAACATTATTGGCAAAAAGCTAAACGTTTAATTGTGATGAGTGAGGAAGATCGTCAATTTATTGGCAAGGAACTAACTAAAGAAAAAATTGACGTTGTTGCCAATGGTGTTGACACTAAATGGTTTGCCAATAAAAAGCGTCAACTAGCTACCAAACCAACTATTTTGTCTGTGGGCACTTTCAAATGGCTACCAAATATTGAAGCTGTCGATTTTTTGGTGCAAAAAATTTGGCCATTAATCAAGGAAAAAGTGCTCAATGCCAACTTACTCATTGTGGGTAATGCGCCCACAAATAAAGCTATCAATTATGGCACGAGTGATCCGCAAATCACGGTCGCTGGCAGAGTAGAAGATATTCGTGATGCTTTTCAGAGTGCTCATGTTTTATTGGCTCCAGTTTTTAGTGGCAAAGGTACCCGCTACAAAATTCTAGAAGCTATGGCTAGCGGAACTCCTGTAGTTGCGAGTAAAATAGCAGTGGAGGGTTTAGGCATCACTGCTGGTCAACATGTTTTAACCAGCAATGAAGCAAACGTCTTGGCAGATTTGACAGTTGCAGTTCTTAATGATAAAAAACTCTGGCAAACACTTTCGGAAAACGGTAAAGAGTTTGTTGCCAAAAATTATGACTGGCAATTGATCTCACAAAAATTAGATAAAATTTATCAAGAAATAGGCGGAAAGAAAACATGATTATGCAAAAAAGTAAAGAAAAAATTGACCTTAGTATCATTATTTTAAACTACAACGGACAGTTTTGGCTTAAAAAACTTCTGCCAACTTTAAAGAAAAATTATCTAGACCAAAGTAAATACAAGGTTGAACTAATTGTCGTTGATAACGATAGCACTGATGATAGCGTGCAACTAATGCGTAAAGATTTTAAATGGGCCACAACGATTGAGTCTGGTCGCAATGGTGGATTTGCCTTTGGCAACAACGTTGCTATCAAAGGCAATCAAGCCCGTTATATTATGTTACTTAATAGTGATACGGAATTTTTACCAGACAATCAATCTAATTTAGACCAAATCATTGAATACATGGATCAAAATAAAGAAGTGGCTATGACCACCCCCAAAGTCGAACTTGGCGATGGCAGTCTTGATCAAGCTTGTCATCGTGGTGAGCCAACTCCTTGGGCCAGCTTCACTTATTTTGTTGGTCTAGAAAAGTTATTCCCCAAAATTAAACTCTTGGCTCAATATCACCAAAGCTACAAAGATCTCGAATCAATCCATGAAATTGACGCCTGCACTGGGGCGGCCATGATCGTACGTAACAGCGCTATTCAGAAGGTAGGCATGCTTGATGATAATTTCTTCATGTATGCTGAAGATTTGGATTGGTGCAAGCGTTTTCGTGATGCTAACTACAAAATAATTTTTTATCCCAAAATTAAAATTATCCATTACAAAAATAAATCTGGCATCAAAAGTAGTAATAAAAAAACAGCCTCAATCACTCAGCAATATTTTTACAAAACCATGTTGCAATATTACGACAAACATTACAAAGATAAGTATCCAAAATTTTTGAGAGAAATCGTCAAATATTTTGTCTTAATTAAAACAGATGGCCGATAAATTGAATTACCGTATTGGCATTGACGCAAGATTAGCTGGCCAACAACACGCTGGAATTGGTCGCTACAGCGAGAATTTAATCAGGAAACTAATTAAACTAGCTTTGGCTGAAGACAAAAATAAAATAAAATTCGTTTTGTTTTTTTTCGATCGTCAACAAGCCAAAGATGTTTTGGGAGATTTTTTTGAACGTCAAGAATTAGAGATCGTCATCACTCACATCAAACACTATGGATTTACAGAGCAACTGATCTTACCCAAATTCTACAAACTAGCCAAACTAGACTTACTTTATGTGCCTCATTGGAATGTGCCGGTTCTTTATCACGGTAAATTAGCAATCACTATTCACGATCTACTTTGGCACGAACAAAAGGGAACAAAGGCCACGACTTTGAAACCTTGGCTTTATTGGTTTAAGTATCTAGCCCATAAATACGTGAGTAAAAAAGCGATTAAAAAAGCCAGAACTATTTTTGTACCCACCAAAAGTGTAGAAAGAGTTATTGCTCATTTTTACCCCTCTGTTCAAGATAAAATTCTTGTTTGTCATGAAGGCCTAGCCCCTATTTATCAAACCGCTTTGTACCAAAAATTACCAGTGAACCAAAAGATAACTAAGCAACTAGTTTATACCGGCTCACTTTATCCACACAAAAATTTGGAACTTGTAATCAAAAGTCTTAAAAGGTTGCCTAAATACAAACTTTTAATTGCTTCTTCCAGAAATATCTTCCAGGACCAGATTAAAACTTTAATTGCCAATTACAAAGTTAAGCAACAAGTCTCTTTTCTGGGCTTTGTTAAAGATGAAAAGCTAATCAATCTCTACAGAGAGTCAATGGCTCTTGTTCAACCATCCTTGTCTGAGGGCTTCGGCTTGACTGGAGTTGAGGCAATGGCCAGTCAAACTCCTGTATTGGCCTCAGATATAGAAGTTTTTAGAGAAATTTATCAAGATGCTGCAATTTTTTTTGATCCTCATTCTTCAACCAGTTTTATTGCAGCCATCAAAAAATTAGAGTTAAGTAATCGCAAAAAAATAATTGAAAGAGGCATAAAGGTAGCTAGTCAATACAGTTTTGAACAAATGGCCGAAAAAATTTGGCAACAGCTTCTAAAACAACTATGAAAGCTAGAATTGCTTTAGTTTATGACCGTGTCAACACTGTTTATGGCGGAGCAGAACAAGTAATTTTGGCTCTACAAAAAATTTACCCAGAAGCTACTTTGTACACTTCAATTTATGATCAAAAGAAAGCTCGTTGGGCTAGAAGTTTTAGCGTCAAAACTTCTTTTTTACAAAAAATTCCTCTAGCCACAAGAATCCATCGCTACCTAGCAGCTCTGATGCCTTTAGCTTTTGAAAGTCTTGACTTAAGTGACTACGAAATCGTTATTTCTGTAACCAGCGCAGAAGCCAAAAGTATTATTACCAGAAGAGATCAACTACACTTCTGTTACCTACTTAGTCCCCCCCGTTATCTATATCACTATCGTGATGAGTATTTGAAAAAAAATCACTTATTAAATTTACCAATTATTAAAGGGCTAGCACAATTTGCACTAAATTATCTGTATAACTTTGATCAAATTGCTATTTTCAGACCTGACGTCATTGTGCCAATTGCTCAAATTGTTGAAGCAAGAGCAAAGAAATATTATCCGAATCTTAAAACCGAACCAGTGATTTACCCACCAATTAATAGTTCTTTACTAAAGTACCAAAGCAAAAAAAATACTGAAGATAATTTTTTGCTATTAGTTAGTCGTCTTGTGCCTTATAAAAATATTGATGCTGCTATCTTGGCTTGCCAAAAACTACAAATTAACCTAGTCATTGTCGGAGAGGGTCCAGAAGAAAGCAAACTCAAAAAAATGGCCAACCAATTCGTTACCTTTAAACAAAAAATCAAACCAGAGGAATTGGCCTTTTTATATCAGCATTGCCAAGCAGTATTAAGTCCAGGTATAGATGATTTTGGTATCGTAGCACTGGAAGCTAATCTCTTTGGTAAAGCTGTTATTATTAATCAACTATCTGGAGCAGCAGAATTAATTGAAGATCAAAAACATGGACTACACTTAACTTTTAGTGAGGGCGATCAACTAAAAACAATTACTGACAATTTAGTTAACAGTATTAAAAAATTAGAAAAAATTCAATTTGATCCAAAAATACTGCGCAAAAATGCACTAAAATATGATACAAATAGATTCGTTCGTAATTTTGACCAAGCTTTGCAAAAAGCTTACAGTAAATTTATAGTTTAGATAGAAAGAAAATTATGACCGATAAAAAACACATTTACGCTGTGCTTTTAGCTGGAGGTGGTGGCACAAGACTGTGGCCCAAATCTAGAATCAAGACGCCTAAACAATTTCTTAAATTAACTGGCACCCAAAGCATGATGCAAATTGCCGCTTCACGCATCAATAAAATAGTAAATTGGCAAAATATCATTGTAGTTACCAACAAAATTTACTTGGAAGAGGTCAAAAGACAGCTGCCAGAAATCAAGGCTGAAAATATCATTGCCGAACCAGAAAAGAGAGATACTGCTCCAGCGATGTTGGTGGGAGCTTTATATGCCAAAAGTAAAGACAAAGATGCTGTTGTGATTAATGCAGCCTGCGATCATGTGGTCGAAGATATTCCTGAATTTATCAGAGTCATGAATGCCGCTGTAGAAACTGCAGAAAAAAACCATTACTTAGTCACAGTAGGCATTACCCCTTCTTATCCCACTAGTGCCTTTGGTTACATTAAAGTTGGTCAAGATATTAAGAAAATTGAACGAGATCTAATGCTATTTAAAGTGGATAGCTTCACTGAAAAACCCAACTTAGCCACCGCCATCGCTTTTATTTCTACTGGAGCTTACTTCTGGAATGCCAACATGTACGTTTGGTCAGTTAGGGAACTTGAGGCGGCTTTTGCTAAATTTATGCCAGATATGCTTGAGGTTTGCAAGAATCTAGACAAACTAAATAGTCAAGATTTCCATCAAGCCTTAGCTAAGGTTTACAAAGAAATTGAAAGTATCTCCATTGATTATGCCATTAGCGAAAAAGCCGATAACTTAGTGCTCATTCCAGGTGACTTTGGTTGGAATGATGTTGGCGATTGGAAAGTAGTCTATGATCTTGGTAAGAAAGATCTTTCTGGCAACGTAACCATTGGTGATGAGAAAGAAACTCGCACTCTAGCTGTCAACGCTCATCATAACCTCATTCATACTGATGGTCGCTTAGTAGCCATATCTGGAGTTGACGACTTAATTGTCATTGACACTAGTGAAATTTTGATGATCTGTCCCAAGAGTAAAAGCCAAGATGTCAAGAAATTGGTTGAAAGACTTAAAGAAGAAAGTAAGAAAGAATATCTCTAGAATAATTACTGTCATGACATACGACCAAAAAAAAAGAATTCTCGATTTGGTAGTAGCAATAACTTTAATTATTGCTTTCTTGCCCTTTTGGATAATTATTCCGATTTTGGTTTTTTTTGATTCTGGTTGGCCAGTCATCTTCAGTCACAAAAGAGTTGGTAAGGGAGGCGTAGATTTTCAGTTGTATAAGTTTCGCTCTATGGTTCTAAATGCCGATGAAATTTTACATCAAAAAAATCATCGCTTACTTAAAGAATTCAAAAAGGGCGATTGGAAAATCGCTGCCAAAGATGATCCTCGTATCACGCCTTTGGGTAGATTCCTGCGTGCTTTCACGATTGACGAATTTCCTCAACTATTTAATGTACTCAAAGGACAAATGAGCA
>CAZIBP010000035.1:0-9950 GCA_964537665.1 uncultured Pseudomonadales bacterium
ACTCTTTTCAACAAGCAATTGTGCCCTATTTTTTACAGTTACACAAAAATGTTAATGCTCAGAACTTTTTGCCTACCACTCGTTCAATGTTGATAACTAAGTCACTTTTCCTAAGTTTAAATGGCTTCAACGAAAAATTAGAATTAAGTGAAGATTACCAATTAGTTTTAAAGATTAAACAAAAAAATATTCCATTTGCTTTCGCTAAAAAAGCTTTGGTTTATTGGCTGCCACCCCGAAATTTTAAGACTTTTATTGGCAAGATTGCTGCCTTTGCCAGCAGCGATATTGAGGCTGGCATTATTCGTCCCAAAGTTTTACTCATTTATTTAAGATACCTAATTTTTATTATTTTGTTCTTGAATCAAGTTTTGGTCTTTTATTTACTAGTGGCTTTATATCTGTTTTGGAGTATTGCCAAGAATTATCATAATTGCTCTAATTCTTGGTATTACTTGCCATTTTTGCAAGTTAGTTCGGATTTGGCAATTATGTTGGTCAGTTTATTAGCTCTGCCAAAGTTTAACTCAAGAGCTCTTTGATTTTATCGATATTTTCCCAAGTAACTTTCTCGCCGGTTTCAATCACTCCTTTTTTGTTTACAAAACCAGTAAATGGGTCTGAGAAAAATTTACTCTCTTTAATGTCTGGTTCCAAAACAAAATCTGCCATTTGGCAACTGTGTCTTGCTAGGTGATACATCATTATTTGGGTAGTTTTAAGGACTGATTTAAGAGAACTCATTTTGTTTGCTTGAACCGGAAAAATATTTTTGTAAAGACTGACCGCAATCACCACATCAGCCCCCATTTGTTTAGTGGTTTTAACTGGAATTGGAACAGCAGTCCCGCCGTCAATTAGGCGATATTCTTTGTATTTAACTGGTTCAAAAACAAAAGGAATTGAAGTGCTTGCCCTAATGGCAGAAGCCAAGTCGCCATCTTTAATTTCAATCACTTCTCCAGTTAATAAATCGGTGCTAATCGCACGAAAGGGAATTCCCAAATTCTCTATTTGATGTTTGCCAGCAATATCCTCAAAAATTTTGGTAATTCTATCTCCTTTGAACATGCCCCAACTTGGTCTTGGATCGGAGAAGGCATAAAGCAGACTTTTTCTGTTAATTTTTTCTCTGAAAGCTTTTTCTAATTGCTCAATATCTTCGAGGGCGCAATATGCTCCACCCACCATTGCTCCAGCACTAGTTCCAGCGACATAATCAATTTGAATGCCTGCGCTTACCAATGCTTTAATTACCCCAATATGTGCTTGGCCGCGCCACCCCCCACTGCCCAGCGCCAAACCAAGTTTCTTTTTTTGTACAAATTTTTTAGTCATAAGTTTCAAGAACCTTATTTTGGTATTTACTCTTTAATTTAAAAGCAATAGGTAGTAGTAAAAAAATACTTCCACAAGCCATTAATAAGAGGATAGTTCTAATTGCACTTTCTGTGTGTTGATTGAGCCAGGCAAATAAGACTAGACTGATGATATAAGCCAAGCTAATCATCATGCTAAGACTAGAAATAGCAGTGGCACGATTTCTGGAGGAATAACACTGATTACTCAGTTTACCCAGAATGTTCCAACGCATAGAAGAAACGATAAAAACCGCAAAAATCAATAAAATCATGCTAGAAACATTATAAAAATAACTTAGTGGTAGAAAAACACTAAGTAAGATGGCGGGTAGCAGGAACACTACTTTTAAATTCTTAAAAACCTTTTTTCTAATTAAAATGTGGAGCAGCTGTACGGAAAAAAGCGATAAGAAAGCCAAAATAAAACCCATGTTTTTTTCACTAACTGCCAAGTCAACTAGAGCAAAATTTTTGAAACTAAGGACAATCGGCCAAGTGAAAGCTCCAACCAAGATGTAAAAAAGAGATACATCTCTGGATTGCTTATTTTTAAATAATTCTCTAAACCCCATTTTAGTTTGCAGTAAATAATTTTTTAGAGTAAATTTCTCACTATCAATATCTGGCTCAATAAATTTAAGAGAAATAAGTGCCGCAATGAAAAAAGCGATCGCAGTGAGAATTGAGGGCAAATGATAATATTTTTCAAAAATTAGACCGCCCACGATGATTGCAAAAACAATGCTATAGTTAAAAATTAGTTGATTTCTATTGCTAATTTCGCTAAATTCTGCCTCTTTTTTATTTTGTTTGAGAGTGTCAAAAACTAGAGCTTCAAGTGCGCCACTTAGTAGAGCATCTCCCAGTCCAAACCCCAAGCCAGCAACAAGAAATAATAAAAAGCTATCAGCGTAGGCAAAAATAAGGTAGGCAAGTGCAGTAATAAAAAAAGAAATACTAATACTCTTTTTCCTACCAATTAAGTCGGCTAAGGCACCTGTTGGCAACTCCAAGAGTAAGGCACTAAGCAAAATAATAATATCGATCATTGCCACCTGCGTGAAACTAATATATTTAAGCTCCATTGAAACCCAAACAGGAATCATGAAATACAAAGAACGAAAAACATTCAAAATCTTCAAATAAAATATATTATTGGTGTATAAATCTTGGTTGCGATTGCCAGTTTTTTGTGGGAAAGCAAAAGTTTTCCTAAAGTTGAACATTTTATAATTCTAGCAGACTTTAATAGCGGTAATGATCTGCTTTAAAAGGACCACTTTTTTTGATACCCAAATAAGCTGATTGCTCAGTTGTCAATTTGGTCAATTTAACTCCAATTTGTTCCAAATGTAATGCCGCCACTTTTTCATCCAAATATTTTGGTAAGAAATAGACTCCAACCTCATATTTTTTAGTGAAAAGCTCAATTTGAGCTAAAACCTGGTTGCTAAAAGAATTTGACATGACAAAGGAAGGATGTCCCATGGCACAACCCAAATTAACCAAGCGTCCCTCAGCTAATAAAATGATGCGATGTCCATCTGGGAAAGTATAGAGATCAACTTGAGGCTTGATTTGTTGTTTGCTGATGGCCTGAGTTTTATTTAAAGCATCGACCTGAATTTCAATATCGAAATGGCCAATATTGCAAACAATGGCCGCATCTTTCATTGCTTCCATGTGTTCAAGACGAATTACATCTTTACAGCCAGTGGCAGTAACAAAAATATCAACCTCTTTAACTACATCCTCCAGTCTTTTAACCTCATAGCCCTCCATAGCAGCTTGTAGAGCGCAGATCGGATCAATTTCGCCGACAATTACACGAGCTCCATTATTACGCAGCGAAGCTGCACTGCCTTTACCAACATCACCAAAACCAGCAACAAAAGCAACTTTACCAGCAATCATCACATCGGTAGCACGACGAATGCCATCAACCAATGATTCTCTGCAACCATAAAGATTGTCAAATTTTGATTTAGTGACACTATCATTCACATTAATGGCTGGAATTTTGAGTTTTTTAGCTTGAAACATCTGATAAAGTTTATGCACTCCCGTAGTCGTTTCTTCAGAAACGCCTTTGATCTGAGCTAAAAATTGTGGATATTTATCATGTACAAAGGCAGTTAGGTCGCCTCCGTCATCCAGAATCATGTTGGGACCAATTACTTTTCCTGATTTGTCAGTGAATTTTAAGGTTTGTTCTGTGGCCCACCAGTATTCTTCTTCAGTTTCGCCTTTCCAAGCAAAAACTGGAATGTTGGCGGCGGCGATCGCCGCCGCCGCATGATCTTGTGTGGAAAAAATATTACATGAGGCCCAACGAACTTGGGCGCCAAGTGCCACTAAGGTTTCAATCAAAACTGCAGTTTGAATGGTCATGTGTAGCGAGCCAGCAATGCGAGCTCCTTTGAGCGGTTTTTGTTGCTCGTATTCATGGCGGATTGCCATGAGTCCAGGCATTTCTTTTTGGGCCAATTCAATTTCCATTCTCCCCCAATTTGCTAGAGTGATGTCTTTAATTTTGTAATCTTTTTGCATAGGTTTCCTCATATCTATTTTTAATTTCTACCCAGTTCAAGTAATGATTTTGTGTGCCGGTTTTTTCTACGGCAAAAGAAGCAATGATACAGGCTAATTCTACAGCAGTTAAGATTGGCCAATTATTTGCATAAGCATAAAGGAAGCCGGCTCGAAAAGCATCGCCAGCACCAGTTGGATCAATTGCTTTTTTCAACTTAACTGCTTTGATGAATTGTTTACTTTTGCCTTTTTCGTACAAATAAGCTCCTTTTTTGCCAAGTGTAAGCAAACACAGTTCAACTTGTTCTGTAATTTGTTTTTGGCTCAATTTAGTTTTTTGACTAAGTAGAGCCATTTCGTATTCATTCAGGATGAGAATTTGGGCGGCTCTAATTCCGTTCAATAAATCTTGAGGTTTGAGGTTGGCAATTTGTTGGCCTGGATCATAAAAAAGTTTGATGCCGAGTTTTTGACACTCAGTAACTTGTTTAGCCATTACCTGAGGATTATGGGCAGAAATTACAGCTAAAATATTTGTTTTTTCATGAGCAAATTGTTGTAGGCTAAGTTGCTTGGCATCGCTCATGGCTCCTTCATAGAAACCGCCGATTTGATTTTCTTTTCGATCAGTTAAGACGCTAAAAGAGGCGGTTGGCAGTTGGCTAAAGTGCACAAAATGAGTTTCAACACCCATTCTATGTAATTTTTCTACATATGTTTTAGCTTCTTGGCCTACACTGGCGAGGAGAATGGGTTTTTCTCCAAGTTGAGCCAAAGAGTAGGCGATGTTGCCAGCAATTCCTCCTTCAGAGCGAATAAATGTTTTTACCAAGACTGAAATTGAGATTTTTTCCAATTGATCTTTTTGAATTAAATCAGCAAAAGAACCATCAAAAGTCATGATTTGGTCAATAGCTAAGGAGCCACTTAAAACGATTTTCATAATATATTTTTTAGGCCACAGACAAAATCTTTTTCTACACAGCCCAAACATCGTTTATTGTAGTTTTGTTGATCCCAAATTGCCAGGCGACTTTTCAAATTATGAATGAGAACCGCTACATCTGTTTGAAGATCGCCAATCGGTTTAATTCCTTCGCAGCAGCCGTAAATTTTGCCATCGGACATCAAGGATATTTGGAAGCAGCCCAAGTTTTTGGGTGGAAAAGTTGTCTTTTTTTGCATCAGAGTTTTAATTTCAGTGGTGCTTAAGAAATTAAAACCTTTAGTTTGCCCCAAAACATTGGAAAGAGGGTGTTTATTCAGATAACTTAGTGGTTTTCTGGGATGGTAAGTAATAGGGATTTTTTCTCCGAGAATTTGATTAATAGTTTTTTCGAATTGGGGAATAAGGGGTAGATTTTCTTTAGTGACAATTGAAAAAATTTCTCGATTAAATCCTAGCTGTTTGGCTTTTTTGAGAAAATTAACACTTTTGTTGAAATTGCCCAAACCTCTATTCTGATCATGATAGTTTTCTACTCCATCTAGCGACACAATTAGATTAACCATGTTTGTTTGTTTAATTTCACTCAAGCGGTCAATAGTGCCATTGCTAATAATTTGGATAAAAATATCTTGGGCAATAAGCTGATTAACTAGCTCTGGAAATTTTTCCAGCAAAAAAACTTCTCCACCACAAAAAGTAATTGATGCAACTTTTTGAACCTGTTGATAGCGGCTGACAAAATCTAGAATTTGCTGGTTTGAAAGAATAAATTTTGTTTTGTTGGTGTAGCAAATTTTACAGGCAAGATTACATCGTTCTAAAGGATTAATGTAGAGGTGTGCTAATACTTGATCAAAATGGCGACTGATGAGTTTGTTTTCAGACACAGTCCTGATTTTAACACGCTATAATACCGATCAATGTTGGATAAAGTTTATCAAGGTCAAGTATTACATGGTTTGGGTAATGGCAAAAGCAAAGCTTTTGCCACTGTCAATCTTGATCCAGCTATTTTAGAAATGGGCTTGCCTCAGGGGGTTTATGCGGCTTGGGTTGTTTTTGCTAATAAAAAATATAAGGGTGCTCTTTTTTACGGACCAAGAAAAGTTTTGCACGAAGATGCCATAGTTTTAGAAATTTATCTGCTGGATTTTTCCCAAGAAATCTATGGTCAAACCATTAGTTTTCAGCTTGAAAAATTTATTCGTCCAGTTAAAAATTTCACTTCTTTTGCCTCACTAAAGCAGCAAATTGCATTAGATATTCAAGCAGTTACAACTTGTTTAATTGACTGACTTTGTACATGGCAAACATCAAGACAAGGGCGGCTAAATATTGGCTCACAGATAGGAAATTCTTGTAGACGAATAAATCAATGAGAATTGCCAACAGAGGCAAAGTCATTTCCATGATAGTAGCGATTTTGGCTTGGGTTTGTTGCAAACCTTTGTAATAAATAATCATCGCTAGAAGGCCGGTGCTAATGGCAATATAGATTAAGCTCAAAAAATCTTTAGTATTTAGGGTGTCGAGGGTATGTCCTACTCCCAAGATGAAGATCGCTATGTAAGCTAAAACAGTTGCAAAATAGAAACGTAAAATAGTTGCGCTAGTGCTGCTTTGCACTTGATTAAGCAATAATTTTGATAGGGTAGTCCCCAATCCCCAGCAAGCTGCAGCGCCGAGTGCATAAAGAGCCGCAATGGCAGTGGTTGAGCCAGTGTGAAAATTAACTTGGCCATTTTTGAAGGTGACAAAAAAGACTGCCACAATGGCTAGTAGTGCCCACTTGAGATATTTTTGGTTGATTTTTTCTTTAAGGAGAATGGCGGCGCTGGCAATCGCAAACAGCGGTTGAATTTTTTGAATCAGGAAAACTACGCTAAAAGAGATATAGTTAATTTTCATCAGGGCAGTGGTGATAAAAAGTGTGCCCAGTAGTCCACCAAAGAGGGCGACAGCAAGGCCGCTTAGAATTAATTTGCCAGTGAAGACTTCTTTCTTGAGAGTTTTTATTACAATGGGCAACAAAATCAAAGAACCGATTAAATGCTCATAAAAAACAATGGTTACCGGAGGTAAATGATATAAACCTCTTCGAACAATGCCATCAAGTGCCCAAATGGCTGCTGCTAAAGCGATCAATAAAGGACCAAACATAAGTCTTTCTAGTCCTACAGGGATTATTATTGAGAAAACAAAACAACATCTGCCTAGTATAAGCAGAGATTTAGCTTCTTTCATCCGGACTTTACCGTCGGTTTTGGCTTCACACCAAATCTGCTGACCCTTGCAAGCAAGGCGCTCGCGGACTCACTTAAAGAAGTTTACCGCCGGTTGAGAATTACACTCGACCCTGAAGGATATTATTAATATCGACCCTTTTATATCACAGAAAAATGCCAAACATAAGAACAAGAATGATGCGATAAACACCAAAACTAGTTAGAGTATTGTTTTGAATAAATTTAATGAACCACTTCAATACCAAAATAGAAACCAAAAAAGCAGTGATTGTCCCTATTGATAGTATCATCAGTTCTTGACTGGAAAAGCCAGTTTTGATCTCAAATTTGAGCAGATCCAATCCGGCAGCACTGCAAATAGTCGGCAAAGCGAGCAGAAAAGAATATTTAGCTGCACTACTTCTTTTTTGCCCCATCAGCATCATGGTAATAATGACCGAACCCGATCTGGAAACTCCTGGTATCACAGCTAAGGCTTGACCAAGACCGATTAAAAAGCTTTGCCAAGTGCTAAGATCTTGAATGTCTTGATTAATTTTTTGTTGGTTGTTGCGTAGGTGCCATTCATAAAGAATAAAGATTAAGCCAACAATCAAAAACGCCCCAATCATCAACCAACTTGTTTCGAAAAAGAAATTCTTAATAATGGAATGAAGCAAATATCCAATTATGGCTGTGGGGATGAAGGAAATGATGAGTTTCTTGATTAAAGTAAAATCTCTCATTAGCTCTCGACCATAGAGTAATAAAACTGCCAAAATAGCTCCGGCTTGAATAAAAACTTCAAAAAGCTTCAGGAAGTCAGTATTTTCCAAATGGAGTAATTGGCTGGCAAAAATCAGGTGAAAAGTGGAAGAAACTGGTAAAAACTCAGTTAAACCCTCAATAATCCCAAGTACGAAAGCTTGCCAGATTTGCATGATAGTGATTATAGGAGAAATTGCAGAGATGGGCTAGCTGGGAATTGCAGAGGAAGAACTATGAAAAGATTTCTATCTGATAGATAAAAGTCATGCAAATTAAGATCTTGTCGTTTAAGCAATCTTATCAATAATCTCTCTCAAAGCAGAAATATTTTGTGGAGAAACATTGAATGTTCTTATTCCAATTCGCAGCAACTGTAAAATTAGTGATTTTCTTGGCTCAACATCTAAACAAATGTTGGCTTCTTTTCCTAATTTAATGGAGGTAAGAGTTACCATTTTTATCAATTTTATTACCGCTTTGTTTAAAGTATTGCCACTTAAATCTAATGGAGTGATATTTTCTCTAAGTGTTGCTAAGGTGAATTGCGATAAATCTCCTGGTCCTATTCGAACAAAATCAGCGTGTTTATAAATTTCTTTGGTTAACAATGCCGCAGATGGTGTTTCTACCATAGCTCCTACCTGTATATTGTGAAGGTTTTGTTTTGTAAGTTTCATAAAATAGTTTTTAAAATCTACTATTTCCTGAGGATTACTGATCATGGGCAAAACAATTCCAATTTTGGTTTTTTTGCTAATGATTGCAATTGCTTGTAGTTGATTGTCAAAAGCCTGTTTTAATATCGGAATAGCTCTAACGCCACGCGATCCTAGTGGAGATTGAATTTGCTTTTTTACTTTATTTGCCCAAACTGGAATTTTGTCTCCACCTAAATCAAAAAGTCTAATGTTAAGTTGTTTATCTCTTAATTCATTGAGGCTTTCCAAATATAAGTTGTGGTGATCATTTATCGTAGGAGGAAGTTTGTTATTCCAACCAAGCCATTCTGTGCGAAGAATTCCAATTCCGCTCGCCCCATTTTTAATTCCTAACTTTATGTCTTGTGGGGTTTTAGCATCAACGTTAATTTTTATTTTTTCCTCTTTATAAAACAAATTATTGTTTGTTAGTTTTATTAGTGTTTTTTGTGTTTGATGTTTTTTTATTATTTGTTTTAATTCTTTTTCTGTATCATAAATATGTAAGGCTTCAGCTAAGCCGTCAATAAAGACAAAAGAACTAGTTTTTATTTTTGGAATTTTATTAATAATGACAAGTTGTATATCTTGACTATTAAGGAGCACTGAAGGATGACCAGCAAAACTACCACTTTCTACAATAACGGCGGCGGGTGGTGGTGTCATTTTGCATATTATTTGAACATCTTTTACTGTAATTTTTTTGAAAAGCAAGATCATCGAAATATTTTTTTTAGCAATTCTATTTTTGAAATTAACAATTCTTCCATAACTAACAGATGACAACAAGCAATGAACTTTATATATTTTTTGATACATTATCTTAGATAGAGAGCTCTAACTTATTGACGGCAGGATTTAAAATATTATTTTTCATCAACCACATTGAAATTAAATTGATAAATCAATTTAATTTCAATGCGGAGGTGACAGGATTCGAACCTGTGAAGCTGTGAAGCTCTAGTTTTCAAGACTAGCGCAATTGACCACTATGCGACACCTCCAAATTCTAAATTTATTTATTTAGACCTAGAGATTATATCAGCTCAAAACTAAAATTTATAGAGTAACTGACTAATTTCTAACGGTTAATTTTCCCTCTTTACATATCCCCCTATGGGGGATTAAAATTAAAACATGCTTCATACCAAAACTAAAAAAGAGAATGCTCTACATCGCCTAAAAATTATCAAGGGTCACTTGGAAAAAGTCATCAAGATGGTTGATGAGGATGAATATTGTATCGATATTCTAATTCAAACTAAAGCTGTGCGTAGTGCCATAGAAAAAGTTGATGAGATTCTACTAGAAAATCACCTTTCTTGTTGCGTGGTTGATCACGTCAGAGAAGGACGCAGCAAACAAGCAGTTGAGGAAATTATGAAGGTTTTTAGTAAGTCAAAGTAAAGGATTTATG
>CAZIBP010000036.1:0-9573 GCA_964537665.1 uncultured Pseudomonadales bacterium
AGCAACTTTACAGAGGATTCGCAAATTGACCAAAAATGTGAATATGTCTGGGCTTGATTACCGTGAATTAGTCAAAATGAATAGAAAATATGAATAAGGCAGAGAAATCAGCTGTCGTTGATGCCTCATATATCTTAAGTCTTTTATTGCCTGATGAAAATTTATCTGTTGCAAGTGTTCCAGAAAAGATGTTTGCCCCAAGCTTGTTGGACTACGAAATCATTAGCGCTCTCAAATCAGCGGTGATGAGCAAGAGAATTAATGAAAAATTAGCTGTTGCTTTATTTTCAGAATATCAAAATTTACCCATTACTAAAAAAACAGTCGATTTTAAGCAGGTGTTGGCTGTGGCTTTAAAATATAAATTGTCAACTTACGACTCTAGCTATTTAGTGTTGGCTAATGATTTGAAATTAAAGCTATTAACCTTAGACAGGCAGCTTCAAAAAATTTCTTAACCTTCTTCTTGACTTATCTTTTTTTTATCTAGACTTAATTTGATTAATCTCATTAATTAAATTAAGGAGCTTTTATGATAAAAGCAGATCAATTTGACTATGACAGCGATGAATTAAGAGTTCAGTCTATTCAAAACATGGATTTAACAATCAGAGATTTAGATATGTATGTTAAGGATGAGGGCTTAGATATTAGAGCTGGTGCTTTATCCATTGTGGAAAGAGCTTTGTGTGAGCGTCTGACTTTGGAGTTAGCTAAAGGAGTTGTTCTACCTCAAAAATTATTAGAAGCTAAATTAATTTATAATTGTCGAGCTGCTATTGAAGATGCAGAAAAAGGCAAAAGAGAAGGAATAATTGTAGCAAAGAGATTGGCTGAAACGCTAAAAAGCGGAGATCAAGGAATGTATGCTTACTGCAACTCAAAAGCTGAATTCTTTACTCAAGTAACTGAGGAAATGGATGTCGCTAACTTTGGCTTAAATTCTACTACAGCAACTAAAGATCTACATATTTCTTTAATGAATCAATCTTTTTCATGGACAAAAATGCGTGATGAATATTATATTCATGGCAAACCTTTGCCTACAGTGCAACAAACATCAAACGAGTCAACCTAATTTCTATTTCACTTGACTAGTCTTTGTGATATAATCCCTCTATTATAAATTCGTGTGCTTTGAAGCCTGGTCCTTATCTAGCTTCAAACACCATTTTTCGCCTTGATTTCGATTGAAATCAAAAAGCGAAAATAAACAAAGGACAAAATATGGCAGAAGTCAAAAAGACCGCCAAAAAAGCTCCAGTTAAAAAAGTTGCTAAAGCCACCAAATCTGAGGCTAAGGTTACTGTAAAAGCTACCCCTAAAAAAGCTGTAGCTAAAAAAGCCAAAGTTGAGGCTCAGGTGACTGAACTTAAAACTGAGACCGAAACTGCATCAGTGACCCCAGCAGTTAAATCAACTCCAACTGCTTTACCTCAAGAATTTGACTTACAAGAAATGCTAGAACTTGGTTGCCATTTTGGTCACAAAGCCAGTAAGTGGCATCCCAAAATGACTCAGTATATCTATGCTGAAAAAGATGGCATTCATCTTTTCGATTTACCAAAAGTAGCAGAGTTACTCAAAGAGGCTTGTGCTTACGTTTACAATCTCGCCAAGGAAGGTAAAACTTTAGTTTTAGTTGGAACCAAAAAACCCGCTCGCGAAGTGATCAAGGAAGCTGCTCTAGATGCTTCTTGTTTCTACATTAATGCCCGTTGGATGGGTGGAATGTTGACCAACTGGCCTCAAGTGAGTAAATCTATTAAACGTATGGAAGAAATTCGTGAAGGTTTAGCTAATGATAAATACAAAGGTTACACTAAGTACGAACGTGTCCAATTGGAAAAAGAACAAAATAAACTAGAACGCTTTTTCGGCGGTCTACGAGGTTTAAAAACTAAACCAGATTGTATCTTTGTGGTTGATCCCAAAAAAGAAAAAATTGTCGTCAGAGAAGCTAACGGAGTTGATGTCCCAGTTATTGCTTTAGTTGATTCTGACAGCGATCCAAGACCATTACAATTTGTCATACCTGGTAATGACGATGCAGTCAAAAGTATTAAGTTTTTTATTGATCAGATCACTGCCGCTTACAAAGCCGGCCGTGCTGCCAGAAAATAAAGTAATCAAACAAATTAAGGAAGAAATATGCCTATTTCTATGGATCAAATTAAAAAACTAAGAGAAATTACTGGTGCTAGAATCTTGGATTGTCAGAAGGCTCTTCAGGAAGCTGAGGGTGATTTGGACAAAGCTGTTGCCATCGTTGAAGCTAAAGGTTTAGCCAGAGCAGAGAAGAGTCAAGATCGTGAGACTAAGGTTGGTTATATTGCCACTTACACTCACAACACTGGCATGATTGCTGCAATGGTAGAGATGCTTTGCGAGACAGATTTTGTGGCCAAAAATGAAGAATTTCGTCAAATGGCTCGTGATATCGCCATGCAGGTGGCCGCTATGGGGGCAGAAAGCGTGACAGATTTGCTTCAGCAAGATTCGATCAAAGATCCAGAGAAAACTATTGAATTAGTTATCAAGGCTCTAAGCGGTAAAATCGGTGAGAAAATGACTCTCAGTAGATTTGAACGTTTTGCTGTCGGTGCTTAGAATTTAGCAAATTTTTGAATTCAAAAGAAGCCTGCTTGTTATCAAGCGGGCTTTTTTGTAGCATATTACTAATGCTTAGAGATTATTGTCCAAAGAAAAAACCTGATAAAATTCAGCACAAATCATTTACCCCCAAAGTTAATTTATTTTTTTCAGTTGCCTTGTCTTTAATAACAATTATCCTGTTCATTTTTGCCTTGAAAATTGAATTTAGCAAACTCTATCAGTTAAAAGAGGATAGAAGGATTTTATTATTGAAGGAACAGCAACTAGTGGCGATTTTATTTTTTAATGCTGCTTCGAAACAACTAATTTTGACTGATCTTCGCAATGAAAGTTTTGATTTGAGTGTTTTGAAAAAAGAAGCAACAATCTCGACAGAATTAAAGAAAAATTTAGTTTATGCCTTTCTATTAAATACCGCTTTTGACCAGAGTTATGCCTATGATGGCGATGATTTAAGTAGAGAACAGTTGTTGTTATTTTTTAAGAAATACCGAATTTATTATTCATTTCTTAAAAATCATGAAACTTTGTGGATAGAAGAAAAATTTAAACAAGATACCGACCAGTCTTTTTTGGCTCCGATTTTTGACTGCCCAGTTGCCCTGATTAATACAACTGGAGAAGTAGGCTTGGCTAGTTCTTTGGCCAAAATTCTCGAAACAAGTGCTTTTTCAATTATTAAAAAAGACAGTAACACGCAGAACCTGGCTTACACCCAAATTTTTTATAATCCTGAAGAAAAATCTTGCACTCAATTATTGGCCAGACTCAATCAATTTTTTCCCCAAAATGTGAGTTCTATCAGCCAAAATGAAACCAGCAATCATCGTGCTGCAATGGTGATTTATATTGGCAGAGATTTGGCTGATTTATATGTCTTTTTTGTTAATTTTTTCCATAGCCAGATCTAAATCTTCATCTTCCTCCTCCTCACCGGTAACTTCAAAAGGAATATCCTCTTCAAGGATAAAATCATCTGGTAGGACAAGATTATTTTGAACTTTGCTTGGGAAAGAAACGATTTGTTGGTTTTTTTTGGAGCGAAGAGTTTCTTTGATTTGAACCAAACACTGTTTATCACTCACTTTATATATTACACAACGATATTCGTTACCATTGCTAATTAATTTGCTCAAGCGAAAAGAGATGTCTTCTGGCAAAGCTCCAATATGTTTATCATTTTCGTCAATAATGCTGATGTATCTATTCTTGAGCTGCAAATAACAATTTTGGCCAACTTTTAATTTCTTTAGTTGATCTTTACTTGTTAGACGATGAAGAGTGACGATCTTACTTTTTCCCGGTTCTTCAATGAAATCGTTGTTTTGATTGAAAATAATATCAGTGCTTGATTCTTGGTTTTTAATCTTTTCTAGATGTTTATTGGCAATGATGTTGAATTTATCAATTTCAATGACTCTTTTAAAAGTTTTTTTAGCTTCAGTCTCTTGATTATTTTTCAAGAAAGCCAGGCCAAGTCTATTCATTGACTCTGGATCTTCTCCGTAAAGTTTGATAATTTCTTGGTTGACCAAAATGGCTTGTGGCCAATTTCCATTTTTAGCTGCATTAATTGCTTCTTGTCTCAGGAGCATTTGACTTTGCATGTTTTTAGCCTTCCTTTAAAATCCATGAGATGTTACAAGTCCTGTTCTAAAATGTCAAGTAAAGCAAATGTGGTTTATAATGTGCTTTGACCCTTACTTGTATTTAAGGAAAGGATGAATTATGTCTGGTCACAGCAAGTGGAATAACATCAAAAATCGCAAAGGAGCTCAAGATAAACTCAAAAGTAAAGTTTTTAGTCAACTGTCTCGCCTAATCAGAGCTGCCGCCAAACAAGGCAACTCTGGTGATCCAAAAAGCAATTCGTCTTTACGTTTGGTTTTGGACAAAGCCAGAGTAGCTAATATGCCCAAAGACAAAGTACAAAAGGCGATCGACGTGGCACTGGGTAAGGGTAATGCTAGCCAAATTCAAGAAATTGTTTACGAAGGTTTTGGTCCAGGTGGCATAGGAATGATGATCGTAGCTTTGACTGACAATGTTAATCGTAGCTCTGCAGAAATTCGTTTTATTTTGAATAAATTTGGTGGTTCACTTGGTTCACCTGGATCAGCCAAATATATGTTTAGTCGAAATCAAGAAGGAGAGTTTGTGGCGACCATGAAATTTCCAATTAGCCAGGAAGATGAAGAGAAAATGCTTGAGCTAGCAGATGAATTAAGAGAATTGGAAGATGTGGAGGATGTTTTTTATGCGTCGTAGGGAGAAATTTGTCATTGTTTCTATTTTGCTAAGTGTTGCTTTGCTTGCAACTCAGTACGTTCCATTGGATTGGCGCTATCTGAGTACGGCAATTTTGTTTATTTTATCCTATCTTAGTTCTGCTTGGGCTTTGGCAGACGATCTTAACCCCAATGAGTGGCTCACCATTGTTCCTTTTCCGGCTCTTTATGCTAGCTCAGTAGCTTTGTTTTATTTTTTATTGCCAGAGATGTTTTGGTCTCGTTTAGCCGTTGTGGCAATCTTTGGTGTTGGCATGTACGCTTTGTTTCTAACTTCCAATATTTTCTCCGTAGCCAAAGGGCGAACCATTCAGCTTTTATATGCTGCTCACGCTGTCGCCTTATTTTTTGTAATGATTACCTCTTTACTATTTAGTAATGTAATTTTTTCTCTGCGCTTACCTTTTTATTTCAACGCTGTTTTGTTGTTCATTTCTCATTTTCCTCTAGTGTTAATGTCTCTTTGGTCAATTGAGCTGGGGCCAAAAATCGCCAAAGCAATTGTCTTGTACTCATTAATTTTCAGCCTGATTTTAGCTGAAATAGCGATTCTATTTTCATTTTTACCAATGCAGATCTGGAATCAAGCCTTGTTCATTATGTCATTTTTATATGTTGGTTTAAGTGTTTTGCAGAGTTTATTTAAGGGTCGATTGTTTAAGAATACTATCAATGAATACAACTTAGTAGCAATTTTAATGTTAGTGCTTTTTGTCTTGATGTTTCCAGGTAAGTAATCAAGCTCCTCAAGTCAGATTTGCTTAAGTAAAAAGGATTGATATATCAATCCTTTTTGTTTATTCTATCAAGCAGGGTAGAGAGACTATAAATTAGTGTTTTTTAAACAAAGCCTTAAAAGAAGCTTTTAGTAAAGGAACTTTTTCTAAGCAGGTTGCTTTTTTAATTTCTTTAATTAATCAAAAGAGGGTTAAAAATCAAAAAATAATGTAAATTTTTATCAAACAGGGCAGAGCTCCTAATTTTTTTGCTAGGGCATCTGGAAACAGGGCAGAGTGATATAGTTTGATATGGTTGTGAAAATTGTGGAAAACTCAATAGTTATAGGACTTTCATAGACAAAATGATCTGGTTTGATGGTTAAAACTTAGTTTTCTTGCTGCAAGAGTATGCAAGAATAATTAAAGTATTCATTTTCTCAAGTAGCTCTATTCTCGATGGATGACCATAAAAGCATTGATAATTCAATAAAAAACCCGAAGTCATTTTACTCGGAGAAGGGTTTTCTGGGGTCATTTAAGTCTGGGACAATGGGTTTTACAAGAGTCAGTGTGGAACAGAGTTAAGGATGGGATTAGAGATTTTAAAGGAAATGTTCTTTTATGCACTACTGCTCTGCGGGATAGGGGGTTTTTGTTAAAAATCGCTTATATAGTTTATGTCGCACAATATAACTTTTACGACATAAACTATATAAGTAACTGAAAGGGTCTCAAAAATGTTTTTACATTTAGCATTTGTTTTTTTTTAGTATCTTTTGTTGTTTTTGGCTTTTTACACTTTGACTCTGCTCTTTAGTCTGGTCTACCTCGTGATTTATTTAATTTACTAATTAGTCATTAGTTAGCTGCTTTTTTAGCTATTGCTCAAAATATCAATAAATATTGATATATCAAGGTATTTACTTCTAGTGAGCCTCTCAGAAGCCCAAAATCGGCTTTATTATTATTTTCTTAAGACAACATCGTCAATTTAACATACAATTTAACTAATGGACTCACCTTTCTTGGCTAAACCATCAATTAAGTACCAAAATAGTTTTTTGGCGGCGATTGCTGAAATACAAAATGAGGGAAAAACCAATTTATTTAGTGTCACTATGTTGGAAAATAAGTTAAACTTATTGGCTTTGACTAACGAGGCTAATTTTGAAATTTTTCTAAAAGAGCTTGAATTGAAATCAACTGATGAAGTCGCTGCTTTGCGTGGTAAAGTGCCAAGCACGACTATGTGGCTAATTGATAAAAATGACTTAGGCGAGCAAGTTTTTATTGGTAGGTTGAGTATTCGTCATTACTTAAATGAGACACTCAGAAATTCCTTTGGCCATTTGAGCTACTTAATTAGACCAAGCGCACGCGGTTTGGGTTATGGTTCAAAGATTTTGAACTTAGCTTTGGAGAAGTGTCAGCAAATAATTACTGATTTGGACCAAAATCAGCATCGGGTATTGGTATCTTGCAAGATAAACAATTTTCTTTCAAGGAAAGTGATTGAGAAAAATGGTGGGGTGTTGGAAAAAATTGTGCTAGTTAATAATGGCCTACACCAAGAAATGCTCTTTTGGATCAAGCTTTGAAATTTTTTACGTCTATCCCCTTTTTTGAATATTTTATCAGCTCGACTAGGATCGGATTAAAAGATGTCATTGGCAAAAAGGATTGATTTATAGGTTAAAATACTTTAGTAGCCATTTTAGCAGAGTAACAAAGTGTCTGCTAAAGTCTTGTAATAATTTATCGAAAAAGAAAAAACAAACCCACCTTCAGTTCTTTTAAACTGAACCTCAAAGTCGAAGCTTTGCGCTCAACTAAGATTTATTGTAGAGTAAAAGAGATGTTGATTACAAGCAGTAAAACTAACCCTGATTTGGCTCTAATTGATTTCTTGGAATCTTTGGAAGTGGAGAAAAATCTCAGTAATTTGACCATTCGCAATTACGGACACTATTTAAGACGTTTTAATGCTTGGTTTAAGGAAGATGGTCATAGTGACCTCAAAGAATTAGACCGAGATATTTTACGCAAGTACAGGATTTTTCTGGCTCGTTACTGTGACGAAATGTCAAGAACTCTATCCAAACGTACACAAAGCTATCACGTAATCGCACTGCGTTCATGGTTTAAGTGGTTGATCAAAAATGATCAGGCAGTCATGCATCCAGAAAAAATTGATTTACCGAAAGGTGAGTCGACACACATGGAATTTGTTAATGTGGAGGAAATTGAGCGACTTCTGTCCCAACCTGACTTGTCTAGCAAAGAAGGTCTCAGAGATAAGGCAATTTTGGAAGTCCTCTTCTCCACTGGTTTACGGGTGAGTGAATTGGTGGGACTCAGCCGTGATCAAATTGATTTAACTCGTCGAGAATTTGGAGTGATTGGTAAGGGTCGTCGGCCAAGAGTGGTTTTTTTAAGTGAACGAGCTGCCACTTGGCTTGATCGCTACCTCAACTCCAGAGAAGATAATTGGCGACCAATTTTCATTCGTTTCTCTGGTAAAAAACCAGATTTATTGATGGATGGTGAAGAAATGCGTTTGACCACACGCAGCGTGCAGCGCTTGGTGGATCATTATGCGCGGCAAGCTCGTTTGACAGTTAAGCTCAGTCCACATGGGATCAGACATAGTTTTGCGACGGATTTATTGATTAATGGAGCGGGACTTCGTGATGTCCAAGAAATGCTTGGTCACAAAAACATTGCTACAACGCAAATTTACACTCATGTCACTCAACCGCAGCTCAAAAAAGTCTACGACGAGACACATTCTAAGATGTAATTCTTATAAGAATTTTTGGCTTGAAAAAGTAAACATACCGCACTTAGCTCTTGATTTCAGGCGCCCTGCATGAGCAGGGCGCCTGAAGGTTTGTTTACTCTTTTTCGTGCCACTCTCCGTAGAGAATGACAACACCTCCTTCATTGATGTCTTCGACGCCGATCTTGTCGGTGCCGAAGAAGAACATGATCTGTCCAGCAACGTTTTGGATGCAGAGGTCGCCTTCGCGACCGTCCTGGCATCCCCATCCACCATTTCGAAAATGGGTGAGGGAGATTTCGTTGGTGCCATCGGAGAGAACTTTCGTTTCTCCAGAGTCAACGAGGTCAGAGGATGGGTTTTGGAATTTCACCACATCGCCGTTGGGGGCCACTTTTGGGCCGCAGGCGGTCAGGAGGAGGAGAAGAACGGCGGCAGCGAACGCCGCCCATTTGATTTTTGAAGACATTTTTCATGTCTCCTTTCTTAAGTTGAATTTAGAGTGAATTTCGCAATTCACTCTTACAGGCAACACGATGATTCATGCGGTCAATAAGAGTGAATTACTCAATATTTTAAGTGCGGTATGTTAAAGAACTGATTGTTAAGCTTGATCAGTAGCGAATTGCCACTGGCACTATTAACAACCTATAACATTATAGTACTCATCTGAAATATGTCAAGTTATAGGATGTTTGGTCCAGACAAGAAAGACTCGCTTTTTTTGATTTTGAGTGTTAAAATTCCTCTTGTTTTAGTATTGTTTTTGGTGAAAAAGGGCCGCTAGCTCATTTGGTAGAGCGCTTCTATGGCATAGAAGAGGTGAGGGGTTCGATCCCCCTGCGGTCCACACTTCCATGATTTCTTGATGAAACTAAACAAGTCGGCCATCATAGCAGCCAACATCTCCAGGAACTAGAAATATTTAGGTAGTCCTTCTGTGTTAATCAGATCAACATTATAATCATGATGTCGGTTGATATGCAAAAAACTCTTTCAGCTATTCTCTCCTTAATTTTGGCTACCCTACTCTACAGTTCTTTTGGGGTGCTGACTAGATTTGTAGGTTTTGATTTACCAGTCTATTTTGCTTCTTTTGCTAGAGATTTATTAGGAGCCTTGATTTTGCTTTTGCCTCTTTTGCTGACCAAAAAAATTCAAAAAGTAAATA
>CAZIBP010000037.1:0-8956 GCA_964537665.1 uncultured Pseudomonadales bacterium
GCCCATACCGTCATTATTTCAGTTCAAGATTACAAGAAAGATCATCAACTCAAAGCGTGCCTACTGCTTCTATGGTTTTTTTGTTAGAATCAATCTCATGCAAACATATTTTGGTAATAAAACTGTTCTCATCACTGGTGCCGCTGGCTTCATCGGTTCTCATTTAGTTGATCAAGTTCTTGCCTATGGTGGACGAGTGTTAGCTATAGATAACTTCATCACTGGCCGTCGCATTAATCTTGCTCAACAATCGAAACATCCCAACTTCCGTTTCTTAGAAGCCAATGTTAGTCTGCCCGCACAAAATTATCTAGAAAATTTTCTTGAAGCATTGAGCCTTGAGAATCCAGATTTTGCGCACATTGATCTCGTCCTACATTTTGCTTCACCTGCTTCACCACCAGCCTACCAAAACAACCCAATTGAAACCTATTTGGTTAACTCATCAGGCACTCATAATTTACTCAGCTACTTTCAAGCTAAAAGTCCTCAAACTAGATTTCTTTTTGCTAGTACTTCTGAGGTTTATGGTGATCCACTTGTTCATCCTCAAAAAGAAGATTACTTTGGCAATGTTAATCCCAATGGCGAACGTTCTTGTTATGATGAATCCAAGAGAATGGGTGAAACTATTTGCGGAGTTTTTACTCGTAGCTATCAGATGGATGTGCGCATTGTGAGAATTTTTAACACTTATGGTCCCAGAATGCGTTTTGACGATGGCCGTATTTTACCCAATTTCATTAATCAAGCCTTATCTCAGCAACCACTAACTGTCTATGGTGAAGGTAAACAAACCCGTTCTTACTGCTTTGTAGACGACTTGGTACGCGGAATTTTGTTGTTGGCTAGCAAGGATGAATTGGCAGGTCAAACTATTAACATCGGCAATCCTGAAGAATACACTGTTCTTGAGACTGCTGTTTTGGTGCAAAAAATTATTAATGGTCAAGTTGGCCAAGAAAACATTGTCTTTGCTGACTTGCCAAAAGATGATCCTACACGACGCAAACCAGATATCACAAAGGCTCAAACATTGCTCAATTTTGCTCCAGAAGTTGATTTTCGCAGTGGTTTGGAAAAAACCATTGCTTATTTTCAAACGGCAGAGAGCAAAATTCTGGAATAAGTAGTTTACGAACATGATTTATTTGATTTTAATTTTTGCCTTAATTCTACGTCTGCCACTGCTTAATGGTTCTTTTTGGCTTGATGAAGCTGCCCAATTCCTTGAAAGTGCTAGACCACTTAGTCAGCAACTAAATATTAGTGAAGACTTTCAACCACCCCTAATGCACCTTTTGACCTTTATTAGTATTCGGCTTGGGACTTTATTTAATTTAAATACCACTGAATGGTGGCTGCGTTTGTTGCCTAGTCTTTTGCCAGGCATAATAAGTATTTTTGCTCTTTACCAATTGGGGCTTAAATTAAGTAATCGACGAACCGCCCTTCTGGCAAGTTTCCTACTCAGCACTGCCTCTTTTCATATTTTTTATTCTCAAGAATTGCGTCCCTACAGTTTGCCTACGCTGTGGGCCATGCTGGCAAGTTGGCAATTACTTGAATTAATCAAAAACCAGAAAAAACTTGCCATTTATTGGTTTGGGCTTTTTTCCATACTTGGACTTTACTCTTCCTATCTGTACCCATTTCTATTATTTGGCCAACTTGCTTACATGCTTCAACAAAAAGTCAAACTCAAACAAATAATCATCTTAATCTCCGTCCTTGCCTTTAGTTTTCTACCTTGGTTGCCAAAATTCCTTGAGCAATTACAGACCGGACAAGCTTTGCGTTCAAGCATGCCTGGTTGGGATCAGGTAGTTAGTTTGCCACAATTCAAAACTGCCTTACTCGTTCCACTTAAGTTTGTTTTTGGAGTCAGTGATTTACAACTTAATTTAAGTTACTTAATTTTAGCTGCAGCAATTTTTGGCCCTTTGATCTATCTCAGTTTAATCGCCTGGCGAAAAAAATCAGCCTTTATGACTTTTTTCTTTTATTTATTCATGCTGCCTTTACTACTAGCCTGGTTAATTTCATTTTTCATTCCAGTTCTTCAAGCTAAAAGAGTATTGTTTCTCTTGCCACTGTTTTCTTTGCTTGAAGCTTGGCTAATCATTAATCAAGCAAAAAAAGCAGCTCATTTGAGCAAAATTCTTTTAGTCGCAATTCTTGTAATCAATTTTTTTTCTACTTACGCTTACTGGACTCAAAGCAAATTACAAAGAGAAAATTGGCGTGCTCTAAGTAGAGAAATCAGCCAAAAATTTCCCAAAGAACAAACTGCTGTGGTCTTTGCCTTTGATCAACCTTTTGCTACTTGGCGTTTTTATGACCAAACTGGTTTTAAAACTTTTAGTAGTGGCGGTTTCGACACTAAACAGTTAGAAAATCTTGATGAAACTTTTGAGGATTTAACTAATTATCGTTACGTTTTGCTGTTTGATTATTTACGTGATCTAACTGACGCCAATAATTTGCTGGAACAGACTATTCTTGATCTAGGCTTCAAGGCAAGTGGCGTGTTAGACTATCCAAGCATTGGTTTTGTGCGTATTTATCACCAAGAGCAATTGGCTTTACAATGAGCTTATGAAAATTGGTATCGACATTTCTAGCTTGACTTATCAACGCGGCGTTTCTCGTTACACTGGTGATTTAGTTAAGGCTTTGGCTAGAGAAACCAACACTGAACTTTACCTGTATGGCAGTTCACTACGTCAGCAAAATTTACTCAAGGCAGAGTTGCGCAAGGTTTTGCGCAATGTCGTCTCTGATCGTTACCAAATTAATTTGCAAGCTTTTCCACCCTCAATTTTAGCCAAAATTTGGCGACTTGGTTTCAACCCAATCAGCAAACAATTTCCAAAGCTCGATGTTTTTCACAGTTGGGACTGGCTGCAACCACCTGATCCTCAATTACCTTTAGTTTCGACTATTCATGATTTGGCTATTATTCGTTATCCCCAAGTTGCTCACCCGCGTGTTTTAAAAATGCATCAGGAATCTTGGCGCATTTTACGCAAAAGACAAGCTCAAATTATTGCCGTCTCAGAGTCAACTAAAAATGATGTTTTGCGCTATTTGGAAATTCCCAGTAGATGCGTTAATGTCGTCCATGAAGCTTTGCCCACTCAAGTCGCCGAGATCAGCCAAGAGTTAGCTAATAAACCAGAATTAGTGCTTGCTATCAAGCAAAAATTGCAGCTTGGCAAACCATATCTTTTATTTGTGGGAACTAGAGAACCACGCAAAAATTTGGTCAGATTGATTCAAGCTTGGTTACCTTTGGCCAAGGATTATCAATTAATCGTAGCTGGAGAACAATCTTGGGATGGCAGTGAGCAAATTAGTCAAAATTCTAATTTGCGTTTTTTGGGTAGAGTTAATGACTACGAATTAGCTGTTTTGTATCATCACAGTGAATTATTTGTTTATCCAAGTCTTTATGAGGGCTTTGGCTTACCGGTTTTAGAAGCTTTTGCCCATGGCGTACCAGTAGTTAGTGCTGATATTCCAGCCATCAGAGAAGTGGCGGGCAATGCAGCAGAATTAGCTAATCCTCTGGATGAATCAGCGATTCGTCAGGCAATTGAAAAAGTGCTAAATGAAGGCAAGTTGGAAAGCGAAGCACGCATGAAGAGGATGATTATTCGCTTACAACTTTTTAATTGGCAAAAAACTGCTCGCCAAACTTTAGCAGTTTACCAACGAGCAATTGAAGATTTTAGGACTTAATTATGATAAGAATTGCCATTGATGGAAATGAAGCCAATGTCAAAAATAGAGTAGGCAGCAATGTCTATGCTTTCGCAATCATCAATGAATTGTATAAATTGACAGCCAATCGAACAAATCTTGAGATTGTTGTTCTCCTAGCTAACAAAAAACAAAACGATTTACCAAAAAGCAGAAAAAATTGGCATTACATGCTAATCAAACCTAGCAAGTTTTGGACACAATGGGCTTTACCAATTCATTTATTTTTGCATCAAAAAGATTATCAAGTTTTATTTACTCCATCTCATTATGCTCCACGCATTTCTAGTGTTCCTTATGTCAGCAGCGTCATGGATCTAGCTTACCTGGAATTTCCGGATCAATTTCGACCAAGTGATTTGCTGCAACTAAGTAATTGGACTAAATATAGCGTAAAAAGAGCAACCAAAATAATCACCATCAGTAAGTTCTCCAAAAAAGAAATTAGCAAGCATTATTACAAAGCAAGTAAGGATATTGTGGTCGCCTATCCCTCTTTTCATTTTGTTGAATCTGCTAGCAACAACGCGATCCGTGATTTTTTCAAAACCATTGGACTGAAAAATAAATATTTTCTTTATCTAGGAACATTACAGCCTCGCAAAAATTTAATCGGTCTGATCACTGCCTATGAGGAATTTTTACGTAAAATTGCTGCTGCTAATTTAAAAAGCAAAAATCAGAAACAAAAACAACTTAATCCGCCAGATTTAGTAATCGCTGGTAAGATTGGTTGGCTGGCACAAGGGATTCTTGATCGAGTTCAGCAATCACCCTTCAGCGAAAAAATCATTTTAACTGGTTTTATCGAAGATAAATTCAAAAGAGCACTTTATCAGAATGCTAGCGCCAGTTTCTTACTTTCGTTTTACGAAGGTTTTGGCATACCTGCTCTAGAATCAATGCAAGCTGGAACTATACCAATTGTAGCTAATAATTCAAGTTTACCAGAAGTAGTGGGACAAGCAGGCTTAGTAGTTAATCCCCGAGATTCTCACCAAATTAGTGACGCCATGCTGAGAATTTACCAAATGCCTCACAAGGAACTTCTCAAATACAAGACAGCCATGCATCGACAAACCAAAAAATTTAATTGGCGAGAGTCAGCGCAAGTAATTCTAAAAGTGCTGGAAAACAACTTGCTTAAGCAATCAAAAGATGAAAAATAACCCCATCATTATTGGTATTGATCCTGGTTATGACCGAGTGGGCCTTGCTATTGGCCAAAAAAAAGAAGCAAAATGGCAGCTTTATGATTACCGCTGTTTACAAACAAATAAACAAGCTTCACTTTTCACGCGCTATCAACAAATTGCAGAAGAACTAGAAGTTTTAATTACTCAACATCAAGTGGTAGAAGCTGGAATTGAATCGTTGTTTTTCTTTAAAAATCAGAGCACTGCCTTGGACGTCAGTGAGGCTAGGGGGGTCATTATTGCCACTTTGTTGCGTCAAGGCATCAAAATTTACGAATATACTCCCTTACAAATCAAACAAAGTTTAACTGGCTATGGACGAGCAGATAAAAAAGCGGTAGAAAAGATGGTGAGAATGGAGTTGACGCTGCAGGCTAAAACTCTTGACGACACCATAGACGCTCTGGCCATTATGATTTGTCACCAAGCTTCTAGAGATAGGATTGCGAAAAATTTATGATCGCCTACTTACAAGGTAAAGCTTTAGTCAGCCAAGACCAATTAATTATTTTAACTGGAGGAGTTGGTTATTTGGTGTACGTGACTCATAAATTACTAAGTTCGATCCATAATCATGACGAAGTAGCTTTGCAAATTTATAGTCACATCAAAGAAGACCGTTTTGAGCTTTATGGTTTCAAAACCACAGCAGAATTAACTGTTTTCAAATTATTATTAGCTATATCTGGAGTTGGTCCCAAAACTGCTCTTGGCCTAACTGAAGCTGGTCCTGAACAATTAATTGAAGCAGTTAGACAAGCACAACTAGGATTTTTTACTGCTGTACCGCGCGTTGGCAAGAAACTAGCTCAAAAAATTATCATTGAACTCAAAACTAAATTGGGCAGCCTCAAAGAGCTTAATTTGACCAGCCTCTCACCTAAAGCTCAAGATGTGATGGATGCTTTGCTTGGTCTGGGTTTTGAAGAAAATACTGTGCAAACTGCTCTAACTCAACTTGATCTAGAAAATATGGACCTACAAATTGCTATCAAAACCGTTATTAAAATGACTACCGCCAACAGATAATGCCAAATCCACTTATCAACCCCACTATCTCAAGTGCTGATGAAGAAATGCTTTTCACCTCCCTTCGCGCACAAAATTGGCAAGAATTTATTGGGCAAGAAAATATTAAAAAATCTCTACAAATCGCTATTAAAGCTGCACAAAAACGTCATGAAGCAGTGGATCATGTGCTGCTTTATGGTCCACCAGGACTTGGCAAAACCACCCTGTCTCAATTAATTGCCAAAGAAATGGGAAGCAATTTCAAAGTAACTTCGGGGACAGCATTATCTAAAGCTGGCGATTTAGCTGCCATTCTGACCAATTTAGAAGACGGCGATGTTCTTTTTATTGATGAAATTCACCGCCTGCCTAAAGCCGTTGAAGAAACTCTTTATCCAGCAATGGAGGACTTTGCTCTTGATATTGTGATTGGCAAGGGTCCATCCGCACGAACAGTGCGCTTGGATTTGGCAAAATTTACTTTGGTTGGTGCCACCACTCGTTTCGGTCTACTAACGGGACCTTTTCGTGACCGTTTTGGCTTGGTACATCGTGTCGAATTTTATCAAGCAACTGAACTTGCTCAAGTTTTACAAGCTGCTAGCCAAAAGTTGGATACAAAATTGGCTACTGAAGCAGCCCTCGCCATCGCTTCCAGATCTAGAGGTACACCACGTATTGCCCTAAAGCTGCTTAAAAGAGTTCGTGATTTTGCCCAAGTTTTGGAAAAAAAGATAATTGATTTGTCATTGGTCGGCCAAGCATTGAGCATTTTTGAAATTGATGAATTAGGTTTAGACGAAAACGACCGTCGTCTCATTGAAGCAATGATTAATAAGCATCATGGTGGTCCTGTTGGCTTGAAGACCCTCTCCGCTTCAATTAATGAAGATCCTGGAACAATCGAAGAAGTGCTAGAACCTTATTTGATTCAAATTGGCTTTATTCGCCGCAGTCCCTCTGGTAGAATTCTAAGCGAACGTGCCTATCAGCACTTAGGCATTGCTTTTGAGAAAAAATAATATGGCGAATTTAGAGAACTTAATTGCAAGTACTGTTGGTAAATTTAGAGATGGACGAGAAATCCAGGCTCTGATTCAAAAAAAATCTAGCAAGACCGAGAAAAAAACAGACAAGGTTATTTTGCCAAAGTTTTGGATAAAATCAAAACCGTTTTCAAAGGCAAAGAAGAAGATGTTTTTATTCCACCTATTGTTTTAAAAAATATTCAAGATGCTCCTTATACCGAACAAGAAGACATTTATCTTTTTGAAGACGTGGCAAAAATTCTTACTACTGACGAATTAAGATATTTAATTCACCATCTTGGACCAGCTTATGGTCCAGAGGAAATTTCCTTTCCTAGCCCTCTAGAGAAAATTCTTTATCTAGCTCATCTTAGCCAGCCAGAAATTTATCCAATTCCGGACTACAAACATTCCTGCCCAGACATTGATAAAATTCTCATGGGTATGGTGCCTTACAGTAATTTTGTTGATACTAGTCGCGCCGGTTTGGCTATGTTGATGGCAAAAGCCTTTGAGTACGCCAGACGTTCTTCTGATAAATATGTCAATCAAGAAAATCAAATTGATTTTGCAAAAATGGATGAAAAAACTCGTCAATTTGTGGAAGAATTTGGCCTGATTTCCTGCGTTCCCATTACAGATCGCTCAACTCTTTTTGATTTCGCCAATAAAAACCATTTGGAAGTAGCTTCAATTGGTGGATCTTCAATTGCTGAAAGTTTTTATGCTTCGTGCAGAATCTTTGGTAATAATGACCTAAAACACCAAATTTCTAGTCTTGCTGGCGGAGGTTGGTTGAATGGAAAAGATCGAGATGGTACTTCAAAAATAAAAACTAAATTTATCCAATATATTTCTCATAATTACCCACAAATATACCAATTATTAAACTTCGAAGAAACTTCAGCAGAACTTCACAGATACTTAGCTGAAAGGTATCCAAACCACCCTCATCCTCACGTGCAGCTTCTGGCCGACATCATGATGGAAATGGTTAAAAAATACACAGTTCTACCTAAAGATGAAAAACAAAGAGAAAAAACTTGGAAGAAAAATGCCTATGGGACTCATACTAGATTAGAAAGAGTATCAACTAAAGACGTATCAGAAATTGTCTTATCGAGAGGTTTTGATGGCCAAAACAACACTGAGCCACTTCCTCCAATGCCTTGGCAAGCTTTTGTCCTATTTCCTCATACCAGATATGACAAAGATGGTCAGGCGGTTGGGCAATTTGCTGACATGCAGCAATTGGTCAAGGCTGCTGAATTAATTAAAAAATATTATCCAGATGCCATTGTCTATATCCCCACTAAGGATGGACAAGCCATTGGTTACGATTTAGCACGAGAGGATAGGGTAAAAAAAGGTGAAGAATTATCTAGTACTAACGCCATACTATCAGTCATTACTCACTTAACTACTAGTCCTAAGCTCAGAAAACGCATCTAATTGATGTATACTAGAAACATGCAAATTACCGATAAAAATGGTCGAGAACTTTCTGCCAATCAAGTGATAGAAAAAATTTTAGTTCGCATTCAAACAATTCATCTTGAATTGGTCACTGGTTTGTTGTGGTGGCTAGTTGGCTATATTCCCTCTCACAGCTTCCGCAAATTCTGTTACAAATTGTCTGGCATGCATATCGGCAGAGGATCCACGATTCACATGGGAGCGAGAATCTACTATCCACAAGGAATTGAGATTGGGGAGGGATCACTTATTGGAGAGAAGGTGACTCTCGATGGTCGCAGACAACTTAAAAATTCTCATGGAGGCCTTAAAATTGGCAATCACGTCGATATTGCCTCAGAAGTAATGATTTGGACCAGTCAGCATGACATCCATTCTGATGATATGGCCACCATTGAAGAAAAGGTTGAAATCGGCGATTATGTTTTCATCGGACCTCGCTCGATCATTTTACCTGGAGTAAAAATTGGCAAAGGAGCT
>CAZIBP010000038.1:0-3909 GCA_964537665.1 uncultured Pseudomonadales bacterium
TTATAGTTTGGAAATGGCTTATGGTATCAAAGAAATTACAGATAGAGCTAAGGTTTTTTTGGTAACCAAATCCGCTGCAAATTTACTGGCTGATGAAAAGGTTAAGAAGATTGCCTCGATTTATGGTTTTATTTTTACTCCGGAAGTTATTGCTGACAAAACCTATCGTTTTACCAAAAATAATCCTTTAGATATGAGTTTGGAAATTAGTTCTGTTGATTTTACTTTTACTTTGGAAAGCAACTTCCTTTCGCGACCAGATTTGTTGACTAGTGGAGGTAAACTACCTGAAGAATTTGAGGCAGTAGAAAGAGTTAAAACCTTTGTGGATAGCGCTGATTTACTTGGTTCGGATATTGCGACTGCATCTGGTAAAATTACTTTTCTTAAATCAATTGGAGGAGAACTCAAATCAACTTTTTCTTTGTCTGATGCAGACTTTTTACAGATTGACTTAAATCGCAATCCAATTGATCAGCTTTACAAAGTTTATACAAGTGACGGAGACAAAGGTATTATTTCAGCCAAATTAACTGCTGCTTTTTCATCGAATAATGCCGTTGTGGAAATGGATTATTTCTATCGACAAGTGGACTATCTCAATTTCGAAACATATCCCCTGAGAACAGCCAAATCAGCTTGGAATTTGGTGCAAGCAGGAGATGCTTATATCATCAATGGTAAAGGATTGAAAGAAGCTGTGGTTAGAGAAGTGGAGTTGGCTTATTATGATAGCTTTGACGAACAAACTTATTTACAACCTATTTATGTTTTTAAGGGTGATAATAATTTTATGGCTTTTGTTCCAGCCATAAATGCTAATTATCTAAGTAGAAACTAACGATTTCACTTTAGGTGATAAAATATCGACTATGAATCAGATTCGTACCAGAATGGCCCCCAGTCCCACCGGAGAAATTCATGTGGGGAGTATGGCTACCTTGTTGAAAAATTATGCCTTTGCCAAAAAATATGGTGGCCAATTTATCTTGCGTATTGAAGATACTGATAAAGAAAGAGAAGTTGCGGGTGGGGTTCAAGCAATTCAGGACATCATTCGTCGTTATGGCTTGGATTGGGATGAAGGTCCAGGTAAGGGTGGTCAATATGGCCCCTACATTCAGTCAGAAAGGCTTGGCATTTATCAAAAAGAAGTGCAGACCTTGATTGAGAGCGGTCAGGCTTATTATTGTTTTTGTTCCAAAGAACGTTTGGCAGAAGTTAAAGAGCAACAAATGGCCAACAAGCAAGCGCCTCATTATGATCGTCACTGCAGAAACCTCTCTTTGCAAGAAGCCAAACAAAGAGTAGCTAATCAAGAAAGTTATGTGATTCGTTTGAAGGTGCCAGAGAATCAGGAAATTGTTTTTACTGATTTATTGAGAGGACAAATTACTTTCAATTCTAATTTGATTGATGATCAAGTTTTGATGAAATCTGATGGTTATCCAACTTATCACTTGGCAGTGGTAATTGATGATCATTTGATGAAAATCACTCACATCATGCGAGGTGAAGAATGGATTAGCTCAACTCCCAAGCATGTATTGCTTTATCAAGCTTTTAATTGGGAAGTACCAGTTTTTGCCCATATACCAGTATTTCTTAACCCAGATGGTAAGGGTAAAATGAGTAAAAGAAAAGGAGTTGTTTCGGCAGCATCATTTTTGGATCGAGGCTATTTGCCTGAAGCAATGTTAAATTTTTTTATGATTCTTGGTTGGGCTAAAAAGGATCAAGAAGAGGTAATTAGTTTGCAGGAATATATTCAGGAATTTGAGCCAAGTGATTTGAGTAGTAACAGCGTGGCTTTTGACCTAAAAAAACTAAATTGGCTAAATGGAGTTTATATCCGCAAACTTGATGATCAACAGTTAAAAGAAAGAATTCTACCTTTTGTGGATCAGAATTTTCCAAGCAACAAATTAGATCAAGTTTTACCGCTTGTTAAAGAACGCTTGGTAACTTTAGGTGATTTCAATGAGTTAACTAAATTTTTTTATGCTCCGATTAGTTATGAAACTGATTTACTACTTAAAAAGAGTGAATCACCTGAGATGGTTATTGAACAAATTAAAGCAACCAGACAGGTAGTTCAATCTTTATCCAACTGGTCATTAGAAGACTTGGAGGCAGCGATCAGAGAATTACAAGAGAAAAATAATTGGCACAAAGGTCAATTTTTTATGATGCTGCGTATTGCAATCACTGGTGAAAAAGCTACTCCGCCACTTTTTGAGACGATGCTTGTTATAGGAAAAGACTTACTTCTAATTCGATTGGAGGAGGCTATGAATAAGTTGATCAAGTCTTCTTGAAATTTATGACTGCCCGAGACACATCACAACAAATTTTAGCTTCAATTGCAATGGCAGGTCAGGTGGCCATGACCTCCCCGATTCTTTCTACCAACCACGCTTATCAAGTTTTGGATGAAAAATCAAAAAAAGTTGCTCTAGATATTTCACAACAAGAACATCAAGAAATAATGGCCAAATTAAGTTCCTATGTTAATTCTCCAGCTGGACATTTAGAAAAAGAAACCCAATTATATTTGGAGCAACAACTTTCAGAAATTCTTGGTTTTAAAGTAAGAGCAGAATTAGAAGGAAAAAAGCTCAGTCATAGTGTTGGAATTATGGGTGCAGAACAACATTTACTACGGTTTCCTAGTGATGAACTCATGGCTCATGATGCTTATCAAGAAGCTGGAATGGCTGCAAACAGAGGAGCCTTTGGTTGGTTTACAGAAAATGGTCAACTAACGGCGGAAGCGATTCTTCGAGAAAAATATTATTTTGCCGTCCAACTAATGTATTTACCAGAATGGAATCAAAATTATGGGGAACTAAAACCTTGGTATAAGTTTCGCAAAATGATTGTCATTAATCCAATTGAACAAGTAGCCGTGGTTGGAGTTGTAGCCGATGCTGGTCCAAGCATGTGGGTCAAGAAACAATTTGGAGGTTCACCAGAGGTAATTAGAGAAGGACAGATTTGGAGCCCTAATAGTAAAGGTAAGGTTATGTTGTTATTTATTGATGATCCAGAAGATCAAGTGCCGCTTGGACCAATTGCCATTGATTTTGTCACTAGTTTAGCTCGTGTTCAAAATGGACAGGAATCAACAATATGATTAAAGTTAATCTTTTTATTGGTTCTAGGTATCCAGTTGATCGAAGTCAAATCAAAAATACGGTGAAGCGAGTGCTTCACGAGCATCAGATTTTTGATGCTCAGCTTGATGTTTCTATCGTTGGTGTGCGAAAAATCACTACTTTAAATGAAAAATATCTAAAACACCAGGGTCCTACAGATGTTTTATCTTTTCCTCAGCATGATCATGGTCAATTACAAGATATTCCACTACCTGAGGGAGAACTGATTCATTTAGGTGATGTAGTCATTAGTTTTCCAGAGGCAGTTAGGACGGCAAAACGTTTCGGCAAAATGGTTGATCAACAAATTTGTTTTTATCTTGAGCATTCTTTGCTTCATTTATTGGGTTATCATCACGACGACCATTAATTTTTGTCAAAAGCGGTTTTCTTCAACATGGAACTTTTATCTATGTTAAACTCTAACTATGGCTTGGTATCGTCTTTATCGTCCCAGAAAGATTTCTGACCTTAACATAAGTTCTGTGAGGACTTCTTTGGAGAGTATGATGGCATTAGGGAAAATTCCCCAAGCTTTGTTATTTGCAGGTCCCAAAGGGACCGGCAAAACTTCAGCCTCCCGCATTATTGGAGCAATGCTTAATGATCCATTGAATGCTGACATGGTTGATTATCTTTTTTTTAAGAAAAATCCTCCTAAAAAAATGATTTTTTTCGAACCAGATGAGAACAGTGATTTTGCAAGAAGAGTTTATGAAGGACATTCCTTTGTTGTTCAGGAGTTAGATGC
>CAZIBP010000038.1:4009-6641 GCA_964537665.1 uncultured Pseudomonadales bacterium
TAAAAGCCGAAAAAATTGCATTTACTGAAGCTGATTTAGAAAAAATAGTTCTACGTGCTGACGGTAGCTTTCGTGATGGAGTGAAAATTTTAGAGCTGGCTTGTAGAGACAAAAAACTTGATCTAGAGTTAATTAAAGATCTTTTATCTAGTGATAGCGATTCTTACATCAAAAACTTATTGGAGGCAGTAATCCAAAAAGACGAACAGAAGTTGATTAAAATCTTTGAAGAATTAAGAGACAATAATTATAATCAGAGGGACTTCTACAAAGATCTTTTTGAATTTTTACACAAAGATTTGTTAGTTAATTTAAAGGTTTTTTCAGGTGATGCTTTTTATTCGATTAAAATTAACCAATTTTTTCTTAAGGAAATTCTTTCAGTTGATTTAAATCAAGAAACGCCGATTCCTTTCTTGATTTTAGAATTGAAATTTTTGGAAATCATTGATAGATCAAAGAAAAATACTGGTCATGTTTCGGTAGAAAAATCTTCTCCCACAGTTAATCAAGAAGAAATCAGTAAAAAAAAAATTATTAAAAAAGAACCTTTAAATTTGGTTGAAACTGATCCTAAAGTTTTTTGGCAGAGTTTAATTCAGGCTTTTTCTGGCGAAAATTTTTCACTTATCACTCTACTTAAATCTTGTAAGTTGGAAAGTTTAAGTGAGGGTATTGCTAGAGTTTTTGTTTATTATTCATTTCACAAGGAACAATTGGAACAAAATAAGAACAAGGAATTACTTGTTAGAGCAGCTAAGGAAATTTTTGGTTTAGATTTGCAATTTGATTTTGTTTTGCAAAATCAAGCAGCTTTGGCAACGACTGAGCCCATAGATACGGACTTAGTGCTTGCGGCGAGAGATTCTTTGTTATAATGTTGTAAATCTTTTTACTTTGACATGAAACATATCAAAGTAAAAAGATTTAAATACAAACTTATTATAGAAAGGCAAAATATATGGCAGGAGGTTTCATGAGTCAGCTTGGTGATTTAAACAAATTACGTAAACAGGCCAAACAGATGCAGCAAGATTTGGCCGCAGAAGAGATTGTTGTGGAGCGGGGCGATATTATCGTCAAAATTACTGGTGGCCAAGAAATTAAGGACATTTCAGTTCAAGGTATTCACAGTGAAGAATTGGTGAAAGCTCTCAACGAGGCAATCAAAAAGTCACAAGAAGTGGCTGCTAAAAAATTACAAAGTATGACCGGTGGATTAGGCTCTCTTCTTGGCAAATAACTTTTGGAATGAATGTTTTTATTGCTAGTGCTAATCAAGGTAAAATAAAAGAGATTACAGCAATACTTGATGATAGTTGTTTTAATCTTTTAAGTATTCTTGATCGAGATAAATTATTAAAATTTGGCATCAAAATAGCTGAAGATTTTAGTGTAGTAGAAAATGGCCAAACATTTGGTGATAATGCCTTAATCAAGGCAAAAGCTTATGCCACTTTGGCTAAATTACCGACCATTGCAGATGATTCTGGATTAGAAGTAGAATCATTAAATGGTTTCCCATCTGTTAATTCTAATCGTTGGTTTGATGGAACTCCTAGTGAGCGCAATTTAGCTTTACTTGATTTGTTGAAGAATGAAAGCAATCGTCGTGCCAGATTTTATAGTGTTATTTGTTTTTTTAATCCAAAGAATAATCAAGCAAAATTTTTTGAAGGCGAGATTGAAGGAGAAATTGCCCTGAAGCCTATGGGTAATAAAATAGAAGGATTTGGATATGATCCAATTTTTATTCCAGATGGATTTAAACAGAGTTTTGCTCAGTTAGGAGTGAAATTCAAGAATACCATTTCCCATAGACGCCAAGCTTTGTTTAAGCTAAATCAATACGTTCTTCAAGATAAACGTCTTGGACAGCTTGAATAATTTTGATACCCTCATCCATTGGTCTTTTGAAAGCCTTGCGACCCATAATTAATCCGGCACCACCAGCTCTTTTATTCACTACAGCTGTTTTAATTGCTGCAGACAGATCTTTCTTTAAATCACCATCTTCACTGCTTTCACCACCTGAGTTAATCAAGCTAATTTTACCAGCATAACAGTTCATCACTTGTAGACGTACCATGTCAATTGGATTTTCGGTACTGAGAGATTCATACATTTCTTTATTTTCTTTTCCAAATTTAAATTTACGAAAACCACCATCATTTTCTGGCATTTTCTGCTTAATGATGTCTGCTTCAATCGTAACTCCTAATCGATTCGCGTAAGAGGTGATATCGGCAGCATTTTCATAATTACCATCCGTACTACTCCAAGCCGAATTGCGTGGATAGCACCACAAAATAGTCGCCAAACCTAAGCGGTGAGCCTCCGCAAAGGCTTGGGAAATCTCAACTATTTGACGATTTGAGTTAATTGAGCCGAAATAGATTGTGGCACCGATTGCAACTGCACCCATTTCGTAAGCTTGTTTGACAGAGGCAAAAAGTATTTGATCCCATTTGTTTGGATAGGTTAGGAGTTCATTGTGATTTATTTTTACAATAAAAGGAATCTTGTCAGCATATTTTTTACTGACCAAGCCTAAGGCTCCCAAAGTTGAGGCGACACCATTGCAGTTAGCCTCCATGGCCAATTTAATTACATTTTCTGGATCAAAGTAAAT
>CAZIBP010000038.1:6741-8744 GCA_964537665.1 uncultured Pseudomonadales bacterium
TTTTTGTTTTAACAATGCTTTTGACTGATGAGTAAGCAGCTTTTAGCTCATAGAGTAGATAAAAGCTGATTAGCAAACCAAATAATAAACCAAAAAGGCCAGCTCTAAAGAAGAAAACACTAATTAAATTCATGATGAGCTGAAGCAAACTTAAGCAAAATAAAAGATACCAACCAACTAATTCTTTATTTTTGAGTGGTTGGTAGGCAATAACAGAAATTGTGCCTGCGAAAATTTGCAACAAACCAATGATGTAAAAATAAATTGGAGGAATGCTTTGCCAAAAATTAAAAACACGATAGAAATTATTTATTCCAAAAATACTTCGTAAGCCACCAGTAATAAAGAATAAACCAGATATTAAAATTAAATATGGGGTGATTTTCACCAAAATTTCTATAACTTTCTTTGGTAAATGAGGAGCATTTTTGAATATATTTTCTAATTCTGAATCTAATTTTGTAATTGCAGGATGAGAGCAAAGTTGTAATAAATTTTTCATAAAATTATCTTAACATAGTTAGACTTTTGGTGAAATAATAACATTATGCCAAAAGATGATTCACATGAACTTTTTTATTGGGTGGATGATAACGATAGAGTGCTTGGTTCTGTTGAGAGGGGAATTGCTCACCAAAATCAAAAAATGAAACATCGTAGTATTTTTATACTGCTTTTTAATCGTAACAATGAGATCTTGCTACAAAAAAGAAGTCAAAGCAAAGATAGCTTTCCACTTTTTTGGACAGTTTCAGTTAGTGGACATGTGGTTTATGGTCAGAGTTATGATGAAGCTGCCTTAAGAGAGTTAAAAGAAGAATTAGGTTTAAATCTCACCTTACAAAAACTTAGTAAAATTTACATTGAAGAAGAAAGAGAATTTGCCTGTCTTTATCGTGGTGATTTGATAGATGAGTTGCTAATTAAATTTGATAGAGACGAAATAGAGCAAATACAGTGGGTGAATTTAGATAATTTGCTTAGTTTCATTGACAAAAACAATCTCACTCCGTCTGCAAAACGAGTTTTGCGAGAACTTAAAATTATTTAGTATAGTTAAGTAACTATGGTAGAAGATCTTAGACCTGGTTTCTAGATTTAAGCCAGTTTGAGATTTCTCAAATAAATTGAAAAATTTCTTCTCCAACTCTGGTTAGTAGTTCTTCTTTAATGCCATGTCCATGCATTCCTGGTTGGGAAACAAATTCTCTTGTTTTTAAGTTAATCCTTTTAATTTTTCTTAATTTATCTAAAACTTGTTCTTGATTTACAACCTGATCGTCATTGGTCCCAACATACAAAACCTTTTCTGGTAATTTTTTTGGAACTATCCAAGAATTCATATTTCTCACTCGACTCGCAGCTGCCAAATTTGCCAGAATACCGTCTGATGAATTGATGATTGTTTTTTTATCTTCCTGATTCAGCAAACCCATTGCCTGAGCTAAAATTTGATTAAAATTTCCCCTATTAAATCTTTTTAGTTTATTACCTAGTTCATTTAACTTTTTACCAACATTTACGCTAGGAAACAAAGCAGCAGCTTGAGGAGATAAGTCGCTTTCTTCTAAGGGACTACATTGCAGAATCAAAGAATCAACTTTTATACCTTGATTCTCTAAAAGAGGTATGCAATGGATTGCATAAGCTCCTCCAAAAGAAATACCATAGAGACTTATTTTGGGTAATGGTTGAGTTTGGTTTTTAATTAAACTAGCAATTGCTAGAGCGGTTTCACTTGGATCATCTAAACCGAATTGATATTCTATTCCCATTAATTTGATTTTTTTCTGGTCATCTTGTTTACTTAATTCAAGTAATCTTTTTAAATTAGCGCCGTAATGTCTAACTGCTGCATTTAGATGATGATTCAAAATCCCGTAAAAAACAAAAACCAAATCAGTTGGGTGTGCAATTGGTCTTGATTCTTTGAGATCTATTTCTGTAAATAATATGTTGGCGTAATTTCGAGTTTGTTCTAATTTTTGAGGAAATCTCCTAAG
>CAZIBP010000039.1:0-7224 GCA_964537665.1 uncultured Pseudomonadales bacterium
CACCATCAATGTGGTGGAAGTTAAAAAAACTGCTAGTCAACTTGATTATGAGATGGAATATCAAACAGGCTCAATGCTGCAAGGCTTTGGCGGTTTGATTAAATTGGATAAATTGCCAGTTGCTGACAAAAAACTATTTGGTTCTCAATCTGCAGGAGGGGCCATTACTTATCATGAAGATATTAAAGGTGGTAATCTCTTGGCCCAATTTACTGGTAGTGAAAATTATGCGGTTAAGTCTGCTTGGAGATATTTTACTAATAGTGATAAATTGAGCGAATTTAGCTCTCAAGATACCAAATTTAGCATCAAAAATGCCGAGCTTAGCAAAATTTCTTACCTAATTATCTATAACTCACCTGGATATCCAGAAGGACTGAAAGGAGAAGTAATTTCTGATCCGTACGTCGCCAGTGCTGAGAAATCACTCAAAGCTCTTAGTAGCAACTTTGAAGTCAGCATTCGCACCAGTGAAGCTGGGCAAATCATGGGCTACGACGGTGGCAAATGGCAAAAAATGGACTCTAATTATGCAGATGGTCTGACAAAAGCCAAAGGGCCAATCATGGATATTTACGTGGCAGTGAAGAAATAAATAACTCAAATAATTTGAGTATTTTCAAGTTTTAGATACCTTACAAAAAGAGAAAGCCGTTAACATGGGAATAGTGTTGATGTTTCTGGCGCACGGATTACTCCGTGCGCCAGATGGGTTGTGGCTAGATCTCGATGACCATGCCGCGACCGCGACGAGACAGCCGCGAAATCATCGCGCTGATCGGATCGATCAGGCCAGCCGCGAAGTCATCCTCGTCCAGGATGTCCTGGAGATGGGCGCGGAGCTCGCGTCCACAATCGCAGGTACACTGGGTGCCGGGTTTGACATAGTCGGGAGACTTGGAGTCTTCCAACATCGGGCGGACCTTGGCGCGAAGCGCCTCAACGGTTTCAACACCGTCGAGGAGCTTGGACATGAAATCGTGATAGTCGACTTTCTTCGACATTTTACACACTCCTTGAAAAGGATAGACCTTCACTCCCTTGCGGAAGCTAGTGGTCTTCAGTCTACAGAGAAACTCTGCACACTGAAGACCACTATAAAAATCTAATCATCAAGAAACTACCCAAACTATTTCCCATGTTAACGTGCTAAAAAATGTTTGAAAAATTTTTGCGGTGCTGCTTTAGCACTGAAGAATATCTCAAACACCGCGATTATAGGATATATATATAATTGTCAAGAGTTATAGGCCCATCTCCTTTATCCACCAGGTATAAACTTCCTATTGACCTGCTTTTTTTTCTTCGTTACACTTGATTGTGGTAATAAATGGTAAATAGGCTCATAAGATTAACAAAATGCTGATTGGTAAATATTATCACCACTTGGAAGCCAAAGGTCGCTTATCTTTGCCGGCTAAGTTCCGAGAGGTTAATCAGCAATGGATTGTAACTAGAGGTTTGGATGGTTGCCTATTTTTATTACAAGAGAGCAATTTTAAAAAAGAACTAGAAAAAATTGCTCAAAGCTCTTTTACAAAAAAAGCCAATCGTGACCTGCTCAGGCTGATGACCAACGAAGCACAGGAAATCAACGCTGACCAAAATGGTCGAGTAAATCTGCCCGATTACTTGATTAAGTTTGCTGGTCTGCAAAAAAATGTGGTGGTGGTGGGAAACCTCAATCATTTAGAGGTTTGGGATCAAGAAAAGTATCACCACTACATTGAACAAATTGAGCCTCAAGCTGAAACAATTGCTGAAAGTATTAAGCAAAATGAATAAAGACAATACAAAACATCAAGCTGTCTTGGTCAGAGAAGTCTTAGAAACACTTAATCCTCAAAATGGGTGTTATTACATTGATGCCACTTTTGGTCGCGGTGGACATAGTCGAGAAATTTTGAATAGAGGGGCCAAAGTCATTGCCTTTGATTTTGACCAACAAAGTATTCAGACGGCTAAAAGGCTTTTTACTAAAGAAATTGCTGACCAACAACTTATTTTGCTAAGAGAAAATTTTAGCAAGATGGACGAAAGTCTAGCGAACCTTAAAAAAAGTTTAAAACTAGAAATCAGTGGCATTCTTTTTGATTTTGGCACTTCTACCGACCAACTTATGTCTAAGAATCGTGGATTTAGCTTTGAAGCTAAAGATGAAATTCTCGACATGCGTATGGACGACCGTTTAGGTGTAAGAGCTTGCGATTTGCTCAAATTACTTGATGAAAAACAGTTGGCCAAGATGTTGTTTGAATATGGCGGAGAAACCGATGCAAAAGCAATTGCCAAAAGAATCGTTGAGCAGAGACGAAAAAATCCAAATAGTCTCGATCAAGTTGGCACCCTGACCGACATCGTTGAGCAAGTTAAAAAATCGCGTTATAACCAAAAAATTAACAAAGCTACAAAAGTTTTTCAGGCATTGCGCATCGTTGTTAATGACGAATTAACAAATATTGAGGTAGCTCTGCCCAAAGCTTTCAAAATCATGCGAGATAGTAGAGCCACCGACAGAAGAATTGTCTGCATTTCCTTTCACGAGGGAGAAGATCGTCTAGTTAAAACTTTTTTTAAACAGATTGAAGCTGCCAATTTAGGCAAATTAATTAACAAAAAAGCTATCGGAGCCTCAGAGGAAGAGCTACAAAGTAATCCTCGTTGCCGCAGTGCTAAATTGCGAGCTTTGGCTCTGTAAATGAAGACAAAAATGAAAAAAAATTTAAAGATCTACTACGGATTATTAAGCACTGCGGTTCTGGCTCAAATTTTGATTACCGTTTTTAGTCTTAGTCAAAACATCGGCTATGGCCAAAAAATCAGTTTTTTGGAAGACAAAAAAGCAACTCTTTTGGCAGAAAAGAATTTGCTCAATCAAGCGCTAGCCAAAAAAATAGCTATTAGAGAATTAGCAAATGATGATCATGATGATTTTGTCGCAATTTCTGAAGTTATTTCAATTAATAGAAGTTCTTCTAATTTGGCTTTGAAATAACTTAGCTCATGCATCATTCAAGAAAAAATATTTTCTTCATAAGTTTTTATTTAGCTTTGTTAATTGTTGCAGTGCGACTTTTCTACTGGCAAATTATTAAAAGCCAACAATTGAGAGCAGAAGGTGAATCGCAGAGTTTGCGCAAACTAAAAAATAAGGGTTTAAGGGGGCAAATTTTTACTAGTGATGGCTACTTACTAGTCGGCAATAAAACTGTCTATGATCTCAAGCTTGATAAGAAAAATTTTCAAGGCGATGCCAAATATTTGGCCTATCAAATTAGCGATATTGTTAGTCAAGACTGGCAATCTCAAATGGCTAGCGATAGCTCTCAACAAAAAAACATTAAAGCAGAAATTGAACAAGAAATATTGGCTAAATTTTCTAGCAAAGGCAATTGGCCAAAGCTACTCGACAATTTGAGCGAAGAAAGCAAGAAAAAAATTGAAAATTTGACTAACAAATATTTAAGCTTTGATGCAGATCAAGAAAGATTTTATCCTGAAGCTTCACTAGCTGCTCATTTGACTGGTTTTGTTGGTCTTGACGAAAATGCTCATGAAATTGGTCGCTATGGAGTAGAGGGTGCGCTAGAAGATGAGCTGAAGCCACGTACTGAAAACGGTTTGTTTAAAATGGATGCGCTTGGTTTTTTACTAGCTGGTCAAAAGTATAACAGTAAAAATTTAAGTGGTCGCGATGTTACCTTGACCATTCGTCGCGATGTACAAAATTTAGCAGAACAAAGCTTGGCCTACGGAATTGAAAAATATCAAGCTGATCGCGGTGAAATCATCATTCTTGAAAGTCAAACTGGTAAGATTTTAGCTTTGGCAGCTTGGCCTGGCTATCAACAATGGCAATATTTTACTTATCCTGGAGAAGTACTCAAAAATCCTAGTTTAACCAGACTTTACGAACCAGGTTCAACTTTTAAAACACTTACCATTGCAGCCGGAATCGATGCTCAAGTGATAAATAAAAATACTATCTGCACAAAGTGCGCTGGTCCTCGACAAATTGCTGGCTATTCGATTAAAACGTGGAATGATGTCTATAATCCAAATATTTCCATGATTGATGGTTACGCTAAATCTGATAATACTGCCATGATTTTTATTAGTGATCTGTTAGGAACTGATCGTTTTGTGGCTTATCTCAAAAAATTTGGCATTGGCAGAAACATTAATATTGATTTACAAGATGACACGCGAACCCCATTTCCAAGTAAAATTGGACCAGTTGAAACTGCCACTATTTCTTTTGGACAAGGCATTAGCACCAACAGCTTAGAACTTCTTAGAGCAATCAATGTCATCGCTAATCAAGGCAAAATGTTAGAACCAATCATTGTTGAGAAAGTCTTTGACCAACAAAATCACCAAGAAATTATTTCACAAATTAAAGAAAGGGAGCAAGTCATCTCCAAAGAAGCAGCGCATACAGTCACTGAGATGATGATCGAAGCTGCACTACATGGAGAAGCACAGTGGATCGCTTCCGACAAGTATACTGTGGCAGCCAAAACCGGTACTTCACAGGTTCCAGATCCAAGTGGTGGCTATAAAGAAGATGAAACCATTGCTAGTTTCGTCGGTTTTGCGCCAGCCAGCAATCCAAAATTTACCATGTTGGTCAAATTAGAAAATACCAAATCAAGCCCATGGGCAGCCGAAACAGCGGCTCCACTTTGGTATAAAGTGGCGGATAAATTAATGATTCTTTTAAATATTGCCCCAGATAAATAGTTTAATTGGACTGAGCAATTTTCATCAATTTTTCAACATCTTCTCTAGTTTTGTCTGGAGAACCAGCTAGAGTAATGGTTACTTTGGTTTGCTTGCGCGAGCGAATAATTTTCAACGTAGAATGATTCTTGAAGTATTCTTGCAACTGATTCTCCCAAACTGCCACCTCCTGTTCATCTTGGGTTAATGGTCGACCGCGACCATCGTCTTTTTTGCTGGTAGTTAATTCATTATTCTTGAATCTACGTACTAGTTCTTCGGTGCGACGCACCGAAGCATTCTCTTTGAGCACCATTTTGTAACAGGCAATCATTGCTTCCTGAGAAGAAATACTAGCTAAAGCTCTGGCATGACCTTCACTAATTTGATCACTGAGTAGACCGTCGCTAATAGCGTCTGGTAAGGTTAATAGCTTGAGACTATTGCTGATGTAAGCAGGAGATTTACCAATTCTTTTTGCCACTTCACTGGTTGATAAATTAAATTCCCTTTGCAGTCTTTGAAAAGATTGAGCCCGTTCAATTGGATTAAGGTTGGAACGTTGCACATTCTCCACAATAGCCATTTCCAACATGCCTTGTGGATTAGTTTTTTTGATGAAAACAGGCACTTCTGCCAAACCAACTACTTTAGCTGCTCGCCAACGTCTCTCACCAGCAATAATTTGGTAACCAGCAGGTGTTTCAGCCACCACTAATGGTTCTAGAACACCATGTATCCGAATTGACTCAACCAAATCTTCGATATCTTCTTTTTTAACCTTGTCTCTTGGCTGAAATGGATTTGGCTGAAGATAATTAATGGTGATTTTTTGAACATTTTGTGTCATACATTATATATAACACAATAGATCAAAATTTTCACAAGCGTTTTTCACAAAAAATTGAATTAAGACTCTAAATCAGTTTTTTGATCAGTTTCTTTTTCTTTTTCCTCAGCTTCCGCTAAGCTTTTATCATGAGAATGTTTTTAGGGATGATGAGGATTATCATGTTTTTTAACATCAGAATCCCTATCTTCCTTTTTATCGTATCTTATCTTCAACTTTTCAACCATGAAAAAAAATTAGCTCTTAACGACGTTGACAACAGTTTTGCCAAATTTTTTGCTGAATTTGACCACGCCTTCAATCATGGCAAAAACTGTCCAATCATGACCAAAAGCAACCCCTTTGCCAGCTTTATATTTAGCACCTTTTTGGCGAACAATGATTTGACCAACAGTAATTTTCTCACCAGCGTATTTCTTAACACCAAAACGCTTGCCATGACGAGCGCCTTGAGAATGTTGATTAACGCTACCTGAACCTTTAACGTGTGCCATATTATTTAACCTTTTTTAAGTATTATTTTGTTTCTGACTATAACTGAATAAACAAATTTGTCTGGCTATTCTAGCTCCTTCTCGAGCATAGAGCACCGGTTTGACCAAAAGATTGTATCCTTTTGCCTGTAATTTGTCAAATAAACTCTCAAGAGAATATGTTCTTTTGGCCAACTCCACTCTTGGAAAAACAATCGCGACAATTGCGCCATCTTTTAGAATATTGGCAAATGACTTGAAAGAACCCAAATACATTTTTTCTAGACCCTTAAAAACATTGGCTAGTTCTTGATCGTGAGGGGTTTGCTTGCCCAAAAATGGTTCGGTTACCAGAAGATCAACTTTTTGTGCAAAATTCTCTGTGTTAACGTGACTAGCATCCATATAAAAAATATTACTTTTGATATTGACTCCATACTCATTTTTAAACCACTCTAAATTATCACGAGTACCAAAAACTGCATTTTGATCGATATCAGAGCCAACGACATTTAAGTTTCTCATACCAGCCTCAAGTAAAACTGTGCCTGTACCACAAAATGGATCATAAAGGAGGGGCTGACCTTCGTGTTTTTGCTGCCACAAACCAAAAGCGATATTCACCATCATGCGAGCTACTTTGGGTGGCAACATGCCTTTTTTACGATCAGCATATGGCTTACTACGATCGCGTTTGGTCCAGTCGTCGATATCTTGCACACCTCTAATTTGAGAAAGCATTAACTTGTTGGTGGCCTTGTGATTATAAGCCAACAATTCAGTGGCACTGCTTTTGTGAGATAACAAAGCGCTTTTACTTAGTTCTCCTGAGAAATAGCGCGCCTTCTTGCCATTTTCCTTGATAAGATCTTTAATGTCAGCATTGCTGATTGGTCGTTGATTCTTACCAATTTGATTAAAAGTAAAATATGGCTCTTTTGTTTGATTAAGCAATAAGGCAACAATTTCTTCAACTAACTTTTCATCCTCAATTGTCTGATCAAATTCTTTAATTACTTCAAAAAGTTTAACAGCTCCACCAAGAACTTTTATCATTTCCATAGCCATTGGTGGTTCACACTCAAAAGAATAAAGATGCTCTTCAAGAAGTTCTAAGGGATAATTAGGGTATAAAGCCTCAAATTCTAACTTAGACAAAAAAGTGGTATTACCAAAGAG
>CAZIBP010000040.1:0-5587 GCA_964537665.1 uncultured Pseudomonadales bacterium
AAAAATAAATTGCTTTCCCTCTAATCGCCTTGAGAAAGAATAATAAACCAATTAATAAAAAACCTACTGAGAGACTCGATTCAAATGCAATGCGACCGAAATGGACTGGCCACGGAGAAATTGCCACCAACCAAGCAGTTAAAATTGACATCAATTTGTAGCGTTTTGCTAATACCTCATCAAAATTAAATAATTCTTTTACCAGTAAATAAACTAAGTAGACTGCTAGAACAGAAAAAAATGCTGTTGGTAAACGAATTGCAAAAGGATTCATGCCAAATAATTTCACTGATAAGCTACTTAACCAAATCAAAACTGGTGCTTTAAAGTCACCATAAGAACCCAAAACAGCCTGAAACCAATGTTGTCCGTTAATATCCAGACCTGTTTGACCAATACTGTAAGCATCAAGACCAATTGCCGCCTCATCCCAATACAAAGTCGCTGGGTTTTGTCCTAGATTAAAAAAACGCAAGAAAATTGCTAGACCCAAGATAATAATTAGTAGAAAAAGTTCTGTTTTTTTATTCATATTTAATTAAACCTAATTCTTGCGATAGAACGATGTTTTCATTCTGTTTTCTATCTGGAAGTTTCTTGACGAAATGATAATTCATTAATTGTTCTCCATAATAGAAATTAATTTGATTTGCCTGTTGATACTTCATCGTAGCAAAAAAATCTGCACTAGCTAGCTTTAAATACCAAGCAGTTAATATATATTGATAGCCACCTTCATCAATTACCGCAATTTGTTGTCCTTTATAATTATTCTCTGCTTCACGAAGCAGAGTCGGATAATTGACAAAAAGAGATTGTGGTTGCTTGTATTGATACCTTGTAAAATATTTGTAGTAATAAAAAGAGCTTTCGATCACCATAATTAATAAAACTGATGAATAAATCAACTTTTTATGCTTAGTGAAAATGTCAACTAATTTATCAATAAACATCGCTGCTAGACATATCAGCATAAAAAAGAAAAATAAACTGCGAGTGGCATGTGGACTGTCTACAGTAACTACTGATGGAGCTAAGGCAGCGATTGTTAAATACAAAAATACTAAATGATCTTTTTTAAAAGAAATTTTTTTGTCTCTAAAAATCAATTCTCCAACCAAATCAATTAAGGTGAAAATAGCAAGCAAATAAATAATATAAAAAATATGACCAGAACCAGGCAAACTATGCCAAGGATGACTGCCACCATTTGTCACCAAAAAATTCAAAGAAAAACTTGCCAACAAATTCTTGAGGATGATCTTGCCATAAAAAAGATACTTGTTTCCTAGAATAGTTTGCAGGTGATTGGGTAATTGGCTGCGCTGCGTGGCAAATTCTTGCCAAAGACCTTGATCATTAAAAATAGTAATACCACTTTTTTGAGCTGTTAAAGAATAAAAATTCACTAAACCCCAAATAAAAATAATTATCAATAAAAATGTCGGCATAATCCATTTATTTATTTTTTTAAAACCAATTCGATAAGGCAATAATAAAATTACAAAAGGTAAAAGCAAAAATGGAGTGTTATAAGTTAAAATTGCCAAAAAGAAAAATAAACTAGCCAAAAAAAGATTTCTTTTTTTTGCTCTGAGAAGAAAAAATAAAGCTAGAACAAATAAAAATAGGGCCAAATTGGCTTCAAAAGCAATTCTTGAGTAGAAGAAAAATACTGGATTTAAAGCTACAAACAAAGCCATGAACAAGCTTGTTTCTTTTTTAAGCTTCAAGATATCTCTTCCAAAATAAAAAGCTAATATAATCAGTAAGCTGCCGGCTAAAGCAGAAGGTAAACGAACTACAAAATCAGAAGTCGGTAAAAACTTGAATAATACAGAAAGCAAATAAATATATCCAGGTAGTTTGTAGTCTCCAAAAGATTTGAAAACTAAAGGTAACTTACTACCCCACTCATCTAATTTAGTTTCATTGATCAAAAAAGCATTATAAGCCAATGCTGCCTCATCTCTATTTAAAATTGCTGGCAGTTTGGCCAAATCAAAAAGACGCAAAGATAGACCTAAAACAAAAATCATGATTAATAACAAGCTATTTAGTTTCATAAAATACCCAATCGCCTCCACCAGTTTGATCAATTATTTTAAAAGTATGATTGCCATAAAAACTTTTTGTACTTACAACTAGTGCTTTTTGATCTTGATCGATTTGTTTGAATTGATCAACGAATTCTAGATTCTCAAAATTTAAAAATTCTCCTTGATCTTTTTTAGCTTGGTGATCGAATGCTTGAACTTGTTTTGGATCAATTCGATTGTAGAAAAAATAATACATTGCTGGTCGACCATTTTCTCTAGTAATATAAACTTTTTCATACTGATCTTTTTTTGAGAAAACTTTTTTGACCATTTCTTCATAAGCAAATTGCCATTCCTGCTTGTATTTTTGCGGATAAACAAAAACCAATTGATAAAAAAACAAACTTACAAAAAACAAATAAGCAATAATTATGAGCGAAGCAACTATTTTTTTAATCGCTGTTATTTTAAAAATAGCCAAAAACTGCCACACTCCAAAAGTTAGAAAAACAATTAATACGGGCAAACTAGCTAAAGTTCTCAAGGCATGCGGAGTAGCTTTAGTGAAAGCTGCTGGCAGAATCGCCACGAATAAATATGAAAACAATAAAAAAGTAATGGAATTTTTTTTATTAAGAAAAAATATTAAGGCACAAACAAAAAATAATAAATCTAAATAGTAAAATTCTCCAAAAGTTTGAATGCTATGACGTGGGTTATTGTCTCCACTTATAAACAAATATTTATAAGTAAAATGATCTAAAAAATTACTGCCAACTTCTTTTGCAAAAAATAGATAACGATGATAAATAATTCTTGCCAACAAAGTATCACCATGCGCAAAACGTAAAGCATTGCTTTTTTCTATTAAACTCAAGTCATTAAAAATACCTGCCTCAGCTATTCTTTGCTGCCCAGTTTTATTAACTAAAGAATTAGCAATTGGAGCAAAAAGAACAAGCGATAATAAGCCAACTAGCATCAATGTTTTTAAGTTGGTTAGTTTTTTGTTAAGCAAAGAAAAACAAAACAAAATAATGCCAAGTAAAGGAGCAGTGATTCTGGCACTGTGATAAGCGTAAGTAGATAAAATCAAGAAGAAAGCCGACAAATAGGCCCATTTACCTTTATTGCCAATCAAGAAAAGTAACCAAAAATTTAGCGCCCAAATAATCAGGCTGCTTGCCAAAAGACTTTCCCAAGCAGACCGAGAAAAGGCAAGTAGGAAGGGAGAAATAGTAGCCAAAAATAAGGCAAGTAAAAAAATATAATCTGCTTCATTTTTTTTATTTTTAAGATAGAAATCTTTAGCCAGAATTCTGGCTAAAGTGGCAATCCCAAAAATAGTGGCGATGGAAGCCAGGATAGTTGGCAAACGAACAGCAAAAACATTTAAACCAAAAATTTTGATAAATGGCAATAAAACATAAAAATATAAACTCGGTTTAAAATCACCAAATGATTCAAAAGCGGTCAACGGCAAGAAATTACCATGATGATCTTTGGCAGTTTTTAAGATACTATAAGCGTCATAACCAAGAGCGACTTCTTCCCAATAAGGACTCGGTGGAGATAAGTTTAACCAAGCAAATCTTAAAAAAAACATCAAAATCAAAATAAGTAAAAGCAATAGTTTTTTGTTTACAGACACAATAAAGAAGATTATAGATGAGAGTCACAACAAAATAAACTTGTCGATTAAACTATGTTAAATTTTTTTTCTTTTACGCAAGCTGATTTTTACCTATATTTTGTTTATTTCCTATTTGCCAGCATTCTTAGTTTTTTAATTCCTGGCTTAGTTTTACTTAATTGGCAAAAAAATAATTTAAATCGCCCTTCACAATTAAGTCTCAGTTTAGTTTTAGGTTTGGTTAATTTTGCTTTGCTTAGTTACATTGCTAATTCGATCAGAATTCCTCAACTAATTTATCTTTATTTATCAATTATGTTGATAATTTTTTTAAAAAAGCAGGTATGGCGTCAATTTAAAAATCAAAACAATCAAATTAAAATTTTTGATAAGTTTTCTTACTTAATTATTTTTTTAGGTAGCCTTTTGCAACTTTTAGCCGTTTTTGCATCAGGAATGCGCTATCATGACGGCTTGCGTTTTTATTGGTTAAATGGTGCTGACGGTATTTTTCATTTGAGTTTGATTGATTCAATCAACCAATCTTTCCCTCCCAAACAACCTGGCGCATGGGATTTACCAGTAACCAACTACCATTATTTATCGAATTTGCTTATTGCTAAGTTTACAGAACTTTGGAATTTACCAGTTTCATCAACCTTTTTCCAATATTTACCCATTATTCTTGCTCCTCTTATGGGTTTGTGTGTGGCAACCCTACTTCATGAATGGCAAGCAAAAAAAACGGTAGTCAACTGGGGTTTATTTTTTTTGTACTTTTCAGCAGATAGTGGTTGGTTTTTTGACTACTTGATTTCTGGTCACCTTAATTGGCAAACTTCAACTATTGATAGTGGCATCATTCAATTCCTCAATATGCCACAGGCTTTTGCCAAACTCAGTTTATTGGCTGGCTTACTACTTTTTAGTTTATATCGCAAAGAAAAAAAATCTTATTTTGGTTTACTAGCCACAATTCTTTTTATTAGTCTGGTTTCACTCAAAATCTACTTTGGAATTTTCATTGCTTTGGCTTATTCCATTTTTGTAATTTTTAAATTATTTCAAACAAAATTAAAAATATTCATTAAAAATGAAAAAGCTTTGCTACTATTTTTTGTTTTATTGGGGCTTGGCAGTGCCATTTTATTTTTTCCCACCAACAAGGGGGCTGGTGGACTTTTTTACGCCCCTTTTGCTTGGCCCAAACTATTTGTTACTCAGCTTGGTTGGCAAGATTGGCTGCTGCGCATGCAAGTTTACGAAGCTCACAATAATTTTCGCAATATTTTTATTTTAGAAGTGATTGCAACAGCAGTTTTTTTAATCGCTATTTTTGGTGTGCGATTAGTAGGCTTAATGAGTTTTTGGCCTAAATTAAGAAAAGGAATCAATCCTGACATTTTCTTTTTAATTTATCCAAGCTTATTTATTTTAATTTTCTTAGGTATTAGTACCTTACAGGTTTCAGGCGGACATAATGTTTTCAATTTTTTTGTTGTTGTTTTGACCATACTTAGTTTATTAAGTGCAATTGTCATTGGTAGTTTTCGTTTACATCCATTTTTAATAACTTTAATAGTTTTATTTACTTTGCCAAAAACCATTTATACAGCTTACTCCTACCTTAGAAATTACAAACTTGGTTATGACTACACTCTAATTTCAAATGATAGGTTGAATGCCTATCAATTTTTGAGAGAAAATTATCAAAATAAATTAATCCAGGGTCATGTTGATAATTTTTTGGTCAAAGAAACACCGGAAATACACATGTTTAGTGGACAAAATACCTTTTTGGACGGCATAGGCATTCTAGAAAGCCACAATCAGCCTATTAAGGATAAACAGCTATTACTGAAAGATATCTTCAAAGCAAAACAAGCAACTGTTTCAGCTCAGGCTCTTTTGACAA
>CAZIBP010000041.1:0-3302 GCA_964537665.1 uncultured Pseudomonadales bacterium
TTTGTGTTTATGCTAAACTAAGCCCATGTTGGACGAATATTTACAGGATTTACTCAAAAAATATGAATATCCACTCAGTGAAGATAAGATTGCTAATGAGCCGGTCAAAGTGAGAGATCATTCTCAGCTTTTAGTTTTAAATAGGTCAACTGGTGAGATTAAAGATCGTCACTTCTATGATCTCTTAACTATTTTAAATGATCAGGACGTGTTGGTGCTCAATGAAACTAAAGTATTTGCTGCTCGTTTGTTGGGTAAAAAACACAGCGGAGGTAAAGTTGAGTTGCTATTGATTAAGCAGGTCGGTTTGAATTCTTTTGAAGCCATCTCTAAGCCAGGGTTAAAAATAGGCCAGAAGCTATTTTTTCCAAGAAGAAGTTTCTTGGATCAAGATGGTAATTTATTAGCAGATTTGAGTGTAAGTGATTTTTTGCAAGCTGAGGTGGTTTCTAGAGATGAAAATAGCGCCAAAGTGCAAGTTAAATTCAATCAAAATGGTATTGCGTTACTAAGAGAAATTGATCTTTGTGGTTTTACTCCTCTTCCGCCTTATATTAAATCCAGTCAAAGTGAAACTTTGATCAAAGCAGAGTACCAAACAGTTTATGCAAGGGAAGAAGGCTCGGCTGCTGCACCTACGGCTGGCTTGCATTTCACTGAAGAACTTTTAGCCAAGTTGCAGCAAAAAGGTGTGCAGATTGAAAAAATTACTCTACACGTAGGTCTTGGCACCTTTGCGAAATTAACTAAGGAAAATTTAACTACCAAAACATTGCACAGTGAATACTATGAAATTTCAGCTGAGGTGGCAGCTCGTCTCAATCAGGCTAAAAGGATTGGTAAGAGAATTATCGCGGTTGGTACAACTACCACCCGCAGTTTAGAGTCAGCAGTTTTGTTGTCTGTTTCTAAAAAGGAAATTTCAGCAGTAGCTCAAGAAACCAATATTTTTATTGATCCACCCTATCAATTTAATTTTGTTGATGGCTTAATCACTAATTTTCATTTACCAAAATCAAGTTTATTAATGTTGGTTGCGGCTTTTTGTAGCGCACCCAACACAGAAAGAGAATTTAGTGATTTTTTAAATTCGAGTGTTGGACAGGCTTATCTGCATGCTCTTGAGCACAATTACCGCTTTTTTAGTTTTGGTGACGCTATGATGATTTATGGATATTTCTAACGACAAAAAACTAGCTCTAAAAAACATTTTAAAGTGGTATACCAAAGAAACCGATCATAAGCAATTTGTGACTTTAGGTGGTTATGCTGGAACGGGCAAGACAACCTTAATCGCCATCTTGCGTAAATTACTTTTCAAACAAAATCCAAAACTTAAAGTTGCTTTTGCGGCTTTTACTGGCAAGGCAACTAGAGTTTTAAAAAATTATCTCAAGGAAAATGAAGTTCTATACAAGGGTGATAGTGTGGGAACAATTCACTCTTTGATTTATAGTGTGATTGAAAATGAGCATCATGAAATTATTGGCTGGAAACGTAAAGAAGAAATTAAAGCTGATTTAATCATCATTGATGAAGCTTCGATGGTTGACCAGAAGATTTGGTTGGATCTACTCTCTTATGACGTGTCTATTTTAGCAGTTGGTGATCATGGACAATTACCGCCAGTCAGTGGTCAATTTAATTTAATGGAAAATCCAGAAATTAAATTGGAAGAAATTCATCGCCAAGTGGCTGATAACCCAATTATTAAGTTATCAATCCAGGCCCGTCAATTTGGTCATATCAAAATTGGCAATTATGGACAAGGAGTGAGAAAGTTATCAAAAGATGACCCAGAGTCACAGGAAATTATCGAGAATTATTTACAACAATATAATCCAGACACTTTAATTTTATGTGGCTACAATAATACTCGCATAAAACTCAATAATTATTTGCGTACGATTTTAGGTTTTGATTCTCCGCTGCCTCAAGCGGGCGATCGAGTGATCTGTTTACGCAACAAACAACAGAAGGCTATTTTTAACGGTATGCTTGGTACACTGCAGAGAATTACTAGCAAAGATGAGCATTTTTACGACGTGAAAATTCTTTTTGATGATGAAGAGCAGATTTTTGAGGGTTTAGCTGTGAAAAAACAATTTGGTTCAAGTAGTGCTTTAAATTTTACCAGAGAATCGCGTGCTCTAACTTTGCAAGCTGAACTTTTTGATTTTGCCTATGCTTTGACGGTCCATAAAGCTCAGGGTAGCCAAGCCAGTCGAGTTATTCTCTTTGAAGAGCGCTTCAAACAGATGTCTGACTTAGATTGGCGCCGTTGGCTTTACACAGCTATCACTAGAGCAGAAGATGAATTAATTATCTTGGGAGAATAACTCTTGAGTAAAAATGGTACAATATGCTGATGAACATCAGACTCTATCAGGATCAAGACAAACCCCTTGTTGAAAAAATGATCTTGGCTCTCAACAAAGAAGATTTTGAAGAGTTACCAATGACTCATGATGGTGTTGATGAATTTTTTGTACAGCTGAAAGACAATGAAGAAATCAGAGTTTTTGTGGCGGAGGAAGAAGGGAAAGTTGTTGGTTTTTCTACTTTCTATCTTTCTTTTTCGACTGAATTCGGTGGAGTTTACACAGAAATTGGCGAGTTATACATTGCTCCAGAATTTCGTGGTCGTGGTTTTGGCAAACAATTTATCGCTTACTTAGAAAAAGAATCAAAAGCACTTGGTGCTAAGAGTGTTTTTTTGGTTGCTTCCAATTCAAACACAAGAGCTCAAAAGCTATATGAATCATTTGGTTATCAAGTTTTACCAAGAAAAGAATATATTAAATCTATCTAAAAAATATGGAAATTCGTTTAAATAAATTTCTAGCTGATCTGGGTTTAGCTTCTCGTCGCAAAGCAGATGTTTTGATTGAGGAGGGTAAAGTCATACTTAATCAAAAAAAGGCTAAGCTAGGGGATAAAGTTGACCCCAGTCGTGATCAGGTGATTTTTGCTGGCAAAAAAATCAATCAACTAAACCAAGAACAATTAGAGTATTGGTTGCTTAATAAGCCTATTAACGTGATTTCCTCAGTTAGTGACGATTCTAATCGTAAGACTGTTTTTGATTACGTCAAAAGCAAAACCAAAGCTAGAATTTATCCAGTTGGTAGGCTAGATCTGGAATCAGAGGGTTTATTACTTATGACTAATGATGGTGAATTGGCTCATCGCCTCACCCACCCCAAATATGAAGTCAAAAAAGTTTATAAAGTTTGGGTGAATGGAATTTTTGCTGAAAGTAAAATGGAAAGGTTGTTGCGTGGAGTGCGTTTGGCTGAAGG
>CAZIBP010000041.1:3402-5196 GCA_964537665.1 uncultured Pseudomonadales bacterium
TGCTGGTTGATTGATCTAGTTTGCCCGCAAGCGTTTGCTTGTATCCTTATCTCTTTGCGAGTATAATACCTTCTTTATGCAAATTCGAAATATTGCCATCATTGCTCACGTTGATCACGGTAAAACTACCCTGATTGATGGAATGCTCAAGCAAACTCACGCTTTCCGCGAAAATCAGTCCGAGATGAATCAAAGTACCATTTTGGATAGTAATGATTTGGAAAGAGAAAAAGGTATCACTATTCTTGCCAAAAATACGGCAGTTTTTTACAAGAGTGCTGATGGCCAAGATTACAAAATTAATATCATTGACACTCCTGGCCATGCAGATTTTGCGGGTGAAGTGGAGCGTGTGATCAGTATGGCCGATGGAGCCGTCCTTTTGGTTGATGCGGCTGAGGGCCCATTGCCTCAAACTCGCTTTGTTTTGGAGCAAGCACTTAAACAGAAACTCAAGATGATTGTGGTGGTTAACAAAATTGACCGAAGAGATGCCCAACCAGACAAAGTTTTGACTCAAATTGAAGAGCTTTTCTTGAATTTAGTTGACGATGAATCTCAATTGTTGTTTCCAATCCTTTACGCTGTTGGTCGTGATGGCAAAGTCTGGAGTGATTTGCCAGAGGAAGAAGTGGGTAATGCAGAATTAATAGCCCAGCATCCTGGTGATTTGCGCCCTATTTTTGAAGAAATTATTCGCACTGTGCCAGCTCCCAAAGTTAATGGTGAGCTGCCTTTCAAAATGCAAGTTTCAACTCTCGACTTTGACACTTACAAAGGTACTTATGCGATTGGCAAGGTGGTTCAGGGTGTAGTTAAAAAAGGACAACGTCTAGTTATTTTAAATGAAAATGAAAAAGTTGGCGAAATGTCGGTGGCTCATTTGATGACTAGTGATGGACTCGGACGTCAAGAAACTGAACTTAGTCAAGCTGGAGATATTATTGCCATTACTGGTGTAGAAAATATTGCAATTGGTCAAACTTTGGCAGCTCTTGGCGAAACCGAAGGTTTCCCAAGTATCACTGTCACTGAACCAACTTTAAAAATTCGCATCGCTGCTAATACTTCACCTTTTGCTGGTAAAGAAGGCGATTTTTGTACTATCCGCCAAATTGCTGAAAGACTGAAAAAAGAACAAAAGACCAATTTGGGTTTGCGCATTGAGGGTTTGGATGGCGGTTCTTTCAATGTGGCAGGTCGTGGTGAGTTGCATTTAGCTATTTTAATTGAAACCATGCGTCGTGAAGGTTACGAGATGGAGCTTTCTAAGCCTCAGGTTATTATTAAAGAAGTTGATGGAGTGAAGATGGAACCTTATGAGGAAATGACCATTGAAATTGCCAAAGAATTTATGGGAGTGATTACTGAAGAATTAGGCAAGAGAAAAGGTAATCTAATTGATAGTGTCACTAATGATAAGGGTGTTACTCGAATGATTTACGAAGTTAGTAGTCGCAACATTCTTGGTTTTAGAAGCCAAATTTTGACTAAAACTAGGGGTAATGGTTTATTTAGTTCTCGTTTTTTGCAGTATGCTCCCGTAAGTCCAGAATTACCACAAATGCGCAATGGTGCTTTAATTGCCACTGAATCTGGAACTGCCACTGCTTATGCACTTGAAACTATTCAAGAGCGTGGCAAAACTTTTATTAATCCTGGTGAGCAAGTTTACGAAGGACAGATCATTGGCCTTCGCAATCAACAAGAAGATTTGGAAGTCAATGTTTGTAAAGCTAAAAAATTAACTAACTTCCGTTCTAATGCTGACTTTTTAACAGTGCTTGACACTCG
>CAZIBP010000042.1:0-5111 GCA_964537665.1 uncultured Pseudomonadales bacterium
AAAACTGCCACAATCGAATAAGTAGTGTCAGTTCTCATCTTGAGACGAATTGCCTGGCGCTTTTTTCTTTTACTACGTTTAAATCTAGCCATAATCAGACTTTGTTTGTAATATTATAGGATATAACACATTAGCTTGGTCTAAGTCAAGCCCAATCACCATTGTAAGATGAAGCCCTAGAGACTTGCAAGAGAAAGATCTAGGCTTCCACTTAAAATTCCATAATCACTGGCACAATCATTGGTTCACGTTGAATCACTTTGTAAAGACGTTTAGCCAATCGACGCTCAATCTTTTTCTTAAGCTCATCCTCTTTGATGTTGGATTTTTCCTCATCAATAATCTCAGCAGTTTTAGCTTTGATGAAGGCAATCACTTCATCAGCCTCCTTCATAAAAACAAAACCTCTGGAAACAACTTTCATCTCTGATAAATCAAAACGACCGGCAATTTTTGGTAAAACTAAAACAATAATACCAGCCTTAGAAAGCGATAGACGATCAGATAATACCACTGGTCCAACATCGCCAATGCCGAGTCCATCAACTGCCTTGGCATTCAAGAAAACCTCATCAACTACCTGCACTCCTGCCTCATCAATACCAAGCACCTCTCCTGATTTTGGCAATAATACATAGCGACTATCATATCCAGCGGCAATTGCTACATTTTTTCTAAAAAGAGCTCGATGACGATCTGCTCCACCAATAGGCATTAGGTATTTAGCTTTGAGAGCATCAACTATTTCTCGTTGTTCTTCGCAACTGGCGTGACCAGAACTATGAATACCGTGATTAATTTCAGTGTAAACCACATCTACACCATTAGCAGACAATTCATCAATAGCAGCATAGTAATTAATTTCATTACCCGGTATAACATTGGCAGAAAAAATTACTTTATCTTCTGGTGTAATCTGGATAATGCGATGCTCACCATAAACAGCTCTAACTAAGGAAGAACCCTCCTGACCTTGACTACCAGCAATAATCACACATAGTTTGTTGTCGGCAACTTCACTAATATGATTTTTATCAACTTGTAATCCTGGTGGGATATGGAGTTTTTTAAGTAAGCTGGCTGACACAACATTTTGCTCCACACTACGACCCACGAAAACCACTTGACGACCTAGTTTCTCACAAGCATTGATTACTTGTTGAATGCGGTGAATATGTGAGCTCATTAAAGTCACTAAAATTTTACCTTTGACATTGGCCATTTCCTCCTCAAGTACTGGACCGACTGAAGATTCTGACTTAGTCCAAGTAGCTTGCTCCACCCGTAAAGAATCAATTAGTGCCAATAAAATGCCCTCGTCAGCTACTTTTTGAATCTCATCCATATCGGATAAAACACCATCCACTGGATGTTTATCTAATTTGAAATCACTCCCGTGATAAATTTTGCCAACTGGAGTTTCAATCACCACGTGTCTTGTGTCTGGAACAGAGTGAGTCATAGCAATGAGTTTAAAAGCGAAATGATTGCTAACTCGAATCATTTCTTTGCTACTTACAATATTGATTTCGCGATCTATTTTTTTGTCTGTCAATCTATCTTTGGCAAAACCAGCAGTTAATGGTGATGCATAAATAGGAAACTCTGGTAAGTCTGGCAGTAAATAAGGCAGAGCACCAATATGATCGTCATGACCATGACTGAGGATCATACCAACAATTTTGACTCCTTTTGTCACTTGATCCAAAAGATAGCTGATATCTGGGATTAGGGTGTCAACTCCAGGCATATACATGTCTGGAAAACCAATACCGCAGTCAACTAATAAAATTTCATTTTCGTACTGGTAAACATACATATTTTGGGTGACACCACCCATTCCTCCTAAGGGGAGAAGTTTTAGTTTAGACATCATTCATTCATGCCTTGTTTTTCTAATCAGAGACAATTCGTCAAACTATTTCTAGTGCAGTCTAAATGATCAGAAAAATAAGGCATTCCTTTCTTAATTTTTATGTTTCTATTTTGTTACAAATTTAATAAAGCTTCTCTTACTGTATCACTAAATTCTTGATTCTCACTATTCTGTTCCACCCACTTCACTATCTTGCCAATTTTAGCAAAATCTTTGATAAAAAATTCTTTGATCTTGGTAGCGCGCAAAGCAGCTGCAGGATGATACATAGGTAAAATAAATAAAGTTTGATTGTTCCATATAATTTTGTGCAATCGTCCATGAACCTGAGAAACTTTAACTTCAGGTAAGAATTTACCCATACTAAAACGGCCTAAGGTAACAATCAGTTTTGGCTTAATAAGACCAATTTCTGCATCAAGATATGGTTTAAAAGCCAAAATTTCTTCTGGAAATGGATCACGATTATCTGGAGGCCTCACTTTGACAATGTTGCTAATGTAAACTTTTTTTTCATCCAAACCACTCTCTGCCAAAATCCTGCGTAAAAGCTGTCCAGAACGACCCACAAATGGCCTTCTTTCTACACTTTCATAATATCCGGGTGCTTCACCTATCAACATTATGTCAGCTGATTCATTGCCTTCACCGTGCACAATGTCTGTAGGTTTGTCGACCAAAGGAAGTTTTTTGTAATTTTTTTCTAGATCTGCTTTGAGCAAGTTTAAATCAGTAAAATTCATCTACGAAGGATTATATTTCTGCCCTCTGCTTTTTGCAAAACAAAAAGCAGCCGATTCAAAAACAGAAAATAATAGCAAGTAGATCTTAATATGACGGCAAGAAAATCTTGTAATTATCTGGACCAATCTCCACCTTGTCGTATTTACCTTCCACAATAATACGTGCCGCTTTGCGGGCTGCGCCCTGAATCGTACGTTGTAGCGTACGAATACCAGCATCAAAGCCAAGTGGACGCACCATTTTTTGCCACATCTCTTCACGAATTATGAATTGATTCGGCTTGAGACCGACCTCTTTAAGTACTTTGGGCATGACGTATTTTTTGGCGATTGCCACTTTTTCTTCATCAGTGTAGGAAGGCATAGTGATTTTTTCCATACGATCCATCACGGCAGTGGCAATCTTACGAGTATTGTTACAGGTAGCTAGAAAAATCGCTTGAGATAAATCAACTGGATAGTTAATAAAATCATCAGTAAAAGCATGGTTTTGAGCCGGATCAAGTAGCTCAACTAAGACACCCATAATGTCCATGTTGGCATCATCGGCGCTACGATCAATTTCATCAAGTAAAATGATTGGATTCATTGATCCTGCTTCACAAACACCTCTCAAAACTTTTCCCGGTTCAGAACCCAATAAAAGCCTTGAGCTACCACGTAATTCTTTGGCGCTACCCATACCGCCAAATGGAATACGCACCAATTTACGATTAAGGGCTTCAGCAAGGGAATAGGCAAAAGTGGTTTTACCAGTACCTACTAAACCTACCAATAATAAAATTGGAGCAGAAAAGGTTTCATCTTGCAGATTATTTTTTTGTAAATTTAAAACAGCCAGATATTCTAGAAAACGATCCTTGACTTCCTGCATGCCAAAGTGATGTTGGTCAAAAATTTCCTGAGCTTTTTGGACATCCAAAGTATCTTGAGTCTTCTTGCCAAAGGGAATACGTAAACACCAATCAATGTAGTGAGAAACTTTCTCGTATTTTTCATCGTAACTACCAAGCTCTACACTGCGCTCTAGTGCTACAATCTCTTTTTTCAGTTGATAGCGCATTTCCTCTGGCAGTGCACCTTGTTCAATTTTAGCTGCCAAAGCAGCAATTTCTTGGTTGAGAATCTCACGAAAATCTGACATAAATTTATTTAATCTTTATATTTAATCACTGTACCAAAACCAAGAAAAAGCAAAGCAAAAGCTGCGATCAAAAAAGTATTTTCAATCACTCCAGAAGCAGGAAGAGTAGCAGAATTAGTGCTAATTTTAGCTACAGTCGGAGTGGCAGTTGGGGTGGCGGAGGTGGAACTAATTTTTAAGGTAAAATTGAGAAAATCTGTTTGCGCTGGAGTGGCAATCAAAATAATATGATCATCATAAGTTAGATTAGATAAATAAGTTGACCATTCACCATTCTGATTAGCAGTGGTGTTATAGGTTACATCATCAATTTCAATTGAAACCGAACTAGATGCCACCGACAAACCGTAAAGACTAAAAGAGCGCAATGGATAAGTGTAAGTGGTGACCGTTGAACCAATGCCATCACCCGTCACATCAGTTGTGCCAATTTTGGTTATTTCTAAGGCCAAGACACTACTTGTAAAAAACAAATGAAAAGACAAAAAGGACAACAAAAAGGACAGCAAGAACCAAACTCTTTTCATAACATTAATTAAACACTATTTTAAAGTCCTTGTTAACTCTAAAATTTGACTTTGACGCAATAAACCCAGTTTTGCTCCAAAATAAGCCACCACGTTACCTGCATTTTTGACTCCCCAAGCAATAGCTGTTGGAATTTCATGGTTATATAAAAGTGCCGCCACGTAAGCTGCAGCAAAAGCGTCCCCAGCTCCAGTACTATCAACTAAACTAGTAGCCTCACCCTTAAATTCATATTTCTTTCTACCAAAAAGATGAACCTCACCTCCATCTTTACCTTTGGTAATAATTACTTGGGGAAAATTTAGTAAAATCTCTTCGTGTAAGGGCTCTAACAAACTCCATTCTTCTTGATTAACAAAAAAGACCTCACAGGGAATTTGTTCCACAATTAATTGCTCATTCAACAACAACTCAATTTCTTTCTTGCCAGGATTCCAAGACATTTTAGTTTCCTGATTATTACTGACTACCTTAAATATTTTATTTAAAGTTACCAAACGCCCACCAATACTTGAAAGATGGAGCCATCTACTTTTGGCCAACCAAAAAGCAGGAATGTCGAATGAATCTAACATCGAAGCTGCTCCTCTGTGTACCAAAGCCACTCTTTCAGAATTTTTTGCCACTAAAATAACTGAACCACCAGTCCTTTCTAATTTTTCTTGGATTAACAAATTAGTCGCCACTCCCTCTTTCTGAAAATCAGCATTGATTAGACTAGCAAATTCATCTCGACCAGTTTCAGAAATCACAGCAGCATTGAGTCCCAATCGAGCAAAAGCAACTGAAGTATTACTTGCTCCTCCACCAGTGATAATCT
>CAZIBP010000043.1:0-4780 GCA_964537665.1 uncultured Pseudomonadales bacterium
TCGACTCCTAGTTCCGCAACATTTTTAGACTTAGTCCAAAAGCAACTTTTTCCATTCTTCTTGAGGATTGTTGATTTTTTCTCTCTCATTGCTCTGTAATTGGTCATTTTCTTTTTCGGGTATTTGCAAGATGATTTCACCTTCTTTTTTTTGCAGGAGTTCATTTCTTTTGATTTTTTCGATGTTGAGTTCAGTTTGAGCATTTTTTAATTTTTCTGTTTCTTTGGCTAGGTTCTTTTCTTCAATCTCAACGCTTTCCTCTAGTTGACTCAAGCTTTCTTTAGAAAGGGTGGCTTTTTTGGCGCTTTCTTTGAGGGAAAAAATGATTAATAAGCTAAAAAGGGTAAAGATACCAATTAATAATGGATGTTCCAACAAACTTTTATTTTTTGTTTTATCCATTTCGATACCTTTATAAAAAGCTCTATTTTTTTAAATTAACTAAATAATCGAAATCACTTGACTCTGCACTTGCCTATAAACCTAATTTATGATATTATAAGACCTTGATATTTAAACAAATTCAAAAATGACAAAAACCGTCTGCCCTGACAAGTTGATAAAACATTATGCACACAAATATACTCGATGCGCAAGCCAAATTTACTGAAAGCCTAAGAAATAATGGTAAGGCAAATGCCACCGTGATTGCCTACAGTAAAGATATTGAGCAATTGGCTGATTTTTTGAGCAAGAGATCCAAAACTCTACTTGCTGAGGTAGTAGCTGATGATTTAGAGGACTTTAAAGAGTTACTCAAGAAGCAACGCTACACCAGTAAATCAATTTCTCGCAAAATTAATTCCATCAAATCTTTTTTTCGCTTTTGCTTGAGTGAGGGCTTAACTGAAATTAACCCAACTCAGGAAATTGCTCAACCAAAATTTGATCAGGCTCCACCTCGCATTTTGTCTCGTTTGGAGTATCGTGCGCTGCGCGATTCTTGTCGAGCTGATGCACGCATGCACGCCATTGTCGAGATTTTACTGCAAACTGGCATGAGAATTAGTGAGTTAGCTGCTTTACAATTAAGCGATATTGATTTGGAAAGAGAATTAATTTACATTCAGGCTCAAAATTCTAGAGAAGCTCGTCGTATTCCCCTCAATGTGGCTGCCAAAAAATCTGTTCTAGATTATTTACGCTTGCGCCCACGTGCCAAAGAAAAAACTTTGTTTCTGACCAAGACTTGCCGCCCTTTCTTGGTGAGGAATATTCGCACCGCGATTGATCGTTATTTTCGTTTAGCTGGTATCAAAGATGCCAAAGTCAATGATTTGCGCCACACTTTTGTGGTCGAGCAACTCAAGGCTGGTACTCCTTTGGTCTATGTTTCTCAATTAGTTGGTCACAAGCGTATTACCACGACTGAGAAATACCTCCATTTAATTGAAGCTCCAGAAATGCAGCCAAATATTAAGATTGAAGAGCTGTAATTTGAGTATTTTATTTAAACCACATTTCGCTAAAATTTTTGCTTTGTTCTAGTTGGTTGCCTTTTCTTCATTCAAAGAAGTCGTTGTTTAATGACTTTCTATATTCATTTCAATCGTCTAGCAACTCCTTCTATGGGTTTAAATAAAATACTCAAATTACATTTAAATGATGATTTTTCATTTTTATCTATCTTGATCTCGTGCTAAGATAGCTCTATGTCTAAAACTCGCGTTTTCTCAGGTACTCGTGCCACTGGTCGTTTGCATCTTGGTAATTACTTTGGAGCTGTCAAAGGTTATATCGATCTACAAAATGATTCAAAATATGAATGCATCTACATGGCTGTCGATGTGCACACCATTACTACTCCTTATGATTCCAAAACTTTAGCAATTGCGACTAGAGAAATCATCACCGACTATCTGGCAGCTGGACTTGATCCAGAAAAAGCTGCTATTACCGTGCAATCTCTAGTGCCAGAACATGTAGAGTTAGCTTTTCTTTTTTCTTCAGTGGTGTCAGTGGCCAAAATGCAACACTTACCAACTTTCAAGGATAAAGTTAAGCAACATCCAGATAATGTTACGATGGCTTTATTAAATTATCCGACTTTGATGGCAGCAGATATTTTGGCTTATAAAGCTGCTTTGGTTCCGGCTGGATTGGATCAAGAGCCTCATATTGAAGTCACCCGTGAAATTGCCCGTCGCATGAATGATTTATATGGTACCGATTTTCCAGAAACAAAGCGCATTACTACGCCTACTCAATATGTACCTTCTTTGACTGGTGAAGGCAAAATGAGTAAATCAGTTGAAGGTAGTTCGATTAATCTAACTGATGATTTGGCAGTAATTAAAAAGAGATTAGCGAGTTGCCCAACTGACAGTGGCAAAGGCAAGGAAGTTCCCAAAAATGGTGGTGTGGCTAATTTATTAACTTTCGTCGAAATTTTTCAGGGCTTGGAGCGCAAAAAAGCCTATGAATCAGACTATTTAAATCAAGGTCTTCGCTATGGGGATCTTAAGGCAGAATTGGCTCAAGCTATTTTTGACCGTTTAGCTCCCATTAGAGAAAAGCGTTTAGAGTTAGAAAAGAATCCTGCTTACGTAGATAAAATTATCAAGGAAGGCGCAGAAAAAGCCAGAGCCATAGCTTCTGCTACGGTGGCGGAAACTAAGCTCAAGATGGGATTTTATGGCAAAAATTAAATTAGCTTTAATTTGTGGCGGTAAGTCTGTCGAACACGAAGTATCTTTGATTTCAGCTAAAAATATCATTGCTGCTTTAGATCTTGCCAAATATGAACTTTATCTGTTTGCGGTGACTAAAGATGGCTCATTTCGTTTCTACAAGGACAGTCAAAATTTCTTAAATAATCAAGATAATCCAAATATTGTTTCCTTAAAAGCAGCAGGTTTTTCAAAAGTGGCTTGGTTGAGTAATGATACTCGCGGTCAAGCTTTATTACTTGATGGCGAAGAAGAGTTCATCAAGTTAGATGTTATTTTTCCCATCATGCACGGTTCATTTGCTGAAGACGGTAAAATGCAAGGTTTTTTGGAGATGCTTAATCTGCCTTATGTCGGTCCAGATGTTTTAGCCTCTAGTATTTCGATGGACAAAGAAATTACCAAGAAATTAAGTGAAATGGCAGGAATTAAAATAGCCAAATATTTGTCTTTTAATACTTTAAATAGAGATCAAATTGATTTTGTTAAAGTTAAGGCCGAATTAGGCTTGCCACTTTTTGTTAAGCCTGCCAATTCTGGTTCATCGGTGGGAATTAATAAAGTCGAAAATGAACAAGAGTTCTATGAAGCCATAAAGCAAGCTTTTTTGGTTGATTATAAAATTCTTATTGAAGAAGGAATTGTTGGTAGAGAAATAGAGTGCTCGGTGCTTGGTAATCGTGAAGAATTAATCGCCGGCGAAGTAGGTGAAATTGTCCCAAGTGCTAAACATGGTTTTTATTCTTATGATGCTAAATATATTGATGAATCAGGAGCAGCTTTATTAATTCCTGCTGAGTTATCAGCGAATAAGAAAAAAGAAGTCCAAGATCTAGCCAAGAAAATTTTTAGTGTCTTAAACTGTGAGGGTATGGCGCGGGTTGATTTTTTCATGACAAAAGATGAAGAAATTATTTTTAACGAAATTAATACTATTCCTGGATTTACTAAAATTAGTATGTATCCAAAGTTAATGATGGCCGAAACAGGCATGACTTATGCGCAATTAATAGATCGTTTAATTGATTTGGCAATTAAACGTCAGCTGCGTAATTCTCAGATTTTGTTTGAGAAAAAAATGGTAGAATAACCTTCCTTATGGCTGAAACTATTCAATTCAATGATTTTCTTAAAGTAGATATGCGTGTTGGTCTTGTGACTGAGGTTTTGGTGCCAGAGTGGAGTGAAAAACTTTTAGAATTTAAAGTAGATTTTGGCTCTGAAATTGGTCAAAGAACTATTTTTTCTGGAGTTAAAAAATGGTACACACAAGAAGATTTTTTAAATAAAAAATTTCCCTTTGTGGTGAATTTAGCGGAACGCAAAATGGGGCCAGCTGTTAGTCAAGGTATGATGATGATGGTTGATGGTGGTGACCACGAAGCTAAACCAATCCTAATAGTTTTGGATGAACAAGCGCAGCTGGGTGCAGCTCTGTGTTAAATAGGCCAAATTAATAAATTAAAGAGAAAAATAAAAAGCAAAATATATGAACAATAATGAGAAAAAAAATGATCCAAAGCAGATTAAACCTCAAGATCAAAAACAATCAACTCCAACTTACAAGCGTATTGAATTAAAGATTAATCTCAACAAATTTTTTAGCAAAACATTAATTTATTTGATTATCTTATTTTTATTTGTTCCCTCATTGCTAGGCGCGTTTAGTTCTGGCAAAGGTCGTGAACAAATCACCATTAGCCAAATGGTAAGTGATATCCGTGAGCAAAAAGTGGATAAAATGGAAGTTTATGGCCAAGAGTTGCGTTTGACTTATAAAGATGACGGTAAAAAAGTCGCCAAAAAAGAAGAAGGCCAACAGGCTTTGGAAGTTTTAACTGCTGCTGGAATTGATCTGGCTAAGGTGAACACAGAAGTCCATGATGCTACTTTTTTGCAGATGCTTTGGGAGTTAATTATTAACTTTTTGCCCATTATTTTAATGTTTGTCTTTTTTATGTTTATTTTCAAACAAGCTCGTGGCAATGGTGACGCGATGTTTGGTATGGGTAAAAGTAAAGCCAAAGTTTTTGTCAAAGGTAAACAAAACATTAGCTTCAAAGATGTGGGTGGTATGGATGAGGCCAAAAAAGAGTTGGAAGAAATTGTTG
>CAZIBP010000044.1:0-4719 GCA_964537665.1 uncultured Pseudomonadales bacterium
ATGCCAAAAGACAAGACACTTGGTGGAAAAAAAGAGAAGTCACGCGAAATCTTATAAACCTCATGTTGTATTGAGATAGTAGCATATTTACGACCAAAAATCAAATATTATAGGATTATTAGCACCACAGATGAGCGCTGACAAAATCTTGCAAGCCTGCTATATTTAGCTAATAGGTATAAAAATATGTCAAATCAAACTAATAAAAACGAGATCTTGGTCAAAATTTCTCCCTCAATTATTATTTTTACCGCACTTTTTGGCGCTGCCATTTGGTTGGCGATGCAGATCAAAGCCATTATTTTCATGACTTTTATTGCCTATATTATTAGCGTTGGACTCAACAAAGGGATTGATAAACTAGAAAGTAAATTCAGGCTGCACCGCATTTTTGGCGTACTAATCACTTATTCTTTGTTTATTTCCGTAATTTCGGTTTTCTTAGCCTTTGTTTTTCCTCCATTAGTGAAAGAGGTCTCGAATTTACTGATTAATGTCCAATTACCTGTAATTTTTCAGGGTCAAATGGAAAATTTTGAAGTTAATTTTAGTAGTATCAAAGGTTTGATGGATACTTTTGGAACTTCAATTAGCACTGCTTTTAATATTATTAGCTCCACTTTTTCTGGGGCATTTGTATTAATCACTACAATGGTAATTTCTCTCTATTTCTCTCTGGAAAAACCCAAACTCATCAAAGAGTTGGCTGGATTTTTGAATCAAGAGAGAGCAGAAGAAGCTAAAAGTTTTTTCAATGAAATGGACAACCAATTAGGCAATTGGATTCGAGGTGAAATCATTCTGATGACCATCATTGGTCTGATGACTTTTTTAAGTCTTTGGCTAATCAAAGTGCCTTATGCACTACCTTTAGCAATCATCGCTGGAGTTCTGGAAATTGTGCCTAATATTGGTCCAGTTTTCTCAGCCATTCCAGCTGTAGCCATCGCCTTCTTGGCTTTTGGTTGGCCGGCAGCAGCGATTACTGCAGCTATTTATCTAGTAATTCAACAGCTTGAAAACAACTTAATTGTGCCCAAAATTATGAGAACCAATGTCAACATCAACCCTTTGGTCTCAATTCTTGGGATTTTAATTGGAGCAAAACTTTTCGGAGTGGTTGGGGCTTTGTTGGCGGTGCCAATTTTTATCGTGGCAAGAACTGTCTTTACCACTTGGAAAAAGTACCTGCACAACAATTAATAGAGAATCGATGAGTTTGAATCAGAGAGCAAATTCTTCTGCGAAGATTCTTTTTTTGTCGATCTTCAGTTTTTTGAGAATTGCAAAAACTTCAGCCATAAAACCAGGACTGCCGCAGATAAAGAAATTAGCTTGATCAAGAAATTCTGCTGACAAATATTGGCGGACGACCTGCTCACTGATTCGTCCTCGCACTATTGGCTCCTGGCTATCTGTTTCCTGAGAAACAATATCTACATAGTTGGCACCCAATTGCTTTTTAAATTGATCTCTTAAGAAAGCATTTTTCAGATATTTATTAGCATAAAATAACTTGGTGTTTGAGCCACCAAAACGGCGAATTAATTCAACAAAGGGCGTAATTCCAATTCCTCCAGCTATAATAACCTTCATTTTTGCGTTCTGACCTTCTCTGGTAAAAACCCCATAAGGGCCATCGATAAAGACTGTTTGACCAATTTGAATTTTTTCCAACTGGTTGGTAAATTGGCCAACTGTCTTGATAGAAAAAACTAATTCTCCAGTTTTTTGATCAAAGCTCATAACTGTAAAAGGATGACTCTCAGCGATAATTCCAGATTTAATATAAAAAAATTGACCAATTTGGGGAGCTAATGCTGTAGATAATGGACGAAAAAAATAAGTAGTAACCAAACTATCATTAATTTTTTTGCCAGAAAGAACATAGGGAAATTTGCCTACATCAAGAAATTGACTCAAGCGGTACATTGTTAAAGCAATTAGAGCACCTACCAGCAAGAAAAAGTAAATTTTAATTAGAGGAAAAGTTTGTAAAAAGGTCCCAATTTCCGCAGCATGAATAAAAGTTAGAAAAAGCACCGGATAAGATAAATAATGTAAGTATCGCCAAACTCGATAGGAAATTTTGTCTCTTAGCAAAGCACTACTTAACCAAACGAATAAATATAAATAAATAGCTAAACGACCAATGGCAATATGTTGGTTTAATTCTGAATTAAGATCTCCCAAAAATAGAAAAGTAAAGTTTTGACCATAAGCAAGCATCTCCAAAAAAGGATGAGTTATCATGAAAAATAAACCATAAATACCCAAGAAAATATGTAGTTTAATGAGAGCGACATAATCCAAACTCAAGCGACGAGAAATAAAACGATTGCCAAGAATCAATTGCCATAACATCAGTATGAAACCAAGTAGACCAGCTACATTAGCAAAAGTTGCTGTGAAATCGCCCATCACTGCGCTTTGTGTTAATAAGTAGAGGAAGGGCCAAAGTGAAATAAAAATTAGACTATAAATAATTTGTTTTTTATTAAAAAAAGACATATTTAATTAAGTTCTCCAATTTGATAAGCGCTTAATAAATCCCAAGCTAAATTGGAGTGAATCTGAGTAAAAATTCCAGTCACTTCTCGTCCACACTTAGAAATAATTTTTCCAGATCCACCAGGATGTTTTGAGATATAAGTTGAAACATTATAAACCTTATTTCTAATCACCAAGTAACAATCATTTTTTTGGTTGTGCTGAGCTACTTCCGTGAGGCTAATTAAATTAGAAGATTTGCCTTTTATTAAAGTTGGGCTGGGAGTTAAAGTTGGGCTGGGAGTAAGCTGAACATCAAACGGAGCAATATTCTTTGCTTTCTTAGTGTTATTTGGGTCTTGAATCAAAGAAAAAACAGTTACAGCTAGAAGTGTTAGAATTAAAACGATAATAATATCTCTTTTCATAAAATTATAATCAAATAATTAAGTCACTAAGTGACCAAATTAACATACCAGAAGCCCAAGCAAAAGGATGTTCAGCCATATAAAGCTTCCTTCTTACAGCTTGACCAGTTTTTTCATAACATTCATAAATTTCTTGATCTGCCAAAATTTTATTAGTGATTGATTCGCTCAACTTTTGAGCTTGTGATGATCTTTTGGCGACTTGAAGTGCCTTTAGATAAGTTGTCACTGGTTGCCACCATAAAATTCCATTATTTTGATAGTCAGCCATTCCACTTAATCGTTGTAACAGATCAATGCGGTAAAATGGATATTTAGGCGTATTGCTTGGCAAAAACAAATCATTTGCCAAATTTTCACATTGCGCAAAAATTGACTTGCTTTCTTCCTGATTAGTTAAACCCCAAACAATGGCCAAGCAATTGCCAAATGGATAAAAATAATCTTGTCTTTTGTAATCATGCCAATCAGCAAAATAACGACCATTCCATAATCTTGAATGTAAATTGAGATTCATTTGTTGTTGTTTAATTTCTATTTTTTCACTCCACTGAGGGTCAATTTTGCCAACAAAAAGACTCAATTCTTGATACATCTTCCAATAAATCAGATTTGAATAAAGAAGATAGCCATATTTCCAAACTGCATCATTCCATTCCGCCATTGGTCCATCCCAAAGCAATCCATTTCGCTCTTTGCTCTCCAAGTAAACTAACGCTTGCTTGATTTGTGGAATCAAATTTATTTGTTTGGTTTTGGCAGCGAAAAGAACTGACAGAGTAGTTCCATCTAAAATTTCTTGACCAAAACCACGCAAGCGATAAGTTGGACGAGCTTGCTTGTAAAACTTAGGTTGACCAAAGTACTTACCAAGCGTAATTGGCCCCCGCATAATGCGATATGGAATTAGACCATCTTCTCGCTGGAAAGAGAAAAACATTTTAACCATTTGTTCCACAATTTCTTGGTCACCGATCTCCAAAGATCCCAAAGCAGCAAAATAGCCATCTCTTGCCCAATAATCAGTAAAGTGGTGAGGTCCAGCAATAATACCTTGCTCTCGATAACAGGCACGTAAAGCAGTGGTGGCACGATTGAGGACTTGCTTTAAATCAGAAGAAGAAAAATCCATCACAATAAAATAATTTTACACTGATCTGCAGTGATATAATATATCTGATCAAGATTTGTTCTTGGGAATAAATATGAGGCAACCGGAAAAATCATTTTCTGATGAAAAGTCTCTTTTGGAAAAATTTTTACCTTGGGGAATCATTTCTGCTGCTTTTTTAGCTAGTCTGGCTGCTTTTAGTAAAAAACAACGTCTAGCCATCATGGAGCGTGATGGACACAAATGTAATTATCCTTTACCGCATCAATGTGGAGGAAAATTATGTGTCCACCAAATTATTCCTCCTCGTTACGGCGAAGTGGTTGGCGTTGATCCTGATTTTCCAGAAAATGCCTTAACTATTTGCAAAAATATTCAAGCTGGTGAGGGTGGCATTTATCCAGATCTAGCTGCTGCTACGCAAACCTACTCAACTGATCGTAGTTCCTTCACTAAAGCGATTAAAATTAGAGCTAAAAAATTAACTCAAAGAAAAATTTATTGGGACGATAGTCATGATCGAGAAATGACCGTCACTGCAGTGAGAAATACCCAAAAAGCCAGAGCTGAAGGCTGGGCCTTTCCAGAAAAGAAATCAAGAAAAATCGCTAAATAATTTATATTTGAAGAAAAAACTGAGCGAGAGACGGGATTCGAACCCGCGACCTTTTCCTTGGCAAGGAAACATTC
>CAZIBP010000045.1:0-4717 GCA_964537665.1 uncultured Pseudomonadales bacterium
TTCACGATTGACGAATTTCCTCAACTATTTAATGTACTCAAAGGACAAATGAGCATGGTTGGCCCCAGAGCTTATGTGCGCGAAGAATTGGAAGAACAAAGTCAAAAATATAAGGAAACTAAAAAATATATTCCCTACATTCTTTCAGTCAAACCAGGCATTACTGGACCCTGGCAAACTAGTGGTCGCAACGAAATTCCTTTTGCCAAAAGAGCCGAAATGGATGCTTTATATGCCAAACATAAAAACATCAGAAGTGATTTGCTAATCCTATTAAATACCCCCAAAGCTATGTTGTCTAAGTGGTAGCCTCAATAGTTTGAATCTGCTATACTGAATTTCTATGGACATGGAACAAGAAAAAATACTTAGTCAATTTTCCTCTGCAGGTCGAATTAACCAAGAGCAAAACCAGACAGAACCAAGAATTATCACGACAGAATCAGCAAAGTCAAAAAAACGTAAGATTAGTTTTTGGCCCCAAAAAAAATGGCAAAAGGCACTCTTTGTCATCTTTTTATTTTTCATCGTTAGCTTGCTTGGAATTGCAAGTTACACTTTATTGATCATTAAGGAAATTAAGCTAGAAGTTGAGAGAACTACTCCAATAATTTTTGAAGTTAAGAGTTTAATTGCTTCACAAAATCTCAAGGCCTTACCTGAAAAAATTAGCCAATTACAAGAAGCTAAAACCAAAATTAAAAATAAATATGACCGACTAGCTTTATTTAGCAAATTGCCTTTTTTGAGCTACTACTATCAAGATGGTCAAAAACTTTTTGAAGTAGCCGATCATGGTCTCAATATTGCCTCAAAGGGAATTGCTGCTTTGGTTCCTTATCTGGACCTATTGGGTTTTCAAGGTGAAGGTTCTTTTACTGGTGGCACCACTCAAGATCGCATTGTTTTGATTTTAGAAACACTCAAAGCAATTCAACCCACCATTGATGAGATTGATAATGAAAGCAAAACTATCGTTTCTATTCTAGAAAGCATTGATGCTAAAAGATATCCCGCTAGAATTGCTGGTAAAGAAATTAAAGCAAATGTGATTCGAGTTCAGGAAACAGCCGCTCTCTATAGCCAAACTTTTTCTGATTACAAGCCAGTTATTGCCTCACTAGGCAAAATGGCTGGAGCAGAGAAAAAGCAAAAATATCTAGTTCTCTTCCAAAACGACAATGAACTGCGACCTACTGGCGGCTTCTTAACTGCTTACGCCATCATTAATATTGAAAAAGGCGTTGTCACTTCGGAAAAATCTGACGATATTTATGAGTTGGACCAAAAATTTACCAAAAAAGTAGCTATTCCTCCTGTACTTGGTAAGTACCTCACCACTGAAAAATACTATCATCTGCGTGACATGAATATTTCTCCAGATTTCAAAACTTCGATGGAAGAATTCTATAACAACTATAAAACGGTGCGCGGTGAGCCTACAGATATTGATGGCATTATCGCTGTTGACACAACACTTCTTAGTGAATTATTGCGCATCATCGGTCCAGTTGAAGCTCCAGGATATGGTGTTTTCTCAGCTGAAAACAACATTAAATGTGACTGTCCACAAGTTGTCTATGCACTCTCAGAAATTATCACTAAACCCACTCCTTACCTGCGTGAGGATCGTAAGGGTGTGCTAGGACCATTGATGAAATCAATTCTTAGTAAAACTTATGATTTGGATAAAGCACGTTTCCCAGAATTATTTCAAGTAGCTCTAGCCAGCATTGAAGGCCGCCATGTACAAATGTATTTCATGGACGAAAACACCCAAAAAGCAGCAGAACAGATTAATGCCGCTGGTCGCCTTTATGAACTAAGGAGCGGCTTAAAAGATTGGCAAATGGGTCAAAATATGGATTTCTTGGCTATTGTTGATGCCAACTTGGGAGGAGCCAAATCTAATCTGTTTACTAATTATGAAATTAAGCAAGCGATTAAAGCTCCAGTTGAAGGCTATTTAGAAAAAACAGTTGAAATCACTTATAAAAATTCTCGTAAAGCAGATAATTGTAACCTCGAAGCTGGTCAACTTTGCCTAAACTCAACTCTAAACGACTGGCTACGCATTTATCTACCCAAAGGCTCAGAACTCATCGAAATTCAAGGCATCAGTAATCAAGCCAGTGTTTATGAAGAAGCTAACTTAACTGTAATTGATGGTTACTTCAATCTCGAACCAATGGGCTTGGCCAAAATTAAATTAAGTTACAAGATTCCTTACACTGATCTCATCAACTACAACCTGAAAATGTGGAAACAAGGCGGCATTGATAGTGTGCCAGTTCTGATTGATGTAACTGGTGGAGAAGAGCAATTGCTCATGGATAAAGACTTAGAATACAGCGCAGCCTTCTAGTTTATGCTCCATTCATTTAAAACAGAAGCGATTATTCTTAAAAGAATCAATACTGGTGAAACTGACCGAATCGTCACTTTACTGTCCAAAGATCGCGGCAAACTTGTTTGCGTGGCTAAAGGAGTTCGTAAACTTAAATCAAGCAATCGAGCGATTCTGGAGCCAGGCAATTTGGCTCAGGTTTTTTTGGTGGAAACCAAAGCCATGCCAATTTTAACTCAGTCCAAGCTTCTACTTGAAGCCAATGGCCTCCGCCAATCTCTAACTGGTATTTCCCAACTTTCCCAAATTTTAGAAATTTTTGATCGCCTTTTTGTCGAAGATTTTATTGACGAGGAAACCAGTCTTTTAGCCTTCAGCATTCACGAGGAGTTGTTGAGTAAGGACAAGAAAAATTCTAGAATCAAAACTCTCTTGGAAACCCTAATTCGCCAACTTGGATATCAAGATTTCAGACAAACATCCCATTCCAACATTTTGGAATATGTGGCCGAAATTACTGAAAAAAAAATGAAAAGTTTTGACTTTTTGAAGGTTTAGCAATAAATAGCATCTTTCCTACTACTTGGTTAGAAATTCACACAAAGTATATTTTGTACCTGCTATTTTTTTGCAATACATTGCAAAAAAATAGGGTCCGAAATATAATCAATCTATCTTATGCCAGATATCAAACCAGTCACCAATCTTGAAGAAATTGTCTCTTTGTCCAAACGTCGTGGTTTTGTTTATCAAACCTCAGAAATTTATGGTGGTCTAGCCAACGCATATGAATACGGTCCAGCTGGAGTTGAAGTTTTGCGCAAAATTAAAAATTTATGGTGGGATTTTTTTATTAGTAAAAGAGAAGACATGCTCGGTTTGGATAGCCAAATTATCTTACATCCCAAAACTTGGGAAGCTTCTGGTCACGTCAGTTCTTTTGCCGATCCAATGGTTGAGGATCAAGTCACCCATAAAAGATATCGTGCTGATCACCTCATTGAAGCTTATCTAGAAAAACACCCCATCACCAATCCTCCAGTAGTTGCATCGATGAAAATTGAGGACATGAATAAGTTCTTGATAGAGAACAAAGTCAAATCTCCAGATGGCAACAAAATCAACGAAGTTAAAAATTTTAATTTGTTATTTGAAACATCCATCGGAGTAATTAGCGATACTAGTCAAAAAGCTTACCTAAGAGGCGAGACGGCTCAGGGTATTTTTTCCAACTTCAAACAAATTCTTGATACCAACCGCGTCAAATTGCCTTTTGGTGTGGGACAGATTGGTAAGAGTTTCCGTAACGAAATTACCACCGGTCAATTTGTTTTTCGCACTTTAGAATTTGAACAGGCTGAAATTGAATATTTCTTTGATCCTGAAACCAGCAATTGGCAAGGGATTTTCGAAGATTTTAAAGATAAAATGTGGTATTTTGTTAATCAAATTCTGGGTGTTAGCGAAAATCGTTTACGTTGGCGCCGTCACGAAGACAGTGAACGTAGCTTTTACAGTCAAGATACCTATGATCTTGAATATCTTTATCCTTTTGGCTGGAAAGAAGTTTGGGGCATTGCTTATCGCACTGACTACGACCTCAAGCAACACATGAAGTTTTCTGGTAAAAATTTGGAATACACAGACCCATTTACCATGAAAAAGTTCATTCCTCATGTCATTGAACCGGCTGTTGGTATTAACCGTTTATTTTTGATGGTGCTCTGTGACGCCTATTATCAAGATGAGACAAAAAATCGTCTGGTTTTGAAACTCGACCAAAAACTCACCCCCTATCAATTAGCAGTTTTTCCGCTGCTTAAAAATAAAGAAGAATTAGTCAATAAAGCTCGAGGAATTTTTGAACAGCTAAGTAAAAAATACCGCGTCGCTTGGGATGAACGTGGCAATATTGGCAAGCGCTATCTCTCTCAAGATGAACTTGGCACTCCGTATTGTCTAACTATTGATTTTGAAACTCTGGAAAATGAAAGTATTACTATTCGTCAACGCGATGATGCTTCTCAAAAAAGAATTAAACTAGATGATCTTGAAGCTTACCTACAAAATGTGTTAGCCTAAAACATTAATAATATGCCAAAACTACAAGTCGGTAAGAAACAATTATTAATTATTTTGCCAGTTGTTCTAATTCTCATTGGCGGAATTGTTTTTTTTGTCAATAAAAATAAAAAGACAGCTGCGCCCGCTCCCGTCGCCAACACCAAGAAAAAAGTTCAAAGTCCAGTCAACGTGATTCCCGTGACTGATCGACCTTACTTGAGACTTGAACCAAGTAGCGATGGTCATTACATCACCATCAATGTGGTGGAAGTTAAAAAAACTGCTAGTCAACTTGATTATGAGATG
>CAZIBP010000046.1:0-4612 GCA_964537665.1 uncultured Pseudomonadales bacterium
GGCTACTCATTAAACATGGTCGCTTGGGCCCTAATTTTTTCTGGTGGAGCTTCTTTCTTTAGCTACTATTACTCTGACAAGATTATTCTTGGTATTTCAGGAGCAAGGGAAGCCAAACGCAGTGATTTTTTTGACTTCTACACTGTGACTGAAAACATTTGTCTTGGACAAAAAATGCCCATGCCCAAACTTTACGTGATTGAGGACACTGCCATGAACGCTTTTGCCACTGGCCGCAATCCAGAAAACGCTGTTGTTTGTGCAACCACAGGCTTATTAAGTCGTCTCAATCGTAGCGAGATTGAGAGTGTTGTCGCCCACGAACTTGGCCATATTAAAAATTATGACATTTTGTTGATGTCAATCGTTTCAGTTTTAGTTGGACTCATTGCCTTACTAGCTGACTGGATGCTGCGCATGTCTTTTTGGGGTAATAATAAAAAAAGAGATCAAGAGGATAACGGCCAATTAGGAATCATCATCACAATTGTTGCCATGATCTTGGCTGTTCTCTCACCAATCATTGCCCAATTAATTCAATTAGCCATTTCTAGACGTAGAGAATTTTTAGCTGATGCAAGCAGCGTGGAAATCACCAAAAATCCGGAAGGGTTAATCAGAGCTTTGCAGAAAATTTCCACAGATCAAGAACCACTTGAGGTTGCCAATAAAGCCACCGCTCACTTATATATCAGCGATCCTCTCAAAAATACCAAAGGAGCTGTCCATAGTTTTGCCAAACTTTTTAACACTCATCCACCAATTGAGGAAAGAATCGCTGTTTTGCGAGAAATGAGCAGAAATTAAGGCAAAAAATATGCTAAACTAAGCAGCTAAATTAAACACATGTCAGTTAATCACACTCAAGTCAAACACATTGCTCAACTAGCCAACATCCCAGTTGGTGAAGAGGAGAGTCAAAAGATTGCCGAAGCTTTTAGTGAAACTCTTGTCGTTGTCGATCGACTGAAAAAACCCAACACCACAAATACCAAAACTACTCATCAAGTAACTGGTTTCAAGAATATTTTGCGCGAAGATCTTGTCAAACAAGAGCAAAGCTTCACACAAAAAGAAGCTTTAGCCAACGCAAAAGTAAGTTATAAAGGCTTTTTTGTCGTTCCCTATGTTTTACACAATAAGGATAACTAATAATGCAATTAAATGAACTCACTCTCAAAGAGAGTCTAACTGCTTTGGAAAAAAAGGAAATCAAAATTGAAGAAATTTACACAGATTTAGATAAAGCTTGCAAAGAAAAAAATCAGAAATTAAATATCTACCTGCATAATGATCTAAATGCTAGAGAATTGGCCAAAAAAGCCAGTAATAAACCACTTAAAGGTTTACCAATTGCTGTCAAAGATAACTTTTGCACCAAAAATTTAATCACCACCGCCTCAGCCAAAGTGCTTGAAAATTTTAAACCACAATACGAATCAACCGTCACTGCAAGATTGCAAGAAAACGGCGGAATAATTTATGGCAAAACTAACATGGACGCTTGGGCACATGGCTCTTCCACAGAAACTAGTGATTTTGGTCGCACTCTCAATCCTCGCAACGTAGAACATCTTCCAGGAGGTTCCTCTGGCGGCAGCGCTGCCGCCATCGCGGCAGATCTGGCCGCTGCCGCCATTGGCAGTGAAACTGCCGGCTCAATCAGACAACCAGCAGCTTGGTGTGGTGTCGTTGGCTTCAAGCCAACTTACGGTCGAGTAAGTCGCTTTGGTGTAGTTGCTATGGCTTCCTCTACTGATAGTCCAGGTCCTCTGGCCAAAACTGTCGAAGATGCTTGCTTGCTGCTCAACACTTTTGCTGGTCCAGACGAAAAAGATGGCACCTGCAACCAAGAAAAATCTCCAGATTTTGCCAGTTTTGTTGGTCAAAGTATTAAAGGCATGAGAATAGGTGTAATTTATCAAGATTTAAAAGATGAGGGAATCGCCGCAACTAACGATAAATTAATCAAAGAACTAGCCATACTTAAAGAATTGGGTGCTAAAGTTGAGATTGTCCAAGCACTAGATCCTCATCACGCGATTGGCGTTTATACAGTTGTGCAGAGAGCGGAAGTAAGTAGCAACTTAGCTCGCTATGATGGGATCCGTTATGGTTTAGGTCGAGATAATTTTGGTGATGAAGCCAAGAGAAGAATTATGCTGGGCACTTTTACCTTGACCAAAGGTCACGCTGATCAATATTACAATTTAGCTCAAAAAGTTCGTACTCTTTACTTAGAAAACTACAAAGAATTATTTAACAAATATGATGTTTTGGTTGCTCCAACTTCGCCCTCTTTTGCCAAAAAAATTGGTTCTTCTTTTGATTCAGCGATGTTTGGTGAATTGGAAGACATGCTAGTGGAACCAAGTTCTATCTCTGGTTTGCCAGGAATTAGCCTGCCTTTTTATCGTGATGAAAAGAGTAATCTTTATCTTGGAGCTAACTTTATTGCCCCCATGTGGCGAGAAGATTTAGCAATTAAGGTTGCTGATGCTTTTGAAAAAAACACAAAATGGAATTCTTGGAGAAACAGGAGTATTAAAAAATAAAATATGCCATACAAGTTGGTCTGTGGACTAGAAGTACATGCTGAATTGAAAACAAATTCAAAAATGTTTTGTTCTTGTAAGAACGATCCTTTTGGAGCTCCAGAGCCAAATATTTACACTTGTCCAGTCTGTTTGGGTATGCCAGGTGGTTTGCCAGTGGCCAATCGCAAAGCCATTGAATTAACTATTAAGCTTGGTTTGGCTCTCAATTGTAAGATCAATCTTTTTTCCAAATTTGATCGCAAAAACTATTTTTATCCAGACTTACCCAAAGGTTACCAGATTAGTCAATATGATATTCCTTTTTGTCATGACGGCTATCTTGAAACCAGTGAAGGTCGAGTACGTATTAATCGCATTCACTTGGAAGAAGATACCGCCAAACTTTCTCATCAAGACATTGATTTGGATGGAGATGGAGTGTTAGATAAAGCCACCTTGGTTGATTTTAACCGCAGCAGCGTACCACTAGTTGAATTAGTCACTGAACCAGACATTATTTCAGCCACACAAGCAAAAGAATATGGTCAGAAATTACGACAAATCATGCGCTACTTAGACATCGCTGATTGCGATATGGAAAAGGGTGGCATGCGTTTGGAAGCTAACATTTCTTTGCGCAAAGAAGGTCGTAAGGAATTACCAGAATATAAAGTGGAATGTAAAAACATCAATTCTTTTAAATTTTTGGAAGCGGCGATTAATTTTGAAATTACTCGCCAAACTGAAGTTTTGCAAAATAGCGAAATTCCAACTCAAGAAACACGTGGTTACAATCCAACTACCGGAAAAACCTTTTCGCAACGCACTAAAGAAGACGCGGCAGATTACCGTTATTTTCCAGATCCAGATTTACCACCAATTGAATTCACAAAGGCAGAAATTGATGTCATTCAAGCTTCTATCGGCGAACTGCCAGAAGATAAGGCTAGTCGCCTTATGCTTGAGTATGGTTTGAATCAAAAAAGTGCTCACGAAATAACTCTTAGTCGAAATAAGTCAATTTTTTTTGAAGCCATCCTACAATTAGCTAAAAAAGAAAACTTAGATTGCCAAAAAGTCATTAACAGTCTAATCAACAAAAAAATTGCATTTACTTTCGATGAGCAAGCCAACTTGATTTTGGAAAGATTCAAACAGGCTACAGCGAATGAAAACGTTGATGACGAGGAATTACAAAAAATCATTGAGCAAGTACTAGTAAATAATTTAGATGCTGTTACTAAATACAAAGCCGGTAAAACTGCTGTTTTAGGTTTTCTAATCGGTCAAATAGCCAAAACGATTGGTAAAAAAGTTGATATTAACCTAATTAGGCAAAAACTCATAATTTCTCTTGAGTAAAAAATTGACAAAGATCGAGTAGAGAGTTACAATTTGGAAACTTATCATTCCTGCCAGAGAAAGATTGTTATGGGAGTAGAGGTAAAAATTGGATTAGGTGAAGTAGTTGATAAAATTATTACTAGAGTGGACATGTTTAAACACAGATTTCCTGTTTCAAATGTTGATGCTGACATAACTGCAGTCATTAATAGCTACATGTTGGGCGACTCAATTCAAGCTCTCAATGTAGAGCTAAAAAAGCATGGTTTAGAAATAATTGAGTACTTTGCAGTAGATCCAGCGAATAACACTTTTCACGTAGTAGAAAAGGATTAAACTCAAGTTTTACAAATCCTTTGATTAATGCTAGACTTTTCTCGAGAGATATGTCTAAGCAAGATTTTGTTCATCTGCATGTTCACACTGAATATTCAATGTTGGACGGCTTAGCCAAGATTCCTGGTTTGATCAAGAAAGTCAAGGATTCTGGCCAAACAGCCGTTGCAATTACTGATCATGGCAACATGCACGGCAACATTGCTTTCTATAACGAATGTAAAAAAGAAGGCATTAAAGCAATCATTGGCACAGAACTTTATTTAGCCAAAAATTCCCGCTTCGATAAACAGCTACGTATGGGAGCTGATCAATCACATTTGACTTTATTGGCCCAAAATTACATTGGCTACAAAAATTTGATGAAAATGGTTAGTATTGCCAATTTTGAAGGT
>CAZIBP010000047.1:0-3362 GCA_964537665.1 uncultured Pseudomonadales bacterium
CTATCAAGAAAATAAAACTAATCACGATCCATTCTTAGAAATTAAAGAAAAAGATGCTTTGGGATGGTGGTGGCAAGAAAAAACACTAAAATTTAATTACGTCTTAAAAAACTTAGCTCAGGTGACTAGATTCAAGTTGAAAGAAGAAGAAAAATCGGGAATTTTTGAAATTACTATTAATCACGATGAACAACTTTATCAAAATCGATTCACAAATCTAAAAATTACAGCCATTTTTAGCAAACAAGACACAAAAGAAAAAATCAAAGTGCAGGGTTTTTATTTTGACCACAATAGTTGGAAAATCAGATTTATTGCACCAAAACCTGGCAAGTATGATTACAAAATCAAGATGAGTAGTCCCTATCTAATCAGCAAAACATTCACTGGTACTATTGATTTACAAAATTTCAAAAATGAAAAAATTGAAATAATCGACAACAATTTTACTATCAATAGACAACAACTTTTCTTCCCCATCGGCATACAAGATGCTTTTTTTGACCGAAATTATAATGGTAATTACACCGAAGAAATGCCAGATTCTAGTCTCAACCAACCAAGCAATGACAAGCAGAAATATGCCTATAAAAATCTAAGCGATTACTTGGACATGTATCAAAACCAAGCCAATATCAATATTTTCCGCTATGGTGTGGAAAATTGGACTCCAGCCTTGTGGCAATCAATCGATTGGAAAGATTTCAGCTTAAGCGTTAATGGAGGGAAATTTGGAGACGAGTTGGTGAAACAACTCAAAGCTAGGAATTTCAAAATTATCATGACAATTTTTGGCTTTTACCCACCATATAAATCCCGTGAAGAAATTACTGTTACAAACAATCAGCAAGCTCTTCAAGCTTATTTAGATTATGTCATGGCTCGGTTTGGTCCTTACGTTGACCTATGGGAAATAAATAACGAAGCCGAAGCTGACAAAAAGTGGTATGAGTTCGTCATCGGATACATCAGAAAAAATGACCCGTATCAACATCCTATTAGTACTAATTGGGAAACTGCTGCTGCCAGCAATTTAGATTTTTTGTCAGTCCACTGGTACAACCCCAATAGAATGAGCACTGGTTGGTTATCTGGGGATATAAGTTACCTAGACAAAAAATACCAGCAATACCAGAAGCCAGTATTAATTAGCGAATTTGGCCTCAAAGGTCAAAGTTGGTTTGAAAATTCAGCAGACAACATGCGTGTCCTTACTTGGCTGAGCATTTTCAGAAAAATGGGTGTAATTTTCTGGACCAATGGCCAAAATGGTATCTACGAAAATCAAAATAATGCCAATATTTACTTAGGACCAATCGAAAGAAGTTTCCTTTTTAATTTACAACAATTTTTGCCAAAAAAAATGATTTTACCAGTTGAAAATAGTTCTTTATTAATTCCGGAGCTTCAAACCCAAGCTTATTTGCTCAAAAATCAAGATTTTATCTTGATCTACCTGTTAAAAGTTGATCAGAGTAAAAATCAATCTACTGAGCTTGAGTTAAATTTAGCAAAACCAGCCAAAATTCAATGGTTTTCACCTCAAACAAATAGCTTACTTATGGCAGATCAAAAAGCAGCTGGACCACAAAAAATAACTATTCCAAATTTTACGACAGATTTAGCAATCAAAATTGAATACTTGAGATAAGCACATGATCAAAAATAAAGTCATCATCATACCGATCGAAGGTGATTTTACCCATAGCGCTGACTTCTTGCGTCAAACTGCCCTGACCCTGGCCAAATACAATCAAGTTTACATTTACGATCAGATTAATAGTTACTTTTTTCTCAAAAAAAAAGCACAAGTCACATGTCCATCTAGTAAAAATTTACATTTTCACCAAGCTAAATATCTCTTGCCAGGCAGAAAATTGCTAGGCTTGGAACAATTCAATCGCAAACTCAGTTGGCTCTTATTTTTGATCAAATTTGGCTTCAAAGATAAAATTTTGTGGTTTTTCTACCCAAATTATCATGATTTAGCCGAAGTTAAAGTTAAAAACAGCATAAAACTTTACGACTGCGTTGATTACCAAGAGGATAGCGAAAAAGAAAAACAACTCATTGAAAATGTTGATTATTTTTTTGTCAATTCGAAAGTTCTAGCCAAGCTCCATCAGAAACAAAGCAAAAAACCCATCTTCCTTTCAGCTCAAGGCTTCTTTAAGCCAAACGAAAAACTAATTAAAAAAAGCCGACTGTCATTTGATAAGCCAGTGATTGGCTTTGTCGGTGGACTTAACTATCGTTTAGATTTTCGCTTGCTTGACCAGCTGATTAAAAATAACCCACAGTGGCAGTTTGTTTTTTATGGCCCCATTCAAAAAGATCCAAAAAAAGACCCACAGTTTAAAACTGAAAAGTGGCTAAATAAAATCACTAAATATGAAAATGTTTTAATGGGAAAGAGTAATAATCGCTACGAATTATATGGCATCATTAAGCAATTTGATGTGGCAATCATTCCTTACAACACCCAGATTCCTTTTAACAAGTATTGCTACCCCATGAAGGTTTTTGAGTATCTCTATTTCGGCAAAACAGTTTTAAGCACCGAAATTGAAGAGTTGAAAAAGCCAGAATTTAAAGATCTGATCTTTGTTAGTAATAAATTAGAAGATTGGCAAAAACAACTGCAAAAACTACTCAAAAATAAATCACAAGTAAATTCCAAAAAACAAAAAGAATTGGCTAAAAAAAATAGTTGGGAAAATAAAATTCAATTGATTTCAGAATTGATATTTTCTGAATAAATCGCAAATATAATCAACTTCTTTATCAGTTAATTCTGGATATAAGGGAATTGACAAGGTAGTCTGAGCATAAGCTTCAGCAAGAGGAAAATCACCTTTTTTATAAGCCAAAAACTCGAATGACTTTTGCAAATGTAGTGGAATTGGGTAATAAATTCCACTACCCACTCCATGATTGGCTAAATATTTGGCTAGCTTATCTCTATCTTTACTAAAAATTGAAAAAACATACAAAGATGGCTGAACATGGTCTAGCCAGAATGAACATTTAACTTTTTTGCCTTCCAAAACTTTTTGATATTTTTTGGCGATCTCCAACCTGCGCTCAATCCAAGACGGCAAAAAAGGGAATTTCACATTCAAAAAAGCAGCTTGCAGATTATCAATTTTTTCATTAAAACCAACCAGAAAGTGCCTGTATTTTTGTCCAGACAAACCATGCTCAGCAAACATTGCAGCTTTTTGTAAAATTTCTTGGCTATTGGTAGTAATAATACCCGCATTACCCAAAGCTCCAAAAGCTTTAGATGGATAAAAAGAAAAACAAGCCACATCACCAAAAGAACCTGCTTTTTTGCCTTTATAGATAGAACCATGAGCATG
>CAZIBP010000048.1:0-2816 GCA_964537665.1 uncultured Pseudomonadales bacterium
TTTCAGCATTCACAACTTTTCTGTATCTTGCAGTATAAACAATGAGTTTAAATACGACAATATTATTTTTTTGACTTAAAACCTTCTCAGTTTTTTCTCAGAATACTATATATAATAAAATTCATGCAAGAAAATAAAATAAAGTCAAAGAGAAAATGGCTAAAATGGTTGTTGTTTTTGATGGTAGCTATTTTATTGATGATTACTTATGCTTTTTATCAATTTAAAGAAGAAGCAGACCTACGTCGCGAAAACGTAAAAATTCAGCAAGACAAGATGGTTGAGTTTTGGAAGAACGAAGGTTTGACTCAGGAAGAAATTGATCAAAAATTAAAAGAAGAACGTAGTCAGCTGATTAGAAATGAAGACCCCTCTATTTTTCAATCGGTTTTTAGAACAGTTAGACACGCTACTGGCACTGGACCTGGAACTGGAACACGCTAATGAAAAAAACATTTCTTATCTTTAAAAAATTACCAAAGTGGCAAAAGATTTCAGCGGTTTTAATTCTATTATTTTTTCTTTACTTGATAATTGCACGTAGTAAATCTTCAAGTGAGACTCCAACCTATCAATTCACCCAAGTAAAAAAAGGAAGTTTAACGCAAATAGTTTCTGAAACTGGCGAAATAGCTTCTAGTAATAAAACTGAAATAATGGGCTCTATTAATGGAGTTGTAACTGAAGTTTATGTTGATAATGGTCAGCAAGTAAAAAAGGGAGATAAGTTATTTTATGTTGTTAGCAACGCTACTGAAGAAGAACGCAGTAAAGCTTATTCTGATTATTTAACAGCTAAGAATAATTTATCAGCAGCTAGAGCAAAATTAGACACGCTAGATTCAGCTATGTGGAAAGCTCATGAAGATTTTGAAAGTAAAGCTTTAGATACAGAATTATCGGTTGATGATCCAGTTTACATTCAAACTAAAGGAGATTGGCAAGCGGCTGAGGCTAGCCGCCTCAATCAAGACCAGGTAATTGCTCAGGCTCAATCTGCACTTAATAATGCTTGGCTGAACTATCAAGCTAGCTCTAGTGGTCCAGTTAAAGCAACGGCTGAGGGTCAGGTTGCCAATTTGAGTCTTGCTATTGGTCAGACAGTTAGTTCAACTGACACCACTTTAATCATAAAAACTAATGATATAACTTGGGTAAAAGTTGCAATTAATGAAAATGATATTATTAATGTCCAGCCAGAGCAGAAAGCTCTAATTACAATTGACGCGCTTTCAGGATTGGAAATGAATGCGACAGTCAAAAGAGTTGATGAATTTGCAACTATTAGTTCTGATGTGGCAGTCTATTATGTTTACTTAATTCTTGACGCATCTAATCAACAGTTGCGTCCAGGTATGACAGCTCAGGTTAACATTATCACTCAAGAAAAAAATGATATTTTATTGATTCCTAATACAGCAATTAAACCATATCAGGGAGAGAAAGCAGTTTTAATTTTTGATGATAAAACTAAAACTACAATTTATCAGCCAGTTAAAATTGGTTTATCTGGAGATATAAATAGTGAAGTATTAAGTGGTTTGCAAGATGGGCAAAAAATTATTTCTGGTGAAATTAGTAGTAAAACTTCTAGCCAAAATAGTGGCTTTTTTGCCCCAAAGAATTAATGCCAAAGAGTTCTAAAAAAAATATTATCTCTTTTCGCAATGTCCATAAATTTTATCAAACTGGTCCAATTACTTACGAAGCATTAAAAGGTGTTTCCTTTGATATTAAAGAAAGTGAGTTTGTAGCAATTACCGGTCCATCTGGTAGCGGTAAATCAACAATCATGAATATCATTGGAGCTTTAGATTTAGTTAGTAGTGGTCAATATTATTTGAAAGATCGTCTCATTGATGCTTACGATGATGATGAATTAGCCGAAATTAGAAATCGTGATATTGGATTTATTTTTCAATCTTTTAATTTATTACCTCGAACTACAGTGCTCAAAAATGTTGAAAGACCTCTGATGTATGCTCATGTTGCAAAAGAAGAAAGAAGCCAAAGAGCTCTGGAGGTTTTAGATTTAGTTGGGCTCAAGGATAAAGCAGCTAACCTCTCTAATCATATTTCAGGTGGTCAAATTCAAAGAGTGGCTATTGCTAGGTCGTTAGTGATGAAACCAGCTATTTTGCTTGCTGATGAGCCAACTGGAAATTTAGATACTAAAACTGCTCATGAAATTATGAATTTTTTTAAAGAACTAAATAAAAAAGGCCACACTATCGTTCTAATTACGCACGAGGATGATATTGCCGCTTTTGCTAGCAGAATTATTAGGGTCAAAGATGGTCTCATTGAAAAGAAATAAAATATGGAATTTGTGGAATTATTTTTTCTAGCTCTTAATGCTCTACGAACTAACCTTGTAAGGACTATTTTGACAATGCTTGGAGTTATTATTGGTATTGCCTCAGTGATTGTGATTGTTTCTTTAGGGAATGGAGCAACTCAATCGATAGTTGGAGAAATTTCTAGTTTTGGGGCAAATATTTTGACAGTACAAGCAGGGCGTAATGTGCGTGGTCCTGGTGGAGGTAGTGGGAGTACAGTAGATACTTTGGTGGAAGCCGATTTAAAAGCTTTGGCAATGCTGTCAAATGTGGTTAATGTGGCTGGATTAGTTAGTACAAATAAGCAAATTACTTATGATGGAAACACAATTCAATCTTCAATCACTGGTGTTGAAGCAACCTATGCCAGTGTTCATGAGTTAAATTTATCTCAGGGCTCTTTTATTGGTGATGCACAAGTTGCTGCCAGATCAAAAGTAGTTGTACTTGGTGATGAATTGGTTACTGATCTTTTTG
>CAZIBP010000049.1:0-1908 GCA_964537665.1 uncultured Pseudomonadales bacterium
TACTAATGTTTGGATAGCAGGTTAAAGAGGGGATGTGTGACTGTTTTGATCAAATTCCATCCCAATATTCCAGTATTTCCCACACTTAATACAAAAATTTGTATTAACTCTTGACTTTACCCCAGTTTAGTGCTAGTATTTGTGTATCTATGATAAGAAAGATCAAGTTCAGCAACTTTTACTCATTCAAAGATGAGCAGGTTTTGGATTTTACTGCGCAAAAAAAGACCTCCTACTCCTACTACAATTCCAAATTCAATGACCAGGTCAGCAAAATCACTGGCTTCATCGGTCCCAATGCGTCGGGCAAAACTAATGTCATGAGAATTTTGAGTTTCTTTGGTCATTTTATTGCTACCAGCACCAAAGACGATTCCAATCCAGATTTGAACATTGCCTTTCGCACTTTTTTTAACAACAAAAATCAGTCGAGTTTTTACATAGAATTTGAGCTAGACCACAAAATTTTCTATTACGAGTTTGCGATCAAAGATGACAGGATCCTCAAGGAAAGCCTGTCATACGTAGAGGCCAAAAAATATGCGAGACTAGTCAAGGTGTTCGAGCGAGATGGTGCAAAAATCAGCTATCTCAACGAACTTGTGTTCGATGGTTCCAGCCAGCGTTTGCCCAAAATTAGACAAGACGTTTCTTTGATTGCATTTTTGAAGTCGATTTACGATATTGAGCTAATTAATCTGGTGTATGGTTATTTTGTCAATTTGAAAACCAACATCAACGAGCGTGGTCAGATCAATAATGCCAATCATCAAGTGGCTTCTCTTAGGCTTTATCTCTCCGATCCAGAGATCAGTCAAGAAATGAACCGCTTCATTCGCAATTTTGATGTTGGTTTGCAGGAATTCGATGTCACTGAAAAAATTGATCAAGACAGAACTATCATTACTGCCTCTGGAGTCCACTTGGTGGACAATGTGAAGATTAATCTAGGTTTTGAATATGAATCTAGAGGTACGCAGCAGCTTTTTTTCACCTTGGCTAAAATCATCTATGCCATCAGGCATAATGTTTGTGTGGTGCTCGATGAGCTTGAATTTGGCTTACATCCCGAAGCCCTCAACAAACTAATTAGTTATTTCATCGATGAGTCGGCCGACAAAACTGCCCAATTGTTCTTTTCCTCCCACGATTTGGGCTTCGTGAATTTTTTGGACACCCATCAGATTTATCTGGTAGCAAAAAATGAGGATGGTCAGAGTTTTTCCGACCGGTTGAGCAAAGTTGATGGCATCAGAAGCGATGCTAATCATTTGGCCAAGTATATGTCAGGCGCATATGGTGCCTTTCCTAAAATCAGGGTGTAAACAATGCGCAACTTCCAAGCAAAATACACTGGTTTTGTTTATGGGGAAGGGAGGACAGACAAGGATTTTTTGATCAAGCTGATTGATCTAGAGAAATTTAGATACCACACGCAAAAGTGGCAGCCGTTCAATTATGGCAGTTATCACGGGACAAATCCGGCGGAAATTTTGGAAAATTGTAAAAAGGCCATTTCAAATAAATCTTATGCTGAGATCTCGATTATGTGGCACCAAGACAATCTTGAAGATGAGTTGCGCTCGGTGCTCGGTGGTGAGAAAATCAGCAAAAACGCATTGAACAAAACGGCCAAAGCGCAGCCGGAAAAATTCATCAACTCTGCCTATTGGCACAGAATTATTGACTGTATCAAGAATCGGGAAAAAGAGTTGGACGCTCAGTGATAGATGGTGCTCACCTGCTATACTTTACCTAATGCTCAAATTCCTCACCCTCCTCACCTTTCTCCTCATGGTCGTGGTCAACGCGTTGGCCAATATTTTGCCGATCAATGGTATCAGCACGGGGGCAGTGTCGGACGCGTATCCGAATTTGTTCGCTCCGGCGGGTTCGACTTTTGCGATT
>CAZIBP010000050.1:0-1906 GCA_964537665.1 uncultured Pseudomonadales bacterium
CAATATTTTAAGTTTTAATTATCAATTAACAAAAAACGTTGACTTACCCACTGATATACCTCTCTTTATAGTTAGCATTGGTGAAAAAGTTATTTTTTATGCAGATGCTAGTCTAGCTGATGGTTTATTGCACAAAATACAGATACCTTTATTGGAATTTGTTCAAAATGACTCCAACAATTGGCCAGTTTTTTACCGAAACAATGTGCTCGATGGTTTTGAACTTAAAATTAGTGAGGTTAATTTTGTCAAAGATTTAACTAAGCAAATTCATGACGATTTAAAAATTCGAGAATTTAGTGCAGTTAAAGAATTAGATCAATCATTGACTGTTGTATTTAAAATTGAAGAATCGGTTAAAAATAGCAATCGTTATGATATTTTTTGTTTGGATGAAAAGCAGAAAGTCATCAACTCAGCTACTCTGAGCAAAAAAGATGATTTTATGTGGTCGAATTTTTATTTTACAAATTTTTTCAGCAATCAAAATCAAGAATTAATTTTTAATTTAAATAATTTTCTTTGTGATGGCCTGGTTTATGTTGTGGCAAATAATAAATTCGCATCAGAGAAAATTTCTATAATTGACGTGAGGAATTTATGAAAGAAATTAACTTAGCTTGTTTTTCTGAGAGTCAGTCATGTCAAATTATTTCTCAAAATCAAAATTTGATTATTACCAATCCTTTAGAAAATAAATATTTGTTAAATATAAATAATCTTGGAACATTTGATTGTCAAATTGATTTAGAATCAAAAAATTTTTCACCGCAGCCTTTGCTCACACAGGCAAATTTAGTAATAAGTCAGGCTGATAAATTAATTTTTCATGGTAGTTTGGTAGATTTTTTCCAACAGAAAACTAATTTTGGTTTAATTAAGGCCAAAACTAATCAGCAATATTTATTTAATTTTGACTTTTCTAGTATCTTTTTTGAAAAAGAAAGACTTCTCTTTAATTTTGATTTGGTGCTTAACTTTAATTGCTTAGAATCAATCGCTCAAAATAGCGAGCTTGTATCAGAGAAAAATCAACTATCGGAACAAAATAATCAGCCAATGGTTTTATCGGCAGGTACATCCATAAATTCAAGCGCAAGTGGGAACAATCAAACTGATAGTCAAGAGTTTCATTTTTCACTTTTTTATTATTTGCTTGCAAGCTGCTTGTTTGTCTGTATTTTTTTTGTCATAATTAAATTTGTTAATGGCAAAAAAAAGAAAAGTACAAAAAAGCTGGTGGTTTAAGTTTAATCACTTTTTTAAACCACAAGCTTCCAACCGCTATCGTTCTTTTTTATTACATCCAAAATCTATTTTGGTGCTGTCTTTTGTTTTAATAGCAGTTTTTTCTCTGTTTAATTCTTTGAGATTTTTTCCGAGTTTATCAGATAAAGTTTTAGGTTTTAGTTCAAATATTAATGTAAATAGTTTATTGCAGACCACCAACGAAGAGCGGGCAAAATTGGGCTTGCCAGCATTAATTATTAATGAAGATCTAAATCAGGCAGCATTAGCCAAAGCCCAAGACATGTTTAATGATCAGTATTGGGCTCATGTTGCTCCTGATGGGAAGCAAGCTTGGGATTTTATCAAAGAAACTAAATATGTTTACAAGTATGCTGGTGAAAACTTGGCGAGAGATTTTGATAATAGTAGTGAAGTAGTTAGAGCATGGATGGCTTCACCATCTCATCGCGAAAACATAGTTAATCAAGATTTTACTCAAATGGGTTTGGCGGTAGTCAATGGTAATTTAAAAGGTTTTAATACTACTCTTGTGGTGCAATTATTTGCGGTTCCATCATCTGTTGCTTTGAAAAGTACTGCCGGAAACGATTTTTTGTTGCCTAAGGCAGCTGAGCCAGCGCATCAAGATAATCAAGAAAATGAATTGGTGGCTGGA
>CAZIBP010000051.1:0-1902 GCA_964537665.1 uncultured Pseudomonadales bacterium
TTAAAAATACTCATTAAATTATTATCTGAGTCCACGGAAGAATTTTCGCAGATGATTGACCAAATATGTTTCATAAAAAAATTAAATTATTTGCTTAACTGAACAAGTTTCACTATGATCAATTTTGGAAAGTATTTCCAAACCTTCAATGTTGTTTGCGCCTTTATACTCAAGGGTAACGGTCATGTTATTTGGAAAAAAACCAAAAATATTAGACCAGTTTTTAACATTGAAATCTAAACATTCAGCTAATCTATTTAACAAGTTAATGCCAATATTTACTTCTGCATTTTCAATTTTTGAGATTACCTTCTGTGTTGACTTTACGAGTTTTGCTAACTGTGTTTGACTTAAACCTTTTTGTTCTCTCATTTTATAGACTTCAACTGATAGTCTGATTTTTACTTCAGCATCTTTAACATAATTATAAAATTCAGGATCCAATTTTGCCTCTTGCATAACATCGACTGATTGTTTTTTGCTATTTATATTCTTCATATAATTTTGGATTCATTATAAAATTGTTTCTATATAACTCTGATTTTTTAAATTCATTACTGACAGTTTTCTTATCTTTAGATGTACGATAATAATCAGGTTTTTCAAAGGCATCTAGAAGGATCATCGTACCTTGATGGCAAAAATACGTAATTCTTATTAAAATTTTATTGTTCTTCCTGCTTTTAATCTCAAAAAAGCTAAAATTTTGTATTGGCCTCGCGACTGGCGGCTGAGGCCTTCCATTGATTTGTGCAATATAAATAATTTTTCCATGTATATCGGCTAGTTTTTTATTTGCTTGTTTTTTATCAGAATATTGCCCCGTTAACTGAGCTAGGTATGATTTTACAGGACATGATTTTGATATTTCGTCATAGTAATATACAATCTTCATACTAGAGCAGCATCAACCTGAGCCATTAAGAATTAATAACAATACTATATCCGATTGGATATAGTGTGTCAAGTGCCTATTTGATTGCTGGAATTTAAAATCTCAACATACCTTCCGGCCACTCTTCGTCAAAACTGGAGAAAATTGCAGCGTCTAAAACGCATGGAAAAATTTCGCAAGCTTCACATATTTTACGAAAGCCATCTTGAACAAAATTATAATAATTTTCGTCTCCGAGAGCGGCGGCAGATAATTTAATCGGAAAACCAAAATCGGTTAGCCATTTAGTGATCCGGCTATCAATGGGAATTTCAAATTTGGTAAGACCCAGCATTTGTAAAAGATTTCTTGATTGTTTCGGACCGAAGCCTCGCAGTTTTACCATAATTAATTTTGCTGATTCTCGTTCAACTGCAACAGATGAGTTTGTTAATAAATTGTTCACAATATCAAATACCTCTTGCCAACCACCACCCTCTAACCATGTAAAATTAACCTGTATTTCTTTTGCAATAGTTTTTGTGCGTCTGATACCACCAAATTTTATTAATACGTCTTCAGTTAGTTTCTCGAGGTCAACATTATTTTTACAAAGTGCATAACTCAACGGGAAAGGCTTACGGGTAACAAATTTTGTTACAATACTTTTTGGTCCCGATCTTTGTTGTGTGGTAAGTAAACAGGTTATCGTCGCTTCCCAAAATTCTTCTTTTGTAACTTTTGGAAAATTTTTTTCGATATTTCGTTTTATACGACCTACTACGAAATTACTTTTTTTATTTATTTCAAAAAATTTTTTAACCTTAATTATATCTCTATTTTCAATTTGCCAAATAAGTTTCATAGTATGTTGTGTCTATGTTCCTAGTAGTAAAGATAAAATTTTCGCAGAAACACCTTATATCCCCTTATAAAAATAAATCCCTACCTTATAAGAAAAAACAAAATCGAATTCTTTTCAGTTCACTGGAACAACCAAGCGGAAAACGGGTATAGCGTACAACGTT
>CAZIBP010000052.1:0-1831 GCA_964537665.1 uncultured Pseudomonadales bacterium
GAGTAAATCCTGTAAATATTCGTCCAACATGGGCTTAGTTTAGCATAAACACAAAGTAAAAGTGCTGCCTTTATTGAGACGACTCTCAACTTTTAAGTTTGCATTGAGTTGCTTAGCAATCTCTTTGGCAATTGATAAACCTAAACCAAAACTGGGGTTACTATTTTTGGTTCTGGCTGCTTCTACTTGATAAAATCGATCAAAAATTAAAGGTAAATTTTGTTTGCTGATACCTATTCCATTGTCCTTAACTTGAAAAAAAGTTTTATTTTTTTCTGTAAAAAAGTTAAGGTCAATTTTACCTGACTTTGGCGTATATTTAATCGCATTATCAATCAGTATGGAAAGCAATTGATTCAATTTCAAATAATCCGCCTTGATTAGTTCATGCTCAGCTTGGCCAACAATCTTGATGTTTTTATTCTTAGAAATTGCTTGAAATTTATTAATCAAATCAGCTAACAATTCATCCAAGGCAATTGTCTCCTGACGAACTTGCTGGTTAGCTTTCTCAACTTGAGAGAGTAATAGTAAATCATTACTTAATTTTCTAAGACATTCAATATCTTTTAAATTTTCTTTTAAAATCTTAATAGCAGCCACTCTACTTAAATTATTGTCTTTCAAATTCACTTCAAGTGAAGTTTTAATTGCTGTGAGTGGAGTTCTAAGCTCATGAGCTGCATCTGTAGTAAATCTTTTTTGTGCAACAAGTGCTCTTTCTATTGGTGAAAGTGTTTTCCCAGCCAATATATAAGCCAAAAAAGTTGAAATCGATAAAATACCGAAATCTATTAAGATCAAACTAAATAATAACTTTTGCTTTGCTAAATTCAGTTCTTCCACAAATTCTGTTTTGTCGATGTCGGCCAATTCCACTTGCGGATCTCTCAAATTTCTTGGTAAACGTGTTGGCGAAGAAACATTTAATTCCAAAGCCTGCAAACGTAAATATAAGCGACTTAAATTTTCAAATAACAACATTGATCCAGCTTGATAAATCAAGGCTGAAAATAACAACAATACAAAAGAAATAGTCAAAAAATACCACAAAGTTAACTTCAACCGAGCAGACCTAAACATCGCTTATTCTCCAATCTTGTAGCCAAACCCCCGAACTGTCTGAATTAGAGGTTTTTTACCTCTAAATGGCTTATCAATTTTATTTCTTAAATAACCAATATAAACCTCCACTGTGTTAAACAGAATATTAGTCTCATAATCCCAAACGTGACTAATAATTTGTTCTTTGCTTAGAATTCGATTTTTATGACGAAGCAAATATTCCAAAAGGGCAAATTCTTTTTTGGATAAATCAATTATTTTGTCATTTCTCTTCACTGTGAAACTCTTTGTGTCCAACTGCAAATCTTCAATTTTTAGTATGGAACTAAGCTGTATCTTGGGGCGTCTAGTTAGAGCTCTAGTTCTGGCAAGAAGCTCAGCAAAAGCAAATGGTTTGACTAAATAATCATCGGCACCAAAATCCAAAGCTAGAACTTTATCCTCTAGATTATCTTTGGCTGTCAAAACTAAAATCGGTATATAAATCTTATCAGCTCTTAATTGCTTGCAAACAGTCATGCCATCGATCTTGGGAATCATCAAGTCAAGAATAATCACTTCATATTCATTACTACTGGCCAATTCATAAGCCACTTCACCATCAAAAGCAACATCGACCAAAAAACCCTCTTGTTCCAAACCCTTTTTCAGCGATCGACTAATGCGATACTCATCTTCAACCAACAGAATTTTCATAAAACCCTACCATAGTATAATAATTGCCTGAAAAAAAGCTGAGAGATTAGTTTGAATCTAATTTTGTCTC
>CAZIBP010000053.1:0-1739 GCA_964537665.1 uncultured Pseudomonadales bacterium
AAGAATTAAGACAGGTTGACGACAGCAATGAAACTGAAAAAGATGAAACTGAGGAGCTTGAAACAGATCAAAATCGGGAAAGAAATGAATTGGGAGAAATGAAGGGCGAGACTTTAAGAGAAAGAGCAGAAGTTGAAAGCAATCTTAATGAAGTAGGAGAAGATGATCAAAAAATGGGCTTGGCAAGTGGTTCTGCTAAGGAGCATATGGGTGAAGTGGCCAAACAGGTGCAGGTTCTTCTGGAAATGAAAGAAGATGTGAAAGGTATTGGGCAGAAGGTGAAAGAAATTGCCAAAGAACAAGTCAAATCTCAAGAAAAGATTGCTGAAAAATTAGCCAAGATGGAAGAAAAGAAAATTTGGTTAAAGAAAATGTTTGGTTATGACAAAGAAGCAGTTTTGAGTGTGCAAGAAGAAATTGCTGCTAACAGATCAAGAATTAGCGAGCTTTTGCAATTGCAAGAAGAAACCAATGATAAGACAGAAATTGCTGAGTTAGAAAATACGATTAATGCCTTGGTGGAACAGAACGCATCTTTGCAAAGTACAGTTCAAGAAGAAATGAAAAATCAAGGCGTTTGGGGTTGGTTTAGAAGCTTTTTTAATCGAAGCTAAAGTTGACTCTTAATGAATGCTTGAATTGTTTGCCAGTTATTTGTTCCCGATTTAGGGATCAGGATGAATGCTCCTTGATTAGACTTACTGCTTTGTAGCACGTTTTCTGGAGTGAGATTGATGCTTTGTATTGTAAATTGATTTGCTTCAATTAGGAGAGGAGCAAGATATTTAGCACTTTCTAGGTCTAGATTTGTCGTGACATGTTTTGTCACAGCCTCGTAAAATTTTGGGATATTTTCAAGTGCTTGAAGTTTAAACAATTTATTGCGAATGGCCGTTAAAACTTCAACCTGTCTTCTACTGCGATCATAGTCACTGGAACTATGGCGTGAACGAACATACGCAAGGGCGTCATGGCCTTCCATTTTGACTTTGCCTTGTTTATATAAAAGATGTTCATAGCGACAAGCAAATTTGCTTTCCAATTCGAAGCCACTATATTGAGCTGTCAAACTGGCAATTTCTTCTGAAGTGTAGCCACACGGATCAAGTTGAGCACCCTCAATGGGGTACCACTTATCTTCCAGAGTTTGTGCAACATCAACTTCAATGCTATTTAATTCATAACCAATTGTCCTTTTGAAACCAACAAAATCAATGCCGATGTAATATTTAATCGCTAATCCGCTGATCTGACTAATGCTTTTTTGCATTAGTTCTAGTCCAGATTGAAGTCCATCTCCTCGATTCATGCCAACACTCATTAGGGTGTTTATTTTGTAGCCTTGTTGATCTTGACCAAGCAAATAGAGATCTCTAGGTATTGAGATAAAAACAATTGTTTTCTTTTCAAAATTAAAGTGAACCACTTGGATTACGTCAGTTAAATAGCCACCTTGATGGCCAGCTCCACCATAACCAGCTAATAAAACATTTAAGGTTTTTTTATCTTCTTCTTTTACCAAATTTGGATCTAGGTTTAGTTTTTGTTCAAGATCGATTAAGTTGTCTTCGCTCTGTTTTTCAAAAGTTTTTTTTTGGTTGAAATAACGATAGCTAGCAATTGCTGAGCTAGTAATTAAGAGTAGGGCAAGGGCTGAAAGGACTGAGTAAATAATAATTTTTTGTTTCAGCATTCACAACTTTTCTGTATCTTGCAGTATAAACAATGAGTTTAAATAC
>CAZIBP010000054.1:0-1618 GCA_964537665.1 uncultured Pseudomonadales bacterium
TGCGGAAGGGGCGGGACTCGAACCCGCGGTGCCCGAAGGCGACAGTTTTCGAGGCTGTTGCAATAGCCGCTATGCGACCCTTCCTTTTTTATTTTGTTGTTGGTTTGTGCTCAAAGTAGTGAGTTATTATACCCGCAAAAATAGTTAAAATGCCGCCAAAGATTTGAGTAAAAGTAATTTGTTCTTTTAAAAGGAAAACTGCGAGGATGGCGACAAAGACAGAGGTCATCATCGACATCATAGTCATATAGGAAGCAGTGGCGACTTTGAGAGTGCGGTTGAGAAAAATCCACAATAAAGCCGTGAAAATACCACTGCCAATGACGTAAGGATAATAAGTCAAATCAAAATAATTAGCAGCGAAGACCTGTTGGATGGGTGCTGGGTATAAAGGTGAAAATAAGACAAATAACAAAAGCACAGGAATGCCAGCGATGGGACGGAGGAATGAAACAACATCGCCACTAACCGTCGTATCTTTGATAGCTTTCCTAACCAAGATGTTGGCTGTAGACCAAGAGAAACAAGCCAAAACAATCAAGAAATCACCAATTTGTGGGATGATCGGTTGGCCTTTAGTGGAAATCAAATAACTACCAAAAACCATAATTAAGACGGCGAGAGCTTTAATCCAGGTCATTTTTTCTTTGAGGAAAATCCAAGCCAAAATAATCGTCGTCACCAAAGCAAATTTGACCAAGAAACCCGCATTGACAGCTGAAGTCAGAGCCACACCAGAATTACTAAAAAAGCCACCCAGACCGAAGTGAATGGCATTGGCCAAAAGCAATCCAAGCAAAACCTTTTTCGGTAGAGAAACAATTTCTTTATAACCCTTTGGCAAAACTATTACGCTGAGAAAAATCAAAGCTATAACGGCTGACTGCAGAGTGAAAGGAACAGCTTTGGCGCCTGCACTAAAACCAATTTTACTAACGAGGATTTGCAAAGCCCAAAACAGAGAAAATAAGAAAACATTGAGAAAGGCTAATTTGGATTTTTCAATATTAGGTAAAGTCATAAAACTAGATTTTTTTAGGTTTTGATGCTACAATACCCTTATCACCATGACCAGATAAGCCTAAGGTTTTGACCGAACGCTGATGCTGGTCTTTTTTATATTCAAGTGAATTTCTCATTTTATCAATTCTTACAATGTATTTAGAAAAAGGCTGAAGAAGTTTGGAGTACTTTAATGATGGAGTTAAAAGACTTAAAAATTTTTTATTTTTTACTAAATATTCAACTAAACAAGCAAAATCTCCATCACCACTAACTAGAACAGCTTTGTCATAACTAGAATATGAAATAGCCGCTGCATGTAAAACTAATTCAGCATCAACATTCCCCTTAACGGTTTCTTTACCATTTTCAAAATAACGTACTGTAGGTTTAAAAATTAAAATAAAACCTGCACTTTGTAATTCAGTATACAGTTGCTGATTGTTAGAAACCAAACCAATGAATAAAAAAGCTTTTTCAACCTGAAATTTATTCTTCAAATAAAGTCGTAACTTGCGATAATCTATTTTCCAACCAAGCGAAGATACTCCCAAATGAAGATTTTGGCTGTCAATAAAAGCGTAATTTGCTAATTTCTTAGTCATGACGGATGTGC
>CAZIBP010000055.1:0-1568 GCA_964537665.1 uncultured Pseudomonadales bacterium
GTGCACCCAGTGCGATTCGAACGCACGATCTTTGGTTCCGCAAACCAACGCTCTATCCAACTGAGCTATGGGTGCTTTTCTTAAAGAACAAGGCTATATTATATTTCGGACCCTGTCTTTTTGCAAAACAAAAAGCATTTATTTTTTAAGTTTCAAATATTTCTTCCCTTTTAACTTCTCTGGCAACAAACTTGTCTCTTTATCAGGATACATCTCGTAACCTTTGCCATAACCAATTTCCTTAAGTAGTTTAGTGTCGGCATTTTTGAGATGCAGGGGAATTTCTAGATTGCCATATTGATGCACATCAGCTTGAGCAGCTCGGAGAGCATCATAGGCACTTCGATTCTTCGGCGCATTAGATAAATAAGTCACCCCATGAACCAAATTAATAGCGCATTCTGGATAACCAATAATCTGACAGGCATTAAAAACTGCATTAGCCACTACCAAAGCGGTTGGCGCAGCCAAGCCAATATCTTCCGAAGCAAAAATCACCATACGACGCGCAATAAACAACGGGTCTTCACCTGCCTCCACCATTCTTGCCAAATAATAGACGGCAGCATCAGCATTGCTGGCACGCATACTTTTGATAAAAGCACTAATAGTTTCGTAATGCTCTGGGCCTTTTTTGTCATAACTTAGATGTTTAGATTGCAAAGAATTCTTGAGTGATTCCAATTCAAGATTGGCATAAAGAGCAAAAGTGTTGTCGATTAAAGTTAAAAGTTTGCGTGCGTCACCAGAACTATAATTAAGAAGAAATTCCTCACTTTTAGTTGGTATAACAATTTTTTTTGCTTTTTTATTTATTAATTTTTGGTTTTGGTAAATTTTTTTGATCGCTAATTGTAAAACTTGCTTCATCTCTTTTTCACTTAGAGCCTTAAAAATAAAAACTCGCATTCTAGAGAGTAAGGGCGAAATAATTTCAAAAGAAGGATTCTCAGTGGTAGCTCCAATCAAAATCAAAACTCCCTCTTCCACAAAAGGCAACAAATAATCCTGTTGAGCTTTATTAAAACGATGAATTTCATCAATAAATAAAATTGGGGCGCGATAATCCTCCAATAAACCTTTCTGCTTGCGACCATCTTCGACGATCTTGCGAATATCGGCTTTGCCAGCAGAAACTGCAGAGATCTCAATAAATTCTCGATCGCTCTCTTTGGCAATAATTCTTGCCAAAGTAGTCTTACCTACTCCCGGAGGTCCCCAAAAAATCATCGAAAAAATTGCCTGCAAAGCCATAGCAGTACTAATTGGCCCATTTTCACCAACTAAATGTTCTTGACCAATAAAATCAACTAAGGCAACTGGGCGAATCAAAGCAGCTAAGGGCTTATTAAAATCAGTCATGAGACTAATTTTACCCGAAAATTAACGGTTTTGTCGAGCACGCTGTAATTTATTGAGATAACGTTTACGCAAACGTAAATTCTTGGGAGTCACTTCCAATAATTCATCATCTTCAATGAAATCTAAACATTGTTCGAGACTGAGTTCGATACGAGTGTCAAGCACTGTTAAAAAGTCAGCATTAGAACGGAAGTTAGTTAATTTTT
>CAZIBP010000056.1:0-1530 GCA_964537665.1 uncultured Pseudomonadales bacterium
ATCTTATGTAACTCAGTAGTGGCTAAAATAAAGACCACGTGGGACGGTGGCTCTTCCAAAATTTTCAACAAAGCATTAAAAGCTTCATTGGTCAGCATGTGCACCTCATCCAGAATGTAAACGGTCATTTTGCCTTCACTAGGAGGCAAGTTAATTCTTTCCTTGAGTAAGCGAATGTCATCAATGCGACGATTGGAGGCAGCATCTAACTCCTGAACTACAAAGGAGTGCCCCTCATAAACTCTCTTGGAAAAATCACTAGTTTCATCAGGCTCTTTAAAGAATAAATTTTTAGGAGCAACTTTTTTGAAAAAAAGATGATCAACCAATTCAGCATTAGCTGGATCATTAAGCATTGCTCCCAAAATACGAGAGGCAGAAGTTTTTCCCGTGCCTTTTGGTCCGGCAAAGAGCAAAGATTGGGGAATTTTGCCAAACTTCATCATTTGCGAAAGAGAATCTCTCACTGAACTGATGTTGAGATCGGCAATTTTCTTGGGGCGATAGAGACGATACCAAGCCATAGCTAGATTCTACCATCTTCTCATTCACTTGTAGCGACTAGTGATCATCATGGTGATAACCAAGCAAATGCAATAGAGCATGCTCTAGATAAAAACAAATCTGTTGATCAACCATTTTGCCAAATCTTTTGGCTGTTTTAACCGCTTCTGGAAAACTAATTACCACATCCCCTAAATGCACTAATTCTCCTTTTGGAAGTGGAATATCCTCCAGTTGACCTTTATCGTGTTGTGGAAAAGATAGCACATCAGTTGGACCCTGGTGTTTCAAATATTTCTCATTAAGAGTGGTAATTTTTCTAGCTCCAACAATAGAAACATCAACCTGAGCATGACTAATTTCATGTTCTGTTAAAACTCTTTCTACAGTTTGCTTAATTTTTTGACGATTAACAGGATATCTTGAGCCAATAAATAAATTAGTTTTGATCATATGATTGTTTGAGGAGAATTGTTTGCTCTAGCCAAAGCAGAAGCCAGATCTAAAGAAATCGGTCCCAGTGGAATCTGGTCTTCTTCATCATCGACAAATAAAAGCATTACTTTACCCTTACTATTTGGTGACCAAATTTTGCCTTCACGAATCACTTCTGGCGAACCACCAAATTGCTTTTTGACCCACATGCTGGGTCCAGCATCAGCCACTACCCCAACTACCGCAATTTGCTCAGCTGGATTAATGACGATCATTTTACGGTATTTATACCAAGGCTTAAGTTCTGGGTGCTTAAGGTTCCAATCTGGCAAATACATGAGCTGCACAGCAAAATAATATTTTTCACGTAAAATTGACTGCTTAGTTAGCTCACCATTCTCAGTGAACCAACCAAAAGCTCCTCTAGCTGGAGCAATGCCAGCCTCTCTATAAGCGTCATGAGCGCTAAGCTCATCACCAGGAAAACGCAATAAGTGCTGTTCAGCCCCCATAATTCCAATGCTGTGGTTCAATCTGTTACCTTCCAATTCTGTGCGGACTTTAAAACCAAGAATTTCTGAAAGTTGTTGC